>NZ_CP061368.1:2869924-3194848 GCF_014725735.1 Wenzhouxiangella sp. AB-CW3
GTGCCCCCACACTTCGGACAGGTCTCCACATCAATCTGGAAAACCCGCTTGAGGCGCGTCGCCCATCGCATCGCCGAGCGTTGCTCAGCCAGTGTGCGGTCTTCGGTTTGGGCTGGCTTTGTGGGCTTCGCGCCCCGGCCCCGGCGGGCTGGCGTGATCCGGGCCCGGTAGGGGCTGTTCGGTGCGAATACCCCATGGAAACGGGTCAGGTTCTGGCGCGGCGGTGGGACCAGTGCCGCCAGCCGGGCAATGAAATCCAGTGGCTCGAGGATCACATGAGTCGTCCCGTCACGGTACGGGGTTTTGAGCGTGTAGCCGATGTCGCCGCATGCGGTCAGGAACAGTCGCTTCTCCGAGACGGGAGGGCGGCAGATGTATCGGCACAGCCGCTCGAGCTTGTCGCGCTGGCAGGCTTTGACCGCGACACCGGCGTGCAGAGAGAACCCCGCCACGTTTCCGGGCCCGCCAGTTGCCCAGTCCTCCTCTTCGCAAATCGGCAGGGTCTGGAGCGTGAACACCTTGCGGCCCCGGTGCGGGCCTACGGCAATGCGGTAGGTAATGGAGTGGCCCACCAAATCGGGCATCGGATCGTCTTCGTCCAGCACATCGCTAAAGTCGAGCTGCTCGGTGTCGCGCTCCAGCAGTCCTTCACGCTCGAGCAACCGCCCTACCCGGCGGGCGATGGTGTGGGCCAGTTGCGACAGTTGGGCCGACGTCGGTTCACGCACCCACTGGAATCGGGGTCGGTTGTCGTGGGGCGACGTCACCACGTAGACCCCATCGAGAAACAGCATGTGGAAGTGGATGTTCAGATTCAGGGCTGAGCCGAATCTCTGAATCAACGTGACAGCACCCGTTCGCGCCGACTGTTGCGTGTACCCGGCCTGCCGGATCATGTGGCCGGCAATGACCCGATAGACGATACCCAGCACGCGACCAATGAGTGCCGGGTGGGTGGCCAGAAGAAATCGCAGTGGAACGGGGAGACTAAGAACCCATTGTCTGACCGGCCGCTCAGGCAACACCTGGTCGACCAGCCAGGCCGCGCCGTCGGCCATCCTCCGCGCGCCGCAGCTAGGGCAGAAACCGCGGCGCTTGCAACTGAACGCGAGCAGATGCTCGGTGCGGCAGTTGTCGCAGCGCAGGCGCAGGAAACCGTGCTCCAGCCGCCCGCATTGCAGGTAGCCATCGAATGCCTGACGCACATGGGCGGGTAGCTGTTTGCCGGCCTCGGCCAAGTGGTCGGAAAAAGCCGGGTAATGCCGCTCGACAATCCGGTAGAGCAGTGTTTTTTCGGGTCGGTGGCGCTGGTAACCCGCACTGCCCATTTCCACACTGCTCGACCCCCGCCGCTTGAATCAATCGAAACAGCAGGATGGCGCACCGCGGGGGCGCCGTCAGTCAGTCAATGGCTTGTCAGCAGGTAGGAAAAGAGCTTTGTTCGATCTGCCAGGCAATGACCCGCTTGGTGGCTGCAGATTCGGCCTCGGCCAACAGCTCTTCATCTTCGAGGAAATCATCGAGGCAGCTTCCGATATGCTCGCTGATTTCGCTACGAGCCCGCTCATTCTTCAACATCGTAGCGCTCGAATTGGTCGGCGACTTCCTGCGAACTCAGCTCCAGGCGATCCGGCGACACAAATTTCAGCACACCATCCTCGCTAATCACCAAACGAGTCCCGGTCATTCGCGCCCGCTCGCGCGCTCTTTGAGCAGCACGAAGCAACGCGGCTTCCACCCCACGTAGATCGGGGTCTTGGGATGGTCTTGAGTTAGTCGCTTCGTCATTTGCCATGCCATCACTCCAAGGCAAACTGTGTCCCTATCCAGTTTAACCGGCAATCAGCCGACCAAGCGCCTCTCCAGGTTCCTCTTCCCGCATAAACGCCTCCCCAATCAAAAACGCCCCAATCCCCCCATCCTGCAACCGCTTGATGTCTTCCGGAGTATGAATCCCACTCTCCGAAACCACCAACCGATCCTTCGGCACCATCGGCGCCAACCTTAGCGTGGTTTCCAGGTCGGTGACAAATCGGTGCAGATCCCGATTATTGATCCCCACCAGGTCGCCGGGCACTTTCAGCGCCCGTTCCATCTCCTGCTCGTCATGCACTTCCACCAGCACGGCCAGCCCCAGTTCCTTGCCCAGCTCGGACAGTTCGGCGAGTTGGTCGTCGTTGAGGGCGGCGACGATGAGCAGGAGGGCGTCGGCGCCGATGGCTCGGGTTTCGATGACTTGCCAGGGGTCGATGATGAAGTCTTTTCTTAAGACCGGCAGGCGGCAGGCTTTGCGGGCTTCGACCAGGAAGGCGGTCTGGCCGCCGAAGAAGCCTTCGTCGGTGAGCACCGACAGGCAGGTGGCACCGCCGGCCTCGTAACTTTTGGCAATCGCTTCGGGGTCGAAGTCCTTGCGGATGATGCCGGCCGACGGGGAGGCGCGCTTGACTTCGGCGATGACGGCGTCTTTGGTGGCGGCGGCGCGGGTCTTGAGTTCGCCGGCGAAATCGCGACAGGGCGGCATGTCGCCAACAATGGCCTTGAGTTCTTCGAGCGTGCGGTCGGCACGGCGGCGTTCGATTTCGTCGCGCTTGGCCTCGAGGATGGTCTTGAGGATGTCGGCACTCACAGGTTCTGGCTCCGTTCGGCGTAGCGGCGCAGGCGCTCGAGCGCCCTGCCCTGGTAGAGGATTTCGCTGGCCCGCGCGATGCCTTCGGCCAGGCTGTCGGCCTGGCCGGAGACGTAGATGGCCGCCCCGGCATTGAGCGCGATCATGGCGTGACCGGGGCCGGATTGGCCGCCGAGCACGGATTCGATGATGGCCAGGCTGGCGGCGGCATCGGCCACGGCCAGGTCATTCAGGCTCTCGGCGATCTGGCCGAACTGGGCCGGGTCGAGTTCATATTCGCTGATCTCGCCGTCCTTGAGTTCGGCCACGAGGGTGGGCGCGGCCGGCGAGATTTCGTCCAGGCCGTCGCGGCTGTGGACGACCATGACATGGCGGCTGCCGAGTTTGCCCATGACCTCGGCCATGGGGCGGACCAGGTCGGCGGAGAACACGCCCAGCACCTGGTTGGGCGCCAGGGCGGGATTGGTGAGCGGCCCGAGCAGGTTGAACATCGTTCTCAAACCCAGCGCCTTCCTGGGGCCGATGGCATGTTTCATGGCCGAGTGATGTTGCGGGGCGAACAAAAAGCCCACGCCCAGTTCCTGGATCAATTGCGCGACCTGTTCGGGGCCGAGGTCGAGGCGGCAGCCGGCGGCTTCGAGCACGTCGGCGGCACCGGACTTGCTCGAGACCGAACGATTGCCGTGCTTGGCCACGCGCACGCCGGCCTCGGCGGCGACGAAAGCCGAGGCGGTGGAGACATTGAACAGCGAGGATCCGTCGCCGCCGGTGCCGACGATGTCGGTCAGGCCGTCGAGCTCGATATCGACGCGGGCGGCGAAGCTGCGCATGACTTCGGCGGCGGCTGCAATTTCGGCCGGGGTTTCGCCCTTGATGCGAAGCGCCATGAGCATGGCGCCGATCTGGGCCGGGTCGGCCTCGCCTGCCATGATTTCGTTCATGGCCGCGCGCATCAGGTCGGGTTCGAGGTCCTTGCCTTCGGCCAGCTCGGCCAGGGCTTCGCGGGTCTTGTTCATAAGGTATCCAGAAAGTTCTTGAGCAGGTCGTGGCCGTGCCGGGTGAGGATGGACTCGGGGTGGAACTGCACGCCTTCGATGGGCAGTTCGCGATGGCGAAAGCCCATGATCTCGTCGCGATTGTTGTCGAGCTCGGTCCAGGCGGTTTCCTCGAGCACGTCCGGCAGCGACTCGCGTTCGACGATCAGTGAATGATAGCGGGTGGCTTCGAACGGGTTGTCGAGCCCGGTGAACACGCCCTTGCCCGTGTGATGCATCAGCGAGACCTTGCCGTGCATCACCTCGCGGGCGCGCACGACCTTGCCGCCGAAGGCCTGGCCGATGGTCTGGTGGCCGAGACAGACACCGAGTATGGGATAGACGCCGGCGAGCTCGTCGACCACCTGCAGGCAGATGCCGGCTTCATTGGGTGTACGCGGCCCGGGCGACAGGACGATGCCGGCCGGATCGAGCTTGCGGATGCCGGCGATATCGATGGCGTCGTTGCGCACGGTGTGCACGTCCGCGCCCAGCTCGCCCAGGTACTGGACCAGGTTGTAGGTGAACGAGTCGTAGTTGTCGATCATCAACACCTTCATCGGTGCAGCCCTCCGCTGGCCTCGGCAACGGCACGGATCAGGGCCCGGCCCTTGTTCATGGTTTCTTCCCACTCCTTGTCGGGATCGGAATCAGCAACAATACCGGCGCCGGCCTGCAGGTGCAGGGTCTCGTTCTTGACCAGTGCGGTGCGAATGGCAATCGCCAGATCCGCCTCGCCGTGCCAGTCGAGATAACCCACCGCCCCGGCGTAGACGCCGCGACGCACCGGCTCGATCTCGTTGATGATTTCCATGGCCCGCACCTTGGGCGCGCCAGAGAGCGTACCGGCCGGGAATGTCGCGCGCAGTACATCTGTTGCACTCATGTCATCGGCCAGCTTGCCGTGCACTTCGGAGACCAGGTGCATGACATGCGAGTAGCGCTCGATGACCATCTCGTCGGTCAGGCACACCGTGCCGGTCTCGGCGATGCGGCCGATATCGTTGCGGCCCAGGTCGATCAGCATCAGGTGCTCGGCCAGTTCCTTGGGATCGGCTTTCAGTTCTTCCTCGAGCCGGCGGTCTTCGTCCGGCGTGCGCCCGCGCGGCCGGGTGCCGGCGATGGGGCGCACCATGGCTTCGCCGCCCTGTACGCGCACCAGCACCTCGGGCGAGGAGCCGACGACCTGGAATTCACCAAAATCGAAGAAATACATGTAGGGCGAGGGGTTGAGGCTTCGAAGCGCGCGGTAGACATCGAGTGGGCGGGCGGCCAGGTCCACGCTCATGCGCTGCGACAGCACCACCTGCATGACGTCGCCGTCGAGAATGTATTCCTTGACCCGCTCGACGGCGGAAAGAAAGTCCTCGCGCTGGAAACCGAAGCGGAAATCGGCCTCCGACAGTTCCGGCAGCGGCATAGGCGGCGGGTAGCCGGGCGAGCCGCAGCGCAGGCGATGGACGAGCTGGTCGAGGCGGCGCTGGGCGCGGTCGAAGGCGTCGGACTCGTTCGGGTCGGCGTTGACGATGAGGTACAGCCGCCCGGCCAGGTTGTCGAACACGGCCAGTTCTTCGGCTTCCAGCAGCAGGATCTCGGGCACGCCGAGTTCGTCGGGCTTGCCGGAAAAATCCAGTTTCGGCTCCAGGTGGGCGACGGTTTCGTAGCCGAAATAGCCGACCAGGCCGCCGCTGAAGCCGGGCAGTTCGTCGAGCTTAGGGGCGCGGTGGCGGGCGACTTCGTCGCGGATCAGGTCCAGCGGGTCGATGTCGTTGCGCTGTTTGACCACGTGGCCGAACTCCAGCCGCTCCAGCGTGCGTCCGGTGGCGCGCCAGGCACGCCGGCACGGCAGGCCGATGATGGAGTAGCGACCCCAGTTCTCGCCGCCTTCTACGGACTCGAGCAGGAAGGCGTTGGGACCGTCGGCCAGCTTGAGGTAGACCGACAGCGGGGTATCCAGGTCGGCGGCAATGGAGCGCCAGACCGGGATGCGATTGTAGCCGTCAGCGGCCAGTTGCTGGAAGCGGGTGGGATCCACGGCGGTGATTTGGTGCGAACAAGCGGGCTATTGTAGCGCCGCGCGGGAGGTGGGGGGGGATGCCGGGTGGCGGTACCTGGTTGGTGCCGCAAGTGATGATGTGGGGGTATCGGAAGTGGATGGGCTTCGTCTGGCGCTGTCCGCCGGGGATGCAACCCCGGCCTACCCGAATTGAGGGGAATCCGGGCCGATGGTTCTTTTTCAACCACCACACCCTTCAAGGCCGGTGGTGTTCGGTGGCCGGGCGGGTGCGCAGGGCAACGGAATGTGGCACCGAGCCCGCCGTGCCCATCAGCACCCCCGAAGTTTCATCGAAGGCGACGTAACCAGAAGCTGCAACACAACAATTTCGGTGGCACCAAAACGCCACCCAATCCTCAACCTAACGATCCGGCCGATTGCCCGAAGCACCCGCCCGGCCACCGGACACCACCGGCCACCCCCCCTAACCTCCGCGGATGCCTCGGATGGCCGTAGCGTAATCATCAGCCCCAAAAATTGCCGACCCGGCCACCAGGGTATCGGCGCCAGCCTCGATGATCTCGGCGGCATTGTCAGGCTTCACGCCACCATCGATTTCCAGGCGGATATCGCGGCCGGAGTCGTCGATGATCTTGCGGGCCTGGCGCAGTTTGTCGAGTGCGGCGGGGATGAACTTCTGGCCGCCGAAGCCGGGGTTGACCGACATGATGAGCACCAGGTCGACCTTGTCGATGACCCAGTCGAGCACGTCCAGCGGTGTGGCCGGGTTGAAGACCAGGCCGGCCTGGCAGCCCTGCTCGCGGATCAGGGCGAGGCTGCGGTCGACGTGTTTGGTGGCCTCGGGGTGGAAGCTGATGACGCTGGCGCCGGCGGCGGCGAAATCGGGAATGATGCGGTCGACCGGCTCGACCATCAGGTGCACGTCGATGGGGGCGGTAATGCCGTAGTCACGCAAGGCCTTGCACACCATCGGGCCGATAGTGAGGTTGGGCACGTAGTGGTTGTCCATGACATCGAAATGGACCCAGTCGGCGCCGGCGGCCAGCACGGCGTCGACTTCTTCGCCCAGGCGGGCAAAATCGGCCGAAAGAATGGAAGGGGCAATGACCAGCGGCTGCTTCATGACAGTATTCACACGCGTATAATCCGGGGTTGGCCGATATTGTACCCGCCTGCCGTGAGCCACTACCCGATTCCTCCGCTGCAATTGCTCCACCAGGGCAAGGTGCGCGACATTTACGTCGTCGACGACGAGCGATTGCTGATCGTCGCCTCCGACCGCCTGTCGGCTTTCGACGTGATTCTGCCCGACCCGATTCCGGGCAAGGGCGAGCTGCTCACGCGCATTTCCAATTTCTGGCTCAGTCAGTTCGACGACCAGGTGGCCAATCACCTGCTCGACGGCGACCTGGCCGAGATACTCGGCGATGCCGACATGGCCCGGCAACTCGAGCCGCGCTCCATGCTGGTGCGCCGCCTCAAGCCGCTGCCGGTCGAAGCCATCGTGCGCGGTTACGTGGCCGGATCGGGCTGGAAGGACTACCAGGCCACCGGCGCCATCAGCGGGATTGCCCTGCCGGAAGGCCTTGAACAGGCCGCACCGCTGCCCGACCCGATCTTCACGCCCTCGACCAAGGCCGCCGCCGGCGAGCATGACGAGAATATCGACTTTGCCGCCATGCAGGCACTGATCGGCCCGGAGCTGGCGCTGAGGGTGCGTGACATCAGCCTGGCGATCTATCGGCGTGCCGCGGCCTATGCCCGCAACCGCGGCATCATCATCGCCGATACCAAGTTCGAGTTCGGCACCGACTCCGCCGGCGAGCTGTACCTGATCGACGAGGTGCTCACTCCCGACAGCTCGCGCTTCTGGCCCGTGGACCAATGGAGACTGGGCATCAGCCCGCCGAGTTTCGACAAGCAGTTCGTGCGCGACTACCTCGAAACCCTGGACTGGGACAAGACCCCGCCGGGGCCGGAGCTGCCCGGCGAGATTATCGATCAGACCCGCCAGCGCTACCAGGAGGCTGCTGATCGTCTCATCAGCTAACGACCCGGGCGTGTCCAGCAGCTCGCCCATTCGGTCGGACTCAGCGACCCTAGCCGCCGACCACGGCCTGGCCCGGGCCTGCGGGCTGATTCTCTTCGCCACCCTCGCGCTGGCCCTGGTGGTGCCGGGCGTGCTGGCCGCCGGTTACTTCAGCCTGGGCCTGATAGCCATTGTGTGGCTGACCCGCCAGCGTGCCTGGCGTGATGGCGTTCTCAGCCGACACGAACGCTGGCTGGTGTGGAGCCTGTTAATCTTCGTGAGCGTGTGGGTACTGTCGTGGGCGGTGCATGGTTTTACCGACGAGGCCAACCGGGCTGCCGGGCGCATCGCACGCCTGCTGCCCATGATCCCCGTTTTTCTTCTACTCAGGCGCATGCAGGGGCTCGATGGCTGGATGTGGCGGGGCCTGATTGCCGGGGGGCTGATTGCGGGGGGGTATGCCCTCTGGTTCGTGCTCAGCGGACAATCCGGTGTCCACCACGTGGGCCAGACCGGCTTCCGGGTCGAGGGCACGACCAATCCGATCTACTTCGGCGGGATCTCGCTGGCTTTTGCGCTGATGCTGGTGCCGAAGGTCATCGATGATCGCGAAACCACCCTATTGCGCAACCTGGCCCTGCTGGCCATCGTGCTCGCCTTTGTGGCCAATGCCCTGTCCGGTTCGCGTGGTGCCTGGCTGGCGGTGCCGGTGCTGATCGTGATCTACTTTTTTACCCTGGGGGTGCGCCAGACGCCATTGTGGCGATTCGGCACGCCGCTGGCCCTGCTGGGCCTGAGCCTGTTGGCGCTGACCGCACCCATGCTGCCCATGCACGAGCGGCTGAGCGAGACCTGGATCGAGATCCGGCTGATCGGGGAAGGCCTGGGTTCGGACGGCGCCATCGGCCTGCGGCTGAAGATGTGGTCGGTGGCCTGGGCGCAGTTTCTGGATAATCCCTGGCTGGGCGCCGGCCCCGGGGCTTACCGGGATGTATTGCATCAGGCGGCAGAGGCGAATGACTGGAACCCGATCATGCTGCGCTATCGCCATCCGCACAACGAGTATCTTTCGGCGCTGACCAACGCCGGCATCCCAGGCCTGCTTTCCTTCGTCGCCATGCTCGGCCTGGCCGGCCTGCGCTTTGCCCGCCATCTCTGGACGGCCGGTCGCGACCTGCGCTTCATGGCCTGGTGTGGCCTGGCGGCCACCGTTACGCTGGCGGTAATGGCCGGCTCGGAATCGATTTTCGAGCGCAACACGGGGGTGATCTGGTTCGCCCTGCTGGTCGCGACGACTTCGGCCCTGTTGACCGCGGCCGGGCGCCGCCAGTCAAGCAACCGCCAATCAAGCGATTGCCCATCAATCAATAAGTTCAAGCAGTAGCTCGGCGCACTTGGCGACATCGTTGCAGATGCCGACCGAGCTGGCATGCTCAACCAGTTGCCGGGCCAGCGCCGGGTCATTCGAAAGCTCCAGCGCCTTGTGGCTGAGCGCTTCGGCATCCAGGGCCGCCGGCAGGGCAATGCCCATGGCATCGAACTCCTTCACGCGGCCGGGCTGATCCCGTCCGCCCACGGCCGTCAGCACCATCGGAATCCGTGCCGCCAGTGCCTGTGAGCTGAGCATGAAGCCCGCGCCCAGCACCCCCAGGCGGGCGCCGGCGAGAAGACGGCCCAGGGCGGCGGTCGACAGTGCTTCAACCACGTGTACCCGGTTATCGCTGTTGATGCCGCCACGGTATTGCGGGCCCATAACGGTGACCACCTCCAGGCCCGTGGCCTCATGGAATCGGCGCGCGGCATCGAGAAACAGCTCCGGCACGGGACGCCCCAGATGCTCGTAGCCGCCACCGCCAGAGGCGAAGACCGCGTACTGCTCGGGCAGCTCCAGGGGCAGTTCATCCGGATCGGCGACCGACTCCGGCGCCACCGTGGTGAAAAAATCCACCCTGGCCGGCCCGAACAGCTTCAGCAGGCCACGCTCGATGCGCGTCAGTGCGGGATCGGGTTCGCATGACTCGCCAATCAGGTGCAGGTCAAGCAGGGGCAGGACCTGCGGATGAAAGCCTCGCCGACGCTTGTGCGGGCGATTGCTGATCCAGGCCAGTTTGCCGCCCAGTTGCTTGACCCGTCGAAAGTGGCGCTTTCGGCCGCTGCAATCGAACACCGCCAGGTCGGGCTGCAAACGGTCGATACAGCGTTCAACGGCGGTTCCGGCCAGCGTCGGCGTTTTCTCCAGAAGGTGGTAGTGAAAGCGACTTTCACGCTCGACCTCGGCATGACGACTGAGCAGGAAGTGCATCTCCACGTTGTCACGACGCCGGGCCATCGCACGGGCGATATTGAGGCAGCGGTAATACTCGCCCGAACCGACCGGACCGCTGACCGGCACGAACAACAGTTTGGATTTTTCCTGCGGCATCCTATTGTCGTCGGCCCTGCCGGTCTGGACAGCGTGGGGCGTGAGTATAGCGCCCATTAGGAATCACCTCTCGGAGAACCGGGGCGTTGGTACCGATCCGACTCTCCGGGGGGTGTAGTCTTGAAACGGCGGTGCAACCACCAGTACTGGGCGGGTGCCTGGCGCACGTGGCGCTCCAGAAAGGCGTTGAAGCGGGCCAGGTCCCGGCGCGTATCGTCACCGGGGAAGTCTTCGAAGGCGGGCTCGATATGCACGCTGACCCGCCCGCTGGCCTCGTCCTTGACCGGATACATCGGCACCACCACGGCCCGACCGAGCCGGGCCAGCTCGACGATGGCGTTGGCCGTGGCCGTCTCGATACCGAAAAACGGCGCGAAGGTGCTGCGCTCGGCGCCGAAATCCTGGTCGGGTGCATACCAGAGCACGCCACCGCCGCGCAGGTGACGGACCATGCCGCGCAGATCGCGCCGGGCAATCATATTCCGGGCATAGCGTGCCCGCCCGCGGTTCTGGAACGCCTCAAGCACCGGGTTCTTGAGCGGCCGGTAAATGCCGGCCGACGCCACTCGTTCGCCGAACAGGCGCGCACCCATCTCCAGGCAGGTGGCGTGCCCGGTGATCAGCATCACGCCGCGGCCCTGGGCGCGGGCGGCCTCGAGATGCTCCAGCCCGATGACCTCGCCGAAACGCTCGTCAAAACGCCCCGGCCGCTGCCAGGCCACCGCGGTTTCGGCCAGCATTTCGGCCAGGTGGACAAAGTGCTTGCGCATCAGCGCATGACGCTTGTCGCTAGCGAGGTCGGGAAAACAGAGTTCGAGATTGCGCGCCACCACGCGGCGACGCGAAGCCATGGCCAGGCGCATCAAGAGCGCCAGCGGCCAGACCAGGCTGCGTGCCAGCTCCAGCGGCAGCCGGCCCAGCAGCCGCACCGGCAGCAACGCGGCCAGGGTCAGCCATTGACCGACCACGTTCATTACGCTCGGCCTCCGGACTGCCCCGAATGGCCGGCACAGCATCGGCCGGGGTCGCTTTGGATTACACTTCGCACCATCATGTTGTCAGTCTATCGCCTGTTGACCATCGCCGCCGCCCCTCTGGCACTGGGGTGGCTGCGCTGGCGAGCACCCGGCCCGGTGGCGATGCGCCGCCGCTGGCGCGAACGTAGCGGTCGCCTTCCGGTTGTCAAGCAGCCCGTGATCTGGGTCCATGCCGCTTCCTTTGGTGAAGTCAATGCAATCCAGGCCCTCGTACAGGCACTGCTCAAACGCTACCCGGATGATCAGATCGCGCTGAGCACCTTTACCGCCACCGGACTGGAGCGGGCCGAACAACTGTTCGGCGAGCGCGTATTGACCACTTTTGTCGCCCTGGACACGCCCGGCCGCGTCAAGCGCTGGCTGGATCGCATCGGGCCCAGGGTCGGCATTATCGTCGAAACCGAGATCTGGCCGGAGCTTTTCGCGCAATGCCGGCGACGTGAGATTCCGCTGATCCTGGTTAATGCACGACTGGCTCCCGGCGCCATGAAACACTACCGGCGCTGGCGCGGGCTGTTTAGCCGCGCGCTGGAGGCCGTGGCCATGGCCGGAGCACGGGATGAAGACGACGCCCGACGGTTCCAGGAGCTGGGGCTGGATGAATCACGTACTCGCGTCACCGGCAACCTGAAGTTCGACATGCCGCTGCCGGACAACCTCGGCGAGCGGGCCGGGACACTGCGCCGGCGCTGGGGACATCGGCCGGTATGGGTGGCCGGCAGTACCCGCGAGGGCGAGGAGCGGATCGTTCTGGCCGCCCACCGGCGAATCATGGCCGAACGGCCGGATGCCCTGCTGGTGCTGGCGCCACGCCATCCCGAGCGCTGCAAGTCGGTGCGGCAGTTGATGGCGGACAAGGGTTTTTCCTACCAGTCGATCAAGGAAGATATCGGCGCCAACACGGCCGTGGTGCTGGTCGACGGCCTTGGCATGCTGATGTCGTGCTATGCAGCAGCGCCGGTGGCCTTCGTGGGCGGCAGCCTGGTCAATGCCGGCGGACACAATCTGCTGGAACCGGCCGCCTTTGGCAAGGTAGTGATTGCCGGCCCCCACCTGCACCAGCAGGCCGATACGGCCGCGGCGCTGAACCAGGCCGGAGCGCTGGCTGAAGTCGCGAACGACGCAGAGCTTGCGCGGGAAGTGCTGCGGATCTGGAGCGATCCGCAACTGGCCCTGGAGCGCGGCCGGGCCGCGCTGGGCGTGGTCGAGCAAGGGCGCGGCAGCGTGCGACGCACCCTGGGGCTGATCGAACGGACGATCAGCGCAGCAACTGATTGACCTCTACCAGATCGTTTTCTTCCAACACGCCTGCCACCTGGCGCAGCCTGAGCTGGTTGAGGATGAACTGGTGGCGGGCCTGGGAGTAGTCGCGCTCGGCCTGGAAGAAGCGCTGCTCGGACTGCAGCACATCGACGATGGTCCGCGTCCCGACCTCGAAACCGGCGTTGGTGGCCTCCAGCGCGCTATCCGCCGAAATCAGCGCCTGGCGGCGTGCCTCGACCTCGCGAATGCCGGCGACGATGGCACGGTAGGAAGTCTCGGTCTGGCGAATGACGGAGCGACGGGTCTGGTCCAGGGTTTCATCGGCGGCGCGCAGTGAATACCCCGCCTGGCGACGTTGCGACTGCACGGCAAACCCCTGAAAAATGGGCACGTTCAGATTCAGTCCCACTTCCCACCCCCTGTTGCGCAATTCGGCCGATGCCAAGGCTTCCTGGGTTATAGGATCGCGTCCAACCCAATCATTGTTGATAAAGCGATTGTAGCCACCCGTCAGATCGAGCGTCGGAAAGTGTCCAGCACGGGCAATTCTCAGATCAGCATCGGCCACATCGACCTGCGAGCGTTGCTGGAGAACAGACGGGTTGAAGTCGAGCGCGAGCTCGACCCAGTCCTCGACTGCTTCGGGATCAGGCCCTTCCAGCGGGACATCGTCGATCAGCCGGGCATAGTTCTCGAACCAGGTGCCGGCAATTTCTCTCAGCGCCTCACGGGCGTCCTCAAGCTGATTGTCCGCGGTGATGACACGTGCCCGAGCCGCATCGTAGACAGCACGCGCTTCATGGACATCAGTCACTGCTGCCAAACCCACTTCGAAACGCTGTTCAGCCTGTTCGAACTGTCGCCGCAACGCGGTCTCCTCGGCACTGGCAAAGCGGACGGAGTCCAGAGCAGTCAGCACATCAAAGTAACGCTCGGTCACTCGGAACAGAAAGTTCTGCCATGCCTCGGCATATACCGCCTCGGCTGCACTCAGTTCTGCGCGTCCGCGGTCGAGGCGACCGTAGTTGGCATCGTCGTAGATGGTCTGTCGCAACTGGATATTGTAGTTTTCGGTATCGTCATCCTCGCTGTCGAGCCGGGTTCCGGCAATCGTCGTGCGAGACCGACCGATTGTTCGACTGGCAGTACCGGTAATCGTGGGCAGCAATGCCGCACGCGCCTGGGTGGGTATCTCCCCGGCGGCAGACAGTCGCTGCTCGGCGGCTCGCAGCTCGGCATCGTTGGCCTGAGCCAGTTCGTACACACCCATCAAGTCGACCGCATGGGCGCCATGGGCCATACCGACGGCCGCAATCGCGGCGCAGATGAATCGTTGTTTCATAACCTGGTTTCCTTGGATTGCGTACTGAATATCATTTTTCAGAATTCGAAGACCGGCTGGTCCTCCAGCCCGATCAGACGGGGCAGGTCGGTTTCGAAGAGGCTTTCGCTTTGCCAGCGGTCGCCGGCAACATGCGTCTGGCACACCGCCTCCATGGCCGGACTGCATCCGCGTACGGCAAAGATGCGGCCGCCTTGGCCGACCCAGTCGTGCACCACGTCGGGCACGTCTGCCGCCGAAGCGGTCACCACCACGACATCGAACAACTGCGCTGGTTGAAAGCCTTGCAGCGCGTCTGCACAAATCACTTCGACTGCCCCCATTCCCTGGCGTTCCAGGCGCAGATGCGCGCTATCCGCCAGGTCAGCATGAATCTCGATGGTCGTGACCCTGGCACCCATCCAGGCCAGGCAGGCGGCGCAGAAGCCGGAGCCGGTACCAATTTCCAGGACCCGCTGACCAGGTTCGACCTGCAATGCCTGCAGCATGCGGCCTTCTTCGACCGGCTTCATCATTACCTGATCGTGCGGCAGAGGGATGCGCAGGTCCGAAAATGCCAGGCGCCGATGGCGCGATGGCACGAAATCCTCGCGCGGGACCTCACGCATCGCCTCGAGAACGACCGGGTCAAGCACTTCCCAGGGACGCACCTGTTGCTCGACCATGTTGTATCGAGCCTGCTCGATATTGAGGGACATGCCGGACAGTCCTGCCAATGGTGTGGTCGGTATTGTAACCGGCCGGTGGCGAGGCGGCGTGTGCCAGTGGTCATGTGGTGAGGGGCGGGTTCGAGGTTCGAGGTTCGAGGTTCGAGGTTCGAGGTTCGAGGTTCGAGGTGCGAGGTGTTAGGTGTTAGGTGTTAGGTGTTAGGTGTTAGGTGTTAGGTGTTAGGTGGGGTGGGTGAATAATCGTTGGGGGCTTGCTGGGGGTGCTACCATTTCGGGACGATTCAATCAGTCGGAAATTTCATGTCGAAGTCCACTTCCAGTCCTGCCTCGGAAATTGCCCGGCGTCTTGATGACGAACTGCTCAAGCCCTGGCCGGGGTCGCGGATCGTGCATCTGCCGGGGTCGCGCGCCGATGTCCAGGTACCGATGCGCGAGATTCGTCAGCACGACACGCCGGCCACTTTCGGCGTACAGCCCAATCCGCCGATCTACGTCTACGAAACGGCTGCTCCGTATATCGATCCCGAGGAGCACCCGGACCCGGCAGCAGGCATGAAGCCGGTGCGCCAGCCCTGGATCGACGAACGTGGCGACACCGAATCGCTGGACGGCAAGTCCTCGGAATTCGCGCGCGAGCAGGAGTCGCAGACCCCGCCCGAGCTGAAGTTTCCGAACCTGGGCAAGCCGCGACGGGCGCAGGCCGGCCGCAATGTCAGCCAGATGCATTACGCACGAAAAGGCATCATCACCCCGGAGATGGAGTACGTGGCCATCCGCGAAAATGCCGGACTGGACCAGCTCAAGGAGGCCTATGCCGCCGCTGGCCTGATGCAGCGCCACGCCGGCCAGCCCGAGGGCGCCAACCTGCCCGAGGTCGTCACGCCGGAGTTCGTGCGCGACGAGATCGCCGCAGGACGGGCCATTATTCCGGCCAACATCAACCACCCGGAAGCCGAGCCGATGATCATCGGGCGCAATTTCCGGGTCAAGGTCAATGCCAATATCGGCAATTCGGCGGTGCGCTCATCGATTACCGACGAGGTGGAAAAGCTGGTCTGGTCGCTGCGATTCGGCGCCGACACGGTCATGGATCTGTCGACCGGCAAGCACATCCACCAGACCCGCGAGTGGATTATCCGCAACTCGCCGGTGCCCATCGGCACCGTGCCCATCTACCAGGCACTGGAAAAGGTGGATGGCGAACCCGAGGCGCTGACCTGGGAGCTGTACCGCGACACGCTCATCGAGCAGGCCGAACAGGGCGTGGACTACTTCACCATTCATGCCGGCGTGCGCCTGCCGTTTGTGCCAATGACGGCGAAGCGGGTCACCGGCATCGTCTCGCGCGGCGGTTCGATCATGGCCAAGTGGTGCCTGGCCCACCATCGCGAGAGCTTCCTGTACGAGCATTTCGCCGAGATCTGCGAAATCATGAAGGCCTATGACGTCAGCTTCTCGCTGGGCGACGGCCTGCGCCCCGGCTCGATTGCCGACGCCAACGACGAGGCGCAGATGGCCGAGCTCCGCACCCTGGGCGAGTTGACCACCATTGCCTGGGAACACGACTGCCAGGTCATGATCGAAGGTCCCGGCCACGTGCCGCTGCAACTGGTCAAGGAGAACATGACCGAGGAGCTCAAGCACTGCCACGAAGCCCCGTTCTATACCCTGGGGCCGCTGGTGACCGATATCGCACCGGGCTACGACCACATCACTTCGGGCATCGGCGCGGCCAATATCGGCTGGCACGGCACGGCCATGCTGTGCTACGTCACGCCCAAGGAGCACCTGGGCCTGCCCGACAAGCACGATGTGCGCGAAGGCCTGGTCACCTACAAGATCGCCGCGCACGCCTCGGATCTAGCCAAGGGCCATCCGGGCGCGCAGATTCGCGATAACGCCTTGTCGAAGGCACGCTTCGAGTTCCGCTGGGAGGACCAGTTCAACCTGGGCCTCGATCCGGCCCGGGCGCGTGAATACCACGACCAGACCCTGCCCAAGGAGGCGCACAAGGTGGCCCACTTCTGCTCCATGTGCGGCCCGAAATTCTGCTCGATGAAGATCACCCAGGACGTGCGCGACTACGCCGAGAAACACGGCATCGACACCAGCCAGGCGGTCGAGGCCGGCATGGAGGAGAAAGCGCGCGAATTCCGCGAAACCGGGGCGGAGATTTTCAGGAAGCAGTAGCTCGGCTGTCGAACGGCAACGATTTCGAGATATTGAATCGAATCATGAACCCGGCATCAGGGCATGCCGGGTTCATGAGTTCTCGATGAGCTCTCGATGAGTTCTCGATTACTGGGCCATGACAAACATCTCGATCATACCCTCGCCCTCGACCAGCTCCCCCATGGCCTTGCCCACTATCGTGCCAAGCTGAGGATTGATCGCTTTCATCGCATGGCCCGGCGTATAGGCGGTTGTCAGCAGGTCGCCGCGCAGGATGGGGCCATTTTCGTCGGTGACCTTGACGGGGACGATCCCTGCAATGGCAACATCGATTTTTTCGCCGTTGAGTTCGAATCGAGTCACTCTTGCCGCGGCGACCTCCGCCTCGCTATCGGGATCGATCCCGGCCGCCTTGTAGGCCGCCCGCTCTCGTCGAACCTGTTCGCCCGCCGTGCCAACGCCACCGATGAATCCGGGGTTAGCGGAATACACGCCGATTACCCGGGTCGAATTCGGCTCATCCGACAATGCCACGGCGCGATCCTGATCGGCACTGATCACCAGGACATCGCCTTCTTCGTAGACCAGCCCGGGGTCTTCGACTGCAATGCGCTCCGCGAAATCCGCGCCACCTGAAGAGTAATTTCCTTCGATTGACAGATCACCGTCATTATCCAGCCTCATTTGAAGGTGATCAGGATCACGTTGTCCGTGATACACGCGGAACTCAGGGAGACTCCAGTGTTCATTCGAATAGCTCTTGAAAAGCTCAAGCCGATAGTTGCTGCGCAGGAACATGCCCGAAAAGCTCTCGTCCGGCTCAGTGGCGATGACACCGGCATGATTGGTGTCTTCAGCAGTACCTCCGTCCGGACCGCTGAGGTATCGCCCACCGAGAATGATGTCGGGATTGTGCTCAGGGCTATCAGAAGGGCCGAACTCTCCATCACCACGCAGATTATCGACATACAACCCCGCATTCGTGGACAGAGCCATCATGCCGTAGCCCGGATTATTGGTGGGGAACTCGGTATTGAGTGCCGTGAAAACGGCCGGGAATCCGTCATCTGTGACGTTGCCCTCGTCCGGACGGGCACCGATTGCCGCTGAACCCGCGACAAGGGCATGCGCGAACGGCGCCCCGGACATCGCCCGTCGCGGCGCCAACGTCTCGCCTTCCACTTCCGCTTCCCAGTACAGCGTGTCGTGATTGGTCCCTATTTCTGAGCTGAAAACATGTGCTGGAAATTCGGTGATATCGACCGAGAACAGCCCTCCTTGAACCGATACATTGTGGGTCTGTTCATGCACCATCGTGCCGCCGGTCTCCGCCGACCAGAACCGAACGATCATCTCGTAATCGCCGTCATCAACTGGCGCACCCATGCTGTCGGTCAGATTTCCCTGCAAATTGATGCGCGGTTCCAGCTCCGGACAGCCAGTCAGCAACAATGCAGCAACCAGGGCGAGCAAACCCAGTTTAAGGCTCGATGTCGGAAAGAATGAAGCAGGCATGACGATGTCCCTCCTGAGGTCGTGTTCTCTCTTTTACGGAATTCACCCGGAAACTGTGCCAGGTCAGACGTCGTTCGTCCGGAAGGATCGGGACAGGGTAGAGGCCATCAGCAAAGGCAGGGGCCATTCATCTTCCTAGTGGGCCATGCGGTTAATTAGGTAACACTCAGCCGTCGCACAAGCGCCGTGGGCAGGGCAGGCGAAACCGCATGGCGACTTTCGCGTAGCGAATGAAGCCTTGCGAGTGGAGCCGCTGCACGTGTTCCGCTCGCTTGAATTGGCGACGGCCAGTCCTGCGCTCGCGCGCCTTGCCCACGACGCTTGTGCGACGGCTGAATGCGATCTACATTCGTGCCGGGTTAATAACCGCATGGCCCACTAGAGAAATCCGTAATGTTATTTTATCCACCCAAAGGGCCAGATAGACTTCGGAGATTGCATACAAGGAGGCCTCTCTCAATGCGCTACCTGATCGCGATTGTCGTGCTCTCGCTTTCGCTAAGTCTTGATGCCCGCACGGTGGTGTTCGAAAACGCCCGGCTGGTCGACGTCAGTACCGCCGAGACATCCGAACCGGCCCAGGTTGGGATCCGTGATGGTTTTATCGTCGAGGCCGATGCGATTTCCGAACCCGATGTGGTTGTCAGCAAACCCGGCTACCTCATCCCCGGTCTTGCCGAGATGCACGCTCACGTTCCGCCCGCCGATCAGGGCCAGTGGGTGGACGACACGCTCGCGCTCTACCTGGCCTTTGGCGTGACCACCATCCGCGGCATGCTGGGCGAGCCCGGCCACCTGGAAATCAAGCGCGAACTGGCTTCCGGTGAACGCATCGGCCCGCGCCTGATCACCTCCGGCCCGTCGCTCAACGGTAATTCGGTCACCTCACCCGAAAAGGGCGCAGTCATGGTGCGCGAGCAGTCCGAGGCCGGTTATGACTTTCTCAAGCTCCACCCCGGGCTCTGGCCCGAGGCTTTCGATGCCATCGTCAAGGCCGCACGGGCCCTGGATATCGATTTCGCGGGGCACGTGTCCGACGATGTGGGCATCGAGCGTGCGCTGAGCGCCGGACAGATCACCATTGATCATCTCGATGCCTACATGCAGGCCCTGGTGCCCGAGGATCACGAGTTGCATGGCACCGAGCCGGGCTTTTTCGGCATCAACCTGGCCGCCGCGGCCGATCCGGGGCGTATTGCCGCGCTGGTGGAAAAGACCATCGAGAACAATGTCTGGAACGTGCCCACCGAAACCCTGATGGTCAACCTGACCGGCGAACGATCGGTCGAGGAGATGCTTGATCGACCGGCCATGGCCTACGTTCCGAAGTCGATGCGGGAACAGTGGGGTGAGCGAGTAGCCGGCGTGCGCGAGAATGTTCCCGAAGAACAACGCCGGGCCTTTCTCGACATTCGTCGTCAGTTGCTGGCCGAGCTCCACGAAGCCGGGGCGGGCATCCTGCTCGGCGCCGACGCGCCCCAGATCATGAATGTGCCCGGCCACGCCGTGCATGAAGAACTGGCTTTGTACGTGGCAGCCGGCCTGAGTCCGGCCGAGGCCCTGGCTACTGGTACGGTCAACGTAGCGATGTTTTTCGGCCAGAGCGGCCATGGCTGCCTCGAACCCGGCTGTGTCGCCGACCTGGTGCTACTCGAGGCCAATCCGCTGGAAGACATCGGTCATACCGAAACCATTCGGGGCGTGATGCGCGCCGGCGAGTGGTTTGATCGCGAGCGCCTGGATTCGATGCTGGAAGCCATTGCCGAGCGAGCGGGCAATAGCGAGTAAATCAGTCTGAACCACAGAGGCACAGAGAGCACAGAGAATATCCTTTTATCTTCCTCTGTGAACTCTGTGCCTCTGTGGTAAACAGTATCTGAACTTCGACCGATCCGATCAACTGTGCCGAATTCCACCTTCCATCCACTGAGCTACGTCGAGCGGCTTGAGCCGCGTTCAGCCGACGCGATCGAGTGTGTCGTCATGCATGCCACCGAGCTGCCGGACCTGGCTATGGCGCGTGAGTTCGGCGAGGAGATTCATCACCCCGAATCACGCACCGGCAACAGCGGGCATTTCTATATCGACCGCGATGGAACGATTGAACAGTGGGTGCCACTGGAACGAGTCGCGCATCATGTACGCGGGCACAACGCCAACAGCATCGGCATTGAGCTGGTGCATCGCGGCCGCTGGCCGGACTGGTTCGATTCAGGCCACCAGGACTGGCGCGACCCGTATCCGGACGAACAGATCACGGCGCTGATCGAGTTGCTCGGGGAGCTGGTCACGACATTGCCGAACCTCAAGCACATCGCCGGCCACGACGAACTCGACACCGACTGGATCCCGGCCAGCGACGATCCGGAAATCCTCATACGCCGCAAACTCGACCCCGGCCCGACCTTCCCCTGGCCGAGAGTGCTGCAAGCAATTCCACTGACCCGGCTGGATGCGGGTTAAAGGGACTGAAGGAATCTCACCACAGAGACACAGAGATCACAGAGGTAAAGCAGCGAGAATTTAATTTTTTCAAAACCCTCTTTCTCTGAGTTCTCTGTGTCCTCTGTGCCTCTGTGGTGAATGCTTTTCGGCCGGCTACTCCACGCCCAACGCCGCAGTGACGATTTCTTCGACGTCGGGTGACAGGCCGGGCTTGGCGGCGAGTTCTTCCAGCTCGGCTTTCATCATGGCGCTGCGCTTTTCACCATAGGCCCGCCATCGATTGAAGGCGCCGGCCAGGCGTGCGGCCACCTGCGGGTTGAGTTCGTCAAGCTCGTGGAGCGCTTCGCCGACCAGCCGGTAGCCGGCGCCGTCGGCACGGTGAAAGGCCACCGGATTGTGCACGGCAAACACGCCAATGACAGCGCGCACCTTGTTTGGGTTGGTCATCCGAAAGGCCGGGTGATTCCTGAGTTCGGCAATCTTCTCAACGGTGCTGCCGTGCGGTTTCATTGCCTGAACCGCAAACCACTTGTCCATCACCAGGGCGTTGTCGCGGTAGCGCGCCTCGAACGATTCCAGGGCCGCCGTCGCATCGTGGCCACCCAGCACCAGGGCTCGCAATGCCGCCATGCGGTCGGTCATGTTGTCGGCCGACTCGAACTGCTCGCGGGCACGTCCGGCACCACTGTCTCGCCCGGCAAGCGCGAGCATTTCCAGGCAATGATTGTGCAGTGAGCGCTCCGCAACTGCCCGGCCATCGCCCGACCACGGGCCCTGCGGTGCCAGTTCGTCGATGCGGTCAAGCAGGCGGGTTTCCAGCTTGCCGGCCAGATGCGAGCGCAGCTCGCTGCGGGCGCGATGAATGCCATCGACATCAACCGGATCACGCTCCTGTGCCAGTTCGTTTTCCGTGGGCAGGGTCAATAGCTCGGCCGCCAGTGCCGGATCGATTGAGTCGTCGTCGAACACGGCCGTCCAGGCCTGTTCCAGCAAATCCAGATTATTCGGCAACTGAGCATCGGCAATGGCCTGGTCAAGGACGCGCTCGCTCAGTCGGCGCATGGCCTGGTGTCGATTGACCGGATCCGGGTCGAATCCGGCCAGCCGCGCCAGCTCCTCGGCGCTCCAGTCAAAGATCAGCTTGACCGGAGCGGAAAAGTCGCGCAGCAGGGAGGGTACGGCTTCTTCGGGCAGATCCCGGAAACGGAACTCGGCCTGGGGCTGGTCGAGCACCAGTAGCCGTGTTTCCGGCCCCGGTTCATCCTCACCGGACAGCGTGACGGGCAGCGACCGATTGTCGGCATCCAGAAAGCCGACCTTGATCGGCATCATCAGCGCCCCGATCCCGCGGTTGTCTGGATGCTCGGTCAGATTCTGTGACAAGGCCAGCACGGTTTCCTCGCCCTCACGGCGGATCGAGGCACGCAGCGTCGGCGTGCCGGTCTGTCGATACCAACGCTCAAACAGGTCGAGGTTCGTGTCGTTGGCATCGGCCATGGCGGCCAGAAAGTCGTCGCAGGTGACCGCCTGACCATCATGACGCCGGAAGTACAGATCAAGCCCCTTGCGGAAGCCTTCGCGGCCGAGCAGTGTCTGGTACATGCGCACCACTTCCGCACCCTTCTCGTAGACGGTGGAGGTGTAGAAGTTGTTGATCTCGATATAGCGTTCCGGCCTGACCGGGTGTGCCATGGGGCCGGCGTCTTCGAGAAACTGGCGCGCCTTGAGGTTGGCGGCATCCTGAATGCGCTTGACCCCGCGCGAGCGCAGATCGGAGGTGAATTCCTGGTCGCGAAAGACGGTCAGGCCTTCTTTCAGGGTGAGTTGAAACCAGTCGCGGCAGGTGACTCGGTTGCCGGTCCAGTTATGGAAATACTCGTGACCGATGACCGCCTCGATGGCCTCGAAATCAGCGTCGGTTGCCGTTTCCGGATCGGCCAGGACGTACCGACTGTTGAATATGTTGAGGCCCTTGTTTTCCATGGCACCCATGTTGAAATCGTGGGTGGCAACGATGTGATAGATATCCAGGTCGTACTCCAGGCCGAAGCGTTGCTCGTCCCAGCGCATGGCCTGCTTCAGGCTCTCCATGGCCCACTGAAGTCGGTCAAGATCGGCCGGGTCGGACCAGACCTTGAGCGTGACCTCGCGGCCGGATGCAGTGGTATGCGTATCTTCCAGCACGGCCAGATCACCGGCGACAACGGCAAAAAGATAGCTGGGTTTGGCAAAGGGGTCGTCCCAGACGGCATAGTGACGGTCGTCCGCCAGCTCGCCGGATTCAACACAGTTGCCATTGGACAGGAGAATGGGAAACTCGGAGCGATCGGCTTCCAGGCGAACCCGGAACCGTGCCATGACATCCGGTCGGTCGGGGTACCAGGTGATCTTGCGGAAGCCCTCGGCTTCGCATTGGGTCAGCAGCATGTCACCGGCTGCATACAAGCCTTCCAGCGCGGTGTTCTCCGCAGGATGGATCGTCACTACCGTTTCCACCGTCGCTCGATCCTCGGGCAGCTCCAGGTGCAGTGTCTCGCCCTCGATTCGGTAGTCTTCCGTGCTCAGGCGACGCCCGTCAACACTAATCGACTCAGTCTCCAGACCCGATCCATTGAGCTCAAGCGGTGCCGACGCGCCGGAGTCGCTAGGGTTGCGTCGAACGGTCAACCGGGTGGTGACCCGAGTGCTTTCCCGGGCCAGCACCAGGTTCATCTCGACCTGTTCGACCTGCCACCCCGGGGGGCTGTAGCTGCTTCTTTCGATAGCCGGCCGGGAGGCGCCGTGGCGAATGGACATGCTGCTCCTTTTTGGTTTTTGACTCGTTCCAATCGTATGATATGCGATCGATCATCATCGAATTCACGTCATGGAATTGTGGATCTTGCGACATGCCAAGGCGCGGGCGCCGCTGGCCGATGAGTACGACCAGGACCGGCCGCTGACCGAACAGGGCCAGGCCGATGCTGTTGCGCTCAACCGCTGGCTTGCGAGACAGGCCATGCGCCCACCCGGCCGAATTCTGGTATCACCGGCGGCAAGAACCCGTCAGACCGCCGACCTGGTGCTGCGCGATCTCGATGCGCCGGCACCGCTGATTGAACCGCAGCTATGGGAAGCGGGCGATCGCGAACTGATCGGTCTCTTGCAGGCCGACCCCCAACAGGACTCAATGATGTTGATTGGCCACAACCCCGGGCTGGAATGGCTGACCCGCTGGATAACGGGGCAACGGCTGACCCTGGGCCTGCAACCGGGCACTCTGGTGGTGATCGACACGCCGGACCCGACAGCGCCCGGCAGTGGAAGCATCAAGACGGTTCGTCAACCCACCGATCTGACATAGGCATTCGCCAGGGCTTCGATCCCTTCCTGATCGAACTCGCTGAAGCGATCAGGCTCGGGGCTGTCGATGTCCAATACGCCGAGCACCTGATCTTCAACAATCAGAGGAACCACGATTTCGGATCGAGAAGCCGGATCACAGGCGATATGCCCCTCGAAGGCATGCACATCGGCAACCCGCTGGGTCGTTCGGGTTCTCGCCGCCGTGCCGCAGACGCCCTGCCCCATTGCGATGTGCACGCAGGCCGGCTTGCCCTGGAATGGGCCGACGATGAGCTCGTCGCCTTCGAGGAAATAGAAACCGGCCCAGTTGATGTCCGGCAATGCATCAAATATCAGTGCACTGAGATTGGCCGCATTGGCGATGCGATGGCGCTGACCGGACAACAGCCCTTCAGCCTGCTGGACGAGTTCTTCGTAGTTGGTCTTGGTTCGGGTCATGGGATTGGTTACCTGTGATCTGTGATCAATTGTCGCCGGCCTCAGGTTTCACTTTCCCGAAAACAAGAATCCGGTTATTGGCCGGCATGGCGATGTCGGCCGTCGCGGACAGGCCATGGTCCCTGGCGTGCCGGATGATTTCGGCGCTGTCACGCACGCCCATGTCACCATCTCGAGAACGCAGCATCCGGTCGAACTGGCGGTTGCTTTCCGAGGTGTGTCGCCCCCCGTCGTGAAACGGGCCATAGATGATTAGCTCCCCGCCTTCGACCAGGCGGTTGGAGACACGTTCAATCAGCACCGGGGTATGCGACCAGGGCATGATGTGCAGGGTGTTTGCGGTAAAGATCGCGTCGAAGCTCTGGTCGGGCCAGTCGCCGATCACATCGAGCTCGATCGGTCGGAGCATGCCATCACCTTCCTGGTTGATACGAGCGCCGAGCAACGGCAGGTGCGCTGGCATCTCGCTGGCCAACCACTGGATACCGGGCAGGTGGCGGGCGAAATAGACAGCATGCTGACCGGTGCCGGAACCGATTTCCAACACACGCCCTTCCCGGGGCAGGCGCGATTGCAGCACGTCCAGTATGGGCTGCTTGTTACGTTCGGCCGCGGGCGAGGCGGGCAACTCGTTTGCATTCATGATGCAGCCACATTCACTAGTCGGCGGCGCAACTCGGCCATGCGTGGCCTGAGCGCCTGTTTTCCCGGATGCCGACCGGCACTGACCCGACACTGACCGGCCACCCAGACCTGGTCAATCAGGTCACGACCTCCGGCCAGCACCAGGGTATCAAGCTGGTAATCGGCGTCCAGTCCGCTCAAAAGGGGGTGATCGCCGTCAAGCACGACAAAGTCGGCACGACAGCCCACGGCCAATGCCCCTGCTGCCTGATCCAGTGCATCTGCACCGGCTCGCGCGGCATCGGACCACAATCGTCGTCCCAGGTGCTCTCCACCATCACACAAGGCGTTGCGCTGGTTCGACATGAGGCGCTGCCCCCAGTCCAGGAGCTGCAGTTCGGCGGCGGCATCCACCACCAGGTTGGAGTCGGAGCCGATGGCGTAACGCCCCCCCGAGGCAACGAACTCCCGGACAGGGAACAGACCATCGCCCAGATCGGCCTCGGTGGTCGGACAGAGACCAACGACGGCGTCACTGGCGGCCATGGTACCGATCTCCTGTTGCGTGGCGTGAGTGGCATGAATCAAACACCAGCGATCATCCAGCGCCACGTGTCGGGCCAGAAGATCGATGGGTGTCTGTCCGCAATGCTCACGACACTCGGCCACCTCAGCCGGCTGTTCGGAAATATGCAGGTGAACCGGTCCGTGACCGATGGCCTGCAGCAAGTCGGGCAGATCGGCCACGTCGACGGCACGCAGCGAATGCGGCGCCACCCCGATTCGATGCGGCGTATTGCCAATATCCCGCCGCAATTGTCCGACCAGCTCGACCAGCTCATCGAGCGTCATGACAAAGGGCCGCTGTCGTTCGGTGGGCTCCCGGCGGCCAAAGCCTGAGTACCGGTACCACACTGGCAGTAGCGTCAACGTCATGCCCGCCTGATCGGCGGCACCCAGCAAACGCCGGCAGTTCTGCAAGGGATCCACTCCGCCCAGCCGATGCGGGTAGTGGAACTCCCCGGTACTGGTGTATCCGCCCTCCAGCAATTCCATGAACGCGTAGCTGGCCAGCGCTTCCAGCTCCTCGGTATCGAGCATGCCGACGGCGCGGTACATCTGCTCACGCCAGGTCCAGAAACTGTCGGCATCGGCCGCCCTGTACCCGGTCAGCCCGGCAATCAGACGCTGGTGGATATGTGAATGGACATTGACCATGCCGGGCAATACCGGTCCGGACAGTCGTGTTGCATCCGGCGATGATCCCTGCTTGATAGCAGTGATCCAGCCGCCGGCATCCACGCGGATCGAGCAGTCCTCGATCCAGCCCTCCGCGGTCAGTACGGCTGGACCATGGAAAAGCTGTTCGCTCATGCCGGACGCCATGTCACCAGACAGCCAACCAGATCCTTCAACAAGGACTGGAGTGGTGCGGCCTTTGTTTCATCGAAGTGCTCGGGTCGGGACTCATCCATGTAACTCGCCTGCGCAATCTCCATCTGCAGGGCATGAATGCCCTGGCCCGGCTGACCGTAATGGCGGGTGATATAGCCGCCCTTGAAGCGACCATTGACCACGTGACTGAAGCGTGACTGGCCTTCCAGGAGCTCAATGACTGCGTGTTCGAGTTCCGACGCACAACTGCCACCGGAAAACGTCCCCAGGTTGAGATCCGGCAGACGGCCCTCGAACAGTCTCGGCACCTGGCTGCGAATTGAATGGGCATCGAGCAAGACGGCATGACCGTGCTGTTCGTGTATGGCAGCCAGCCTGGCCGCCAGCTCATCGTGATAGGGGCGCCAGTAGCGTTCGACGCGCTCGAGAACTTCTGCGGCATCCGGCGGATCTGTCTCGTATAGCGGTGCACCGTCAAAAGTGCAGGTGGGCACCAGGCCTGTGGTCGGCCCGCTGTAGAGCGGCTGATCATCGGCGCCCCGGTTCAGATCGATCACGTAGCGCGAGTGGGTTGCGCGCAAGACTCCGACACCTAGCTCAGCGGCGAAGTCCACCAGTTGGTGAACGTGCCAGTCGGTATCGATCAGGCGACGTCCGTCGGGTGTCAATCGCTGTTCAATGTCATGGGGCAACATCAGCCCGGCATGGGGGATGTTGATCAGTACAGGAGCTTGTCCAGGACTTCCTTCAAACACTGGAATGTAGCGGCTTGGCAGAGTCGAAACCAAGAAAGTGCGGGCTCGGATCCCGAGCCCGCACTACACATTATCGAATCACGTCACTTGGTCAGCGATTCTAATCACAAGGCGATGGCGAAACCCCGGATTCGGAAAGATCAAAACCATTCGCGGTGAACGTTCCGACGGGTGAGCCACTTGCCGTAGTGAACTCACATATTCCCTCACGCGGGAAGCCTTCTCCGCTACCATCGCCGCAGATTGACATATCCATCTCGACCGTGGCGGTGGTTTCTCCATCCTCATCCGTCACACCAGGAGCATCAGTGATTGAAAGCGACCCGTTACCACCATCGCAACTGCCAATGAGCTGCACGCCTGAAAGCGGCTCGCCTCCACTGGTCAGAAGCGTCAGGGTCAGGTTCACATCCTGCGGCGTTGGTGATAGATCATTTCTATTCGAGGGCTCAACCATCAGCATACCTGCTTCTGGAGCAACCACGGAAAGACTGGCAGTGGCCTCACCCACGCTGAACAACACCACCGAGTTGCCGCTTTCGGCAAGCATATTCTCCACCTTGACCTCGGTTTCGACACAACCCAGACCATCTGTACCAGTTGCGTTCTGTGTTGTTGTCGGCATGAAGTCACCATCAAGACTTCCAATCCCTTGCCCGGAAACGAGCGAACCATTGATTGCAGCCTGGTTGACAGGCGCACCCAATGCATCCCTAAGACAGAGGAGAACAGGCGTCGCAACGTTGCCCGGAATTGTTGACGGCGTGACACTCAGCTCCAGAGGAGCAACACCAGGAAGCCGAATTGAATTGACATCGGCGACAGTCTTGGTGCCACCTGACTCCGTACGCTGACTTTGAGCCCAAACCACAGTAGGCCTGCCGACAGCATGAATCGGGTAGGTCAATTGAACAGTCGCACGACCCTGGTCGCCGAGAGTTGCACTTTCATCGATCACACCCATCCGGGCACGACCAATAACCCAGGGAATCACATAGCCGTCATCCACAATGTTTCCAGACTGATCATTCGGGTTGAACGGCTCGGATACTCTCACCGTCCGATCATCCACCACATCGGCCACGCTGCGAGCGGCCTCATGTTCGCGGTTCCCAGGGATTGACTTGCCAAACAGTGCCAGCGTATCTCCTGTCTCGACACTTTCATCTATGGCATTGGGATCGTCAAGGAAACCCTCCGGGGAATCAAGCACACTGAAAAGGTCACCGCCTTCTGACGGGTTGCCGTCCTCACCTGAGAACACAAAGTACGAAGGATTGGTCTCGGAAAGCGGAGAGTCGATCTTTCCGAAGCTCACCACCGTTCCTGGCAGAACCGGATGCCCAACCTGATCGACACCTTGCACTGTTACCGTCAAGGAATAGGTGCCATCAGGATCAGGGGGGACTGGCACACCATTGTCACCGATGATCTGCTCTTCGGAGCCCCCAATATCTGTCACAGCCCTATTGACCATGAGCGCATTGATCGACGGCTGGACGAGTTCCAGACTGAACAGGCGCCCATCACCCACCTGAATGGTTGTCTCCGCCGTCAGTGGATCCGTCATTTCATTGTCAACATTGTTGTCGGCTCGGTCGACAGTGGCAATAATGCGATGCGAACCGGTTTCGGTGCCGGAGTTGAGCGCAAAGTTGGCAACGCCATTGAGCGTACGCACACGGATATCCGTACCTGACACACTGCCGTCCGCTCCGGTGCCGACCAGGCGCGCACCACTGTTGGCAGGCGCTTCGAGCTGCAGGCGAACATTGTTGTAGCTGTGCCCGTCACCTTCCGGGTCCGGCACCGCATTGCCGCCGGAGTCACGCACATCCACCGAAAGTGACTTGCTGGTCGACCCACCCGAGCCCTGGATATAAACCGGATCGGGCGACACGCTGAAGTCGAGCTGGGCCGGCAGGAAATCCTCGGTGTGATCGATGACATCGATCTTGATCTCGGCTGAATAGACCTGGTCATCGTCTTCGTCAATATCAAAGGCAGCCGCACTTAGAGTCACCGTTCCCGGATCCCGCTGTGCATGGACAAACACGATGCCCTGTCCACCCTGCACCAGCACCGGGCCGGTGCCCCAGAGTATATCGAAGCCGGCGAATTCGAACTCGGGATCCATCAGGGTCGAGAACATGGCACTGCGTGTGGGCGAAATGGTCACCTGGGCGGTGTGGCGGTCATCCTCGTCCAGCCGGACGATGCCCGGTTCGCCATCGGGCCCCAGGTAGCGAATACGGTATTCCGCGACGTAGGGCGAGCCCAGGAAGCTGCTGGCGCCGGCCTTGTTGGCCGGGATTTCGGTCGGACCCTCGATCGACAAGCGCGCCGCACCATCACTGGGTTCGATCACATTCAGATTCAGCCGACTCGAACTCTGATCACCACTCGGCGCGGTCCCGGATGCCGTCAGGGTCACCTCGCCCTGGTTGGAGCCGGAAACAAACCAGAAACTTGCAGTCCCGCCACTGGTTGTCGATGTGGCCTGGCCGCCAGTGCTTTCAGGCTCATCAATAGGCGCGACAACGCCACGACCGGAGCTGCTGGAAGACAGATTGACTTCCGTTCCGTCCGGAACCGGCCGGTTGTCGGAGCCAAGAAACTCGACATTGACCTGTATGGTGTAGTCCATTGCCGGGTTGGGGACGAAGTGCTGCCCCTTGGCCGGAACCGAGGTGGTTTCGGCAGAGACACTCATCTTGGCAGCCCCGCCCCGATCGAATGACCCTGAAGAACTGCCCCCGCAGGCGACGAGAACAAGGCTTGCGGCCAGGATGAAGGTATTGCGGAGTACTTTCATGGATCGAGTCCCCGATTGTTTGCTTTGATTTGGCATGGTTAGGCTTCTCACTCCGGTCCGGTGCGATCAATCAAACGCTACGCGATCGTCGAGAATCTGTGGCGTAACGAAGATCAACAATTCTCTCTTTTCGTCGCTGGTGCTGCGCTGTCGGAACAGGCGTCCGATACCCGGCACATCGCCCAGGACCGGCACTTTCGTGGCGGTGAAGTTGCGCTCTTCCTGGTAGATGCCACCCAGCACCACGGTCTGGCCGTTCTCCACCAGGACCCGGGTTCCCAGCTCCCGTGTATCGATGGACGGGATATTGTTGAAGATCTCGCCGACCGTATCCTGTTTGACGTTCAGCGACAGCTGGATGCGATTGTCGGGAGTAATCAGCGGTGTCACGCGCAACTCCAGGACCGCTTCCTGGAATTCCACGTTGATCGCCCCGGCCTGGGCACCGGCCTGGCGGGCCTCGTAGGGAATCTCCACACCTTGCTGAATAAAGGCTTCCGACTGGTTGGCCGTGATCACTCTTGGGGTTGAGATCACTTCGCCGCGGCCTTCGCTCTCCAGCGCCGACAGCTCGAGATCGAGCAGAAAGTCGGCAGCCAGAAGACTGAATCCGAGGCTGCCGGCTGGATCGGCGACCGGGAGATTGACATTGAGACGATCTCCCACGGAGGGCATGTCGACCGGGGTGGAAGAGCCGCGTCCGTCACGCCGGTTCTCCAGTGCACTCTGGTTGATCTGGTCCAGCGCCGTGGAAGATGAGGATGTCGAGTACAGGTTGCCGCGCGAATCCTGGCGCGCGCCTGTAACACCGAACCGAACCCCGAGCTGGTGATTGAAGTCGTGACGGGCGATGACAATCCGCGACTCGATCAGAACCTGGCGCACAGGACGATCCAGCTCGGACACCAGATCACGGATCTCGTCGATCCGCTCGGCCGTGTCATTGACCAGCAGCGTATTGGTCCGCTCATCGATGGTGACAGAGCCCCGCTCGGACAGGAGGCCCGCGTCGATTCGCTGATCCGTATCAACAGCCGATGCCGCTCTGATCAGGTCAGCCAGTTCATCGGCGTTGGCATAGCTGACCGGAATCATCGCGGTACGCAGTGGCTCGAGCGTCTGGCGCTCGGCGCGAGCACGCAGAATCTGCTGCTCACGATCGGCTATCTCGGCGGTGGGGGCAATCCAGATCACGTTGCCGGACTGGCGCATGTCCAGGTTCTTGGTCTCGAGAATGATATCCAGCGCCTGGTCCCACGGCACGTTTGTCAGGCGCAGCGTGAGGTTGCCGCTGACCGAGTCGGACACGACGATATTGAAATCCGAGACCTCGGCAATCAGCTGCAGCAGGGAACGCACCTGGATGTCCTGAAAGTTCAGGGTCATGCGAGTCCCTTCGTATTCTCGATCCTCGAAGAACGTCAGCTCCCTGTCCATCGGCGCTTCTTCGGGCGGACGGGCCACCTCGACGATCACCTGGTTGTCGGACTGGTAAGCCAGATGCTCGTAGGCACCGGCGATATCGATATTGACACGTACGTTCTCGCCCCGCTGTTCCGGTGTGATCTTCTCAACCGGAGTGGCGAAGTCCGTGACATCCAGGCGCTGAAAATGCTCTTGTGGCAACTCGGTATTGAACAGGGTCAGCCGCAATCCGCCGGTTCTCTCGTTGACCGAAATGTTGACACCAGGCTGATCCAGGTTGACCAGCACCCGGCTCTCACCATCCGGGCCGCGACGAAAGTCCAGCCCCGCAACCTCGTAGGCGCCGGCCGCCGCAACCGAAGGTGCTCGATTCGCTGCCGCCGGTGTCGGGGCATCAGCGCCGGTTTGCAGAACCAGTACGACACGATTGCCGGACACCTCGACCTCGTGTGGAATCGGGCGCGACAGGTCGACAACCAGTCGGGCACGACCATCGGCACTCAGTGCGGTGTAACTTCGTGCCGGACCGATATCCACCGGCACGCGTGAAGAGCTGACACGCGAAGAAGTACCGGGAAGTTCAAGCACGATACGCGCCGGCTCATCGGTGGTAAATACGCTTGGATCGGTCACATCACCATCGACCTCAAGCGTGAATCGGATCTCACCGGCGGCGCTTTCTACATCGACTCCGGTCAACTCCGCGGCATTCGTTGCCGAAACCAGCCAGAGCAGCCCGACCAGAACCGCGACGATCTTGACAGTGCTGTCCATCGCCCTTCTCCCGTTCGTCACCCGTGAAGTGTTCAACATCATGTTCATTCCTAACAAGGGAAGCTCCCGTTACTGTTCTGCCAGGGCCACGCTGGCACGTCGCTCCATCCAGTCGCCGCGGCCATCCTGTACCAGTTCGAGCAAGACCACGCGGTCTGGCCGCACTTCAAGAATCTCTCCGTGGTTCTGCCCCAGATAATTGCCTTCAGTCACACGGTGGACCACGTTCTCGGTATCCCGAATCAACGCGTATAGCGTGTCTTCCATCTCCAGGGTACCCACCATTTCAAGGGCATCGAGGGTAAAGCCTTCCAGGTATTCCCGCCGCCGATCCGGGTCGGGCCTGAGCCCGTCAGTCACTTCTTCATCCGGATCTTCGTCCTCTTCCTCGCGCTGGGCACGGATCTGAAACGGATCGCGCAGACCATCGGCTTCGTAGGAAACCACTTCGGCCGGACGAATCGGCTCGATTGGATCGATCGGCTCCGGTGGGCGATCACGGACTTCAGCCACCCATTCTTCCAGGTCGCCCGTGCCGCGTGCGCAGGCAGCCAGCAGCACAACCGCCGCCATCAAAACCAGATTCTTAGCAACTCGTGCAATCATCAACGGCCTCCACCGGCATCCATCTCGGACTCTTCCAGGTAACGGTAGGTCGTGATCACGCCCTCCAGCCTCAATCGAGTCGAGCCCTCGATGGGCTGCAGCGAGATATCACGCATGGTCAGGATGACGACGCGCGACAACGCGGCGACCGAACTGACGAAATTGCCGAATTCATGATAGGTGCCGATCATGCGAACATTGATCGGCTGCTCGGCGTAAAAGTCCCGCACGACCTCGTCGCGCGGCTCGAACAATTCATTGACAATCCCGGTTCCCAGCGCAGTCTGGGAGATGTCGATCAGCAGCTCGGGCATTTCTGTCCGCGAGGGCAATTGCCGCATCATGACCTCGATCATTTCTTCCATCTCGGCCAGTTGCTGCTCATAGGCTTCCAGATTGGCCGCCTTCTGCTGCTTTTCTTCCACCTCTTCCCTGAGCTCGTACTCGACACGCTCACGCTGCTCCAGGGTCTGGAGCTTGTCCTTGATGATGAAGTGATAGCCACCCACGAGAATGAGGATCGAGATCACGCTCAACAGCACGATCTTGACCCCGATAGAGGCCGAGCCAAGGTTGTTGAAATCGAGATCCCTGAGTTCCGAAAGATCCATCTGTCAATTCTCCTCGTCGGTCGCTGGCGGGGAACCCAATCGCGCCCGTAACTCAAAGCGATACGGCAGATCCGGCCCATCCCGTTCCAATGCCTCGACGATATTGAGTGTCGGATCATGCAGCCAGCCCGCCGACTCAATGTTGCGCATGTACTCCGACACCCGGGTTTCCGATTGCGTGCGACCACGAATTGTGAGGGTACTGCCGGACTGCCGCACTGTCGTCAGACGAAGGTCATCGGGTACCGTCTGTGCCATGTAGTTGAACAAGTGCACCGACATCGAACGGTGCTCCTGAAGTTCTTCGATGACTTCCTTTCGCGACAACATGCGACTGCGCGTCTCTTCCAGTTCCTCGATCCGCGCGATGTCACGATCCAGCTGGCGAATTTCGGACTCGAGGAAACTGTTTCGTGCATCTTGTCCGTCGATCTGCCGGGTGACCAGGTGATTGGCGACCAGGACCACGCCAATGGCCAGAAGAGCCGTAGCCCCCAGCCCGATCATGAAATTCCTCTGTCGCTCCTGGCGTAGATTCTCACGCCATGGCAGCAGGTTGATTCTCGCCATCAGTCAAACCCCCGCAAGGCTAGCCCGCAGGCTGTGGTAAACGACGGCCGTACACGCTCGAGTTCGCCGGCATTCACTGACGGCGCAAGACGCATGCCCTGCAAGGGATCGGCCAACTCGCAGGACATGCCGACCTCATCTCCCAGCGCTTCGGCCAGCCCCGGCGTGGCGGCTGATCCACCGGTCAGGAATAGCGTGTTGATACCAGAATAGTCGCTCGACGATGAATAGAACTGCAGGGCCCGGCTGATCTGCTGGATCACGCTCTGGCGAAACGGCTCAAGCAGCTCATCCTCGAATCCGGCCGGCGGCTCTTCACCGCGCTGCAGGAAACTGGCCTGTTCCTGGTCCATGCCATAGCGACGCATGCACTCCTCGATAAGTTGTTGCCCGCCAAAGCCGTGCTCACGACTATAGATGCTGCGATTACCGCGCAGGGCAATCAGCGTCGAGGCACTCGATCCCATGTTGAGCACCCCGATGGTTTCGGTCTCGTCGATGCCAGCGCGCCGGCGTACCAGATCGAAGGCGTTGGCCACGGCAAAGGATTCTACGTCGATCACCCGCACTTCCAGGCCAGCCAGATCGGCCACCTCACGACGCATGTCCACGTGCTCGGTCTTCGACGCGGCCAACAGGATTTCGACCAGCTCGGCGTTGCGCGGAGAGGGCCCGAGCACTTCGAAGTCCAGGCTGACCTCCTCGCGCGGGTAGGGGATGTACTGGTTGGCCTCGACCTCGATCTGCGCTTCGATATCGTCTTCGGACAGATCCGAGGACAAGGTGATGATCTTGCTGATCACCGCGGCTCCGGCGACCGCCATGGCGCAATGCTTGGCCTTGGTTCCCGAACGCTTGATGGCCCGCTTGAGCGCCTCGGCCACCTCGTCAGGTTCGCTGATCATGCCTTCGCTCACCGCACCTTCGGGCACCGGCTCCAGCGCAAATGCCTCGACACGGTGCCCTGATCCACTCTGGCTGAGCTGCAGAACCTTGATGCTGCTTGAGCCGATGTCGACGCCCACCAGAGGCGGCGCTGCCGTTCCCATCAGCCTGCTGATTAGTCCACTCATTATGATGTCAATTGCCCTCTGGTCGACCTGGGCCAGGCCGAAAGCCTGAATGCCCTCTCACTCAAATTTCCTCGTCGGCCCGACCGACCCCCTTGCTCACCGGCCGAACTCAATATATGTCTGTGCTACCCTCCGGATCAAAGCCGCCTCATGCGTCAGGATTCAGGGGCACTTTTATTGCCGGTCTGCGTCAAAGCATCGCATGTCCCGACTTGTCTGGCCCTACATTTACCACAACTGATGGTCCGAATAAAGCCTTTAATAGTTTTTTCTATCCGCCTGTTTTTCCTGATGTTAGCACTAGGTGCCATCGGGGTGCTAGTGCTGTGGCTGACAATCGTGCCCACACTGCCCTCTGTGGAGTCGCTCCGGGACGTCCGACTACAGGTGCCCCTGCGGGTCTACTCCGAGGACGATCAGCTCATGGCCGAGATCGGAGAGCAGCGCCGGCTCCCCATCGCACTGGAGGACATGCCCGAACACCTCAAACGCGCATTCCTGGCCGCCGAGGATGACAGATTTTACTCTCATCCGGGCATCGACTGGCGCGGCACCGTGCGCGGCGCCTGGTTATATGCGCGCTCCATGGGCCGTGGTCGTGTACCCGGTGGCAGCACGATCACGCAGCAGGTTGCACGCCGGTTCTTTCTGAGCACCGACTACTCGATCACCCGCAAGCTGCGGGAAATGCTGCTGGCCATCAAGATCGAACGGGAACTGTCGAAAGACGAGATCTTCGAACTCTACCTCAACAAGGAATTTCTCGGGCACCGGGCCTACGGAGTGGGAGCCGCGGCCCAGGTTTACTACGGCAAGCGCCTCGATGAGCTGACCCTGGCCGAGGCCGCCATGATTGCCGCCCTGCCCAAGGCGCCCTCGCGCGACAATCCACTGTCGGGCCCGCGCCAGGCCATGATCCGACGCAACTGGATCCTGGACCGCATGCTGGGCCTGGGCTATATCGATGAACAGGCGCATGCCGAGGCAAGATCCGAGCCCAATTCCGCCCGCTACCACGGCCCGGTCGTCGCCCTGAACGCACCTTGGGTCACTGAAATGGTGCGTCGCGACGTGGTCGGTCGATTTGGTGCTGAAGAGGCCTATTCCGGCGGCTACAGTGCCTGGACAACGGTTGATTCCCGGCTTCAGCGTGCCGCCGACCAGGCGGTGCGGGACGGCTTGCAGGCCTACGATCGCCGGCACGGCTGGCGCGGTGCCGAACAACGTATAGCCGAAGAGCTGCTCGAAGACGAGGAAGCCCTGCGGACCGAACTCGATCGCGTGCGCGCCGTGGCCGACCTGCAGCCTGCTGTCGTGGTGCAGGCTGATGACGAGTCCGCCCGGCTGGTACTGCGCGGCGGTGAAGCCGTTGAGCTGACGCTGGATGATGTGACCTGGGCCAGGCCGTTCATATCCGCCGATACCGTGGGCGCCCGCCCCGAGGCGGTCAGCGATGTAGTCAGCCCGGGCGATCTGGTCCGGCTCAGGCTGGTTGACGATCAGTGGCGCCTGGCCCAGATCCCGCAAGCCGAAGCTGCACTGGTCTCGATGGACGCCGAAACCGGGGCCGTCGTGGCCATGGTCGGCGGCCTGGATTTCGGGCGCAGCCAGTTCAACCGGGTCACCCAGAGTCGACGCCAGCCCGGCTCGGCATTCAAGCCGTTCATCTACGCCGCGGCACTCGACCACGGCTTTACCGCCGCCTCGATGGTCAACGACTCGCCCGTGGTGCTTGACGACCCGTCGATGGAACGCGAATGGCGGCCAACCAACTTCAGCCGCCGTTTCCATGGCCCCACGCGGTTGCGCGATGCCATGATCCACTCCCGCAACCTGGTCAGCGTTCGCCTGCTCATGGACATGGGTCTGGATTACGCACGCGACTACATCACCGACTTCGGATTCGAACGCAACGAGCTACCCAACGGCCCCTCCATGGCTCTGGGCTCAGCCTCGCTGACCCCAATGAGCATGACGGCGGCCTACGCCGTATTCGCCAACGGCGGATACGCTGTCGAACCGCGCTACCTGCACAGCGTGGTCGACGGTGACGGCCGCATTGTCATGGAGCCGGAATGGACAACGGTGTGCCGGAACTGCCCCGATATTCCACCCGCGCCCCAGCCCGTCGCCGAAGAGGAATCAGAGGCCCAAAGCACGCTGCCGAGACTGCGTCGCCCCACCCTGAACGGCGACCGTGCCGACCCCACGGCACTGGAGGAGAATCCTGCCCTGGCCGGACCGCCGCGCCCCAATCGGGCTCCGTCCGTACTGGAACCGCAAACGACCTGGCTGATCGATTCGATGCTGTCGGATGTGGTCACCGGGGGCACCGGGCGTCGGGCCCTGGCATTGAATCGCAGCGATCTGGCCGGCAAGACCGGCACCACCAACGATCTGCGCGACACCTGGTTTGCCGGCTACGGCGGCGGGCTGGTCACCACTGTCTGGCTTGGAATGGACGACAACCAGTCGCTGGGGCGCCAGGAGCAGGGCGGACGAACCGCACTTCCGCTGTGGGTGGATTTCATGGCCGTGGCACTCGATGATCGCCCCGAACACCACCAGCCCATGCCGGTTGGTCTGGCCCAGGCCCTGATCAACCCGGAAACCGGCCGCCGGGTTCGTCCCGGCACCAGCGGGGCTGTTCAGGAATGGTTCCATGCCGACAACATGCCGCCCCTGGAAGACGCGGATGATGCGCGCAACGACGCCGACCCCTACGATATCTTCTGAAGCGATGAGCCGAAGAAACAACCGGGTACGACAGGAAGTAGCCGCCGAGGCGGCGCGCATCATGGCCACCGAGGGCCAGCGCAGCTATTTTGCCGCCAAGCAGAAGGCAGCCGGTCACCTGGGGTTGTCTTCGCGCATGAGCCTGCCGTCCAACGCCGAGGTGGAACAGGCGTTGCGCGAGTGGCAGTCCCTGTATGGCGGTGAAGAGCATGCCGCCGTACTGGAGGAATTGCGCCGCGGCGCGCTCTCGGCCATGCGTTTTCTGGCCCCCTTCCGCCCACGCCTGGTCGGACCGGTACTGGAAGGCACGGCCGACGAATTTTCGCGCATCAGCCTGCACGTGTTCGCCGACGACCCCGACGCCATCGTGCACTTCCTGCTCGACCGAGGCCTCCCCTTCGAGCAGGAGTCGCGCCGGATTCGCTGGCATGACGGTGGATTCCGGGATCTTGAAATCGTGGTCATCGAGGCCGGAGGGCAAACCGTGGAGTTGTTGCTGATGATCGGTCGCGAAGCACTGCAGGCCCCGCCCAGCCCCATCGACGGTCGCGCCCAGAAGCGTATGAGCACCGGGGAACTGGAAAAACTGCTGGCAGAACCGGTTTCCTGATGTTCAGCCCCTGTTTAGCCACGCTCTGATAGGGTAAGACTGCCATGAAACGACTCAACGCCAGCCTGGTTCTTGCTCTGCTTGCCAGTCTCGTACTGGCCGGCTGCACCACCTATTCGCAACCGCGCTATGGTGCCGACGGCGTGTACTACGAGCGCCATCACGCCCCCAGAACCACCCATGTTCACGTCAATCCGGTGGTCTACCCCTACTGGTCCCTGGACTACTTCTATTTCAGCCGCTATTACCACCCCTACTCCGTTCTGGTCCACCGCTACGACCCCTGGTACTACCCGTACCCGGGCTGGTACTACGGCTATCGTCCCGGTCCGCGCGCGCATGTAGGCGTGACCTACCGTTACCACTATCCATGGACTGCGCGCGGTCATGTCTACCGCCCGCCGCATACCAGCGTGGCTTTTGGATACTGGCGTCACTCGGCTCCGCGTTATCACTACAGTTCCCGCGAACGCACCCGCCAGGAGAATCTGCGCATCCAGACCCTGCGTGAGCGCCAGACACTGGCCTCACGCAGTCCGGAACGACAGCGGGGTGTGCGTCCGACCACGGCACCTCGCATCCCGGCCGCCTCGCGTTCCGAACGACGCGGCGTGCGCTCGGCTCCACCCCAGAGAACCCGTCATACGCAGCGCGCACCGCGCGAAAGGTCACCCTCGCCTGCTCGCAGTGATCGTGGTGTCATTCGCCGCGACCAGACGAACCAGCCTTCGCCGCCACGACTGCCGCGCAACATCCTGCGTTCACCACCGCAACGCTCGGAGCAGCCAACGCGATCGCAACCCCGTTCGCAATCCCGGCCATCATCACCGCCGCGGGCGCAATCGGAAGGCCGCGAACGCAGCTCCCCGCCGTCTCTGCGCCGGGATTCATCCTCCCGTAGCCGGCAGGAGTCCGCCAGTCCCAGACCCTCGACCCGCACACGCAGCAGCCGCGACACGCGCGGATCGTCTGGCAGCAGTCGCAACCGGCGCCCCGACACCTCCAGTTCATCCAGCAGCCAGCGCCCCAGCCTGCATCGGCAGTCTGGGTCAGAACGGGGCTCGAGCACCAGAGAACGCAGACGACAGCGGGATCGCGACTAGGCCACACGTTTACCGGCAAAGAGCAAACCGTTAAAATGGCCGGTCATTCAGTGACCTGGGCTCGTTATGCGCCACCCAGACCAGTTTGACGTCATCGTCATCGGCGGCGGACACGCCGGCACCGAGGCCGCCCTGGCCGCGGCGCGAACCGGTGCGCGTACACTGCTCGTGACCCATTCCATCGAAACGGTCGGCCAGATGAGCTGCAATCCGGCCATCGGCGGGATCGGCAAGGGCCACCTGGTCAGGGAAGTAGACGCATTGGGCGGGGCCATGGCACGGGCAGCAGATGCCGCGGGCATACAGTGGCGGCGGCTCAATGCACGCAAAGGGCCGGCGGTCCGCGCCACGCGCTGCCAGGCCGATCGCGATCTCTATCGCCGCGCCATTCGTCGCATGGTCGAGTCGCAGCCCGGCCTGACGCTTTTCCAGCAGCCGGTCGACGACCTGGTGGTCGAGAACGGCCACGTTGCCGGCGTACGGACGGCCATGGGGCTGACCTTCTCCGCCCATGCCGTGGTGTTGACCACGGGCACTTTTCTGGGCGGCAGAATCCACATCGGTGAAACCCGACAGTCCGGCGGACGTGCCGGCGACGCCCCGGCCAATGCACTGGCTGCCCGCCTGCGCGAGCTGCCCTTCGCGGTGGGACGACTCAAGACCGGCACGCCGCCGCGCATAGACGGGCGCACACTGGATTTTTCCAGGCTCGAAGAGCAACCTGGCGATGCGCACCGACCGGTCTTTTCGTTTCTGGGCAGCGCGGATGAGCACCCGCAACAAGTGTCGTGTTTCATTACCCGCACCAGCGAAGCCGCGCACGAGCTGATTCGCGCCAACCTGGATCGCTCACCCATGTATGCCGGACACATCGAGGGCAGCGGGCCCCGCTACTGCCCCTCGATCGAGGACAAGGTGGTGCGTTTTGCCGACAAGTCCTCGCACCAGATTTTCCTGGAGCCCGAAGGGCTGGGCATCAACGAGTGGTATCCCAATGGCATTTCCACCAGCCTGCCGTTCGACGTACAGGTCGAACTGGTGCGCTCGATTGCCGGGCTGAAGAACGCCCACATCACCCGGCCCGGCTACGCCATCGAGTACGACTTCTTCGACCCGCGCGATCTCAGGCCGAGCCTGGAAACCCGCCATCTGGACGGGCTGTTCTTTGCCGGCCAGATCAACGGCACCACCGGCTACGAAGAGGCCGCCGCCCAGGGACTGGTGGCCGGACTCAATGCCGCCCGGCAGGCCCGGGGGCTGGAACCCTGGTCGCCGCGCCGCGACGAGGCCTATATCGGCGTGCTGATCGACGATCTGATCACGCAGGGCGCACCCGAGCCCTACCGCATGTTTACCAGCCGCGCCGAGTTCCGGCTGCACCTGAGAGAAGACAATGCCGATCTGCGCCTGACCGAAACCGCGCGCGACCTGGGGCTGATCGACGATCAGCGCTGGGGGGCGTTCTGTCGCCGGCGCGAGGCCATCGACACCGAACTGGAGCGCTTCAAAGGTCTGCGTATCGCCGCCAGTTCGCCGCTGGCCGAACGGGTGGGTGCTGATCTCGATATCCCGATGCGCAAGGACACCACCGCCGAGGAGCTGCTGCGTCGCCCGGAAGTCAACTACGAGTCACTGATGGCCGTCGAGGGCATCGGCCCGGGCGTTGATGATGACAATGTGGCCGAGCAGGTGGCCATCCAGATCCGCTACGCCGGCTATCTCGACCGTCAGCACTCCGAGATCGAACGTCAGCGCCGTGCCGCCGAGCAGGTGATTCCCGAAGACTTCGAGTATGAGCAGGTCAAGGGACTTTCGGCGGAGCTGACCGAGAAGCTGAAGCGCTCACGCCCGCACACCATCGACCAGGCCAGCCGCATCCCCGGCATGACGCCGGCGGCGATCTCGCAGTTGCTGGTTTATCTCAAGCGTCATCGGTCTGCCGCCTGAATGGAGTGGAGTTGGCACCGGGTGGTATTGGTAATGGCACTGACTTGATTTTCTAAAACCGCAGATGAACGCGGATAAACACAGATGCATGGGAATACAGCTGCAATCATCCGCAATCCGAAAGCGTTTTGACCATACGACTCAGCTCGTGGATATATGAAAGTTGGGCCGCCAATGATCCGCCGACCCCTAGCACCTATTCATGACCCATGAGTCAAATAAACAATCTGCGTTTATCTGCGTTCATCTGCGGTTCCAAGAATTCCCGCTGGAAGATCACTGAATCATTTGAGTAATCAGCAAAGGCTTTTGCCGCCAGTTTTTTCGTCGTCAGCCTACTCACAAACTTCAGGTGGCGAGTGGTCTTGACCGGGGCCGGGTTCGAGGTGATGGCGGCGGGCACGGCCCATCCGCAATTCGTGAACCCGCACACCTGGAGACCGGCTTGGCCTGTTCGAGACTCCGCCAAGATGCAACTGGCACCAGAGCGCCGGCAGGCTCGGTCAATCGACGCGGCGATTCACCTCGGTTCCGGCCCCGGGCAAGGCCGCTCGGCACCTCGCTACCCAAAAGCTCAATCAAACGGCGCGGGGATCGCACCGGCGCCCGGCACGATCCCCACCCACTAGCCGCTTACCGCTTGGCCGCATCAGCGGCATCCGACCAGGCGTCGTGATCCAGATCGAGGTCGGAGAAATTCTCGGGCTTGAAGACCGGGACCTGGCCGGTGCGTGACTGCTGTTCGTAGTCGTCCATCAGGCGGAAACAGATCTTGACCAGCAGGAACAACGCGGCCAGGTTGACCAGGGCCAGCACCGCCATGGTCAGGTCGGCGAAGTTGAAGATGGTCTCGAGCTCCTGAACGGAGCCCCACAGGATCATGACCAGCATCAGAATCCGGAACACGATGAAGAACCACTTGCTGTCCGGGTTCATCCAGTAGGACGCATTCTCGCCCAGGTAGAAGTTGTAGAGGATGGAGCTGAAGGCAAACAGCATCAGCGACACGCTGACAAACGTCTCGCCCCAGGGGCCGACATGCTCGCGCAACGCCAGCTGGGTGAGCACCACGCCGTTGTCGACCGTGCCCATCTCGTGCATGCCGGCCATGACGATGATGAAAGCAGTGGCAGTACAGATGATGGCGGTGTCGATGAAGACACTGAAAGACTGCACGATGCCCTGGTTGACCGGGTGCGGCACGTAGGCCACGGCCGCCACGTTCGGGGCACTGCCCAGCCCGGCCTCGTTGGAGAACAGACCGCGGCGCGCTCCCATCATGATGGCCGCGCCAATGCCGCCGCCCACGGCCTGCTCCAGGCCGAACGCGCTCTGAATGATGATCATCAGCGCGGTTGGCACGGCCGTGATGTTGAACATCACCACCACCAGCGCAACCAGGATATAGGCCACCGCCATGACCGGCACCACGATTTCGGTGACCCGGGAAATGCGCTGTACGCCGCCGAAGATGGTGAAGCCGATCACGATGGTCAGCACGATGCCGGTGACATGCGTGGGAACACCAAAGGCCCCCTCCAGCGAGGACGAGGCGGTGAACGACTGCAGCGCAACGAAGGCCAGGCCGAAGGTGAACAGCAGCAGCAGCGTAAACACCATGCCCAGCGCGCGGCTGCCCAGGGCCTTTTGGATGTAGAACATCGGACCGCCGCGGAACGTGCCGGTGCGATGGTCGCGTGTCTTGTAGGCCTGCGCCAGGGAGCACTCGAAGAAGCTGGTCGCCATGCCGATCAGGCCGACCATCCACATCCAGAACACCGCACCCGGTCCACCCAGGGTGATGGCCACGGCCACCCCGGCGATATTACCGGCACCGACGCGCCCGGCCACGCTCAGGGTCAGCGCCTGAAACGAGGAGACCTGACCGGTGTGATGCTTGAATGCCTGGCCCAGCACCCGGAACATCTCCCCGAAATAGCGAAACTGCACGAAACGGGATCCGATCGTGAACGTGAGACCAATGATGACCAGTACGGCCACCAGCACGTACGACCAAAGAAAATCGGTAACGGCACCAAGCATGTCAATCTCCTCCAGGCAGGGATGCGTTCTTTTCTGATTGTGTTTTAGGGGTCGTCTCCCAGCAGGCGGGCAACATACTGCCTGCGCTCCTCCTCGACCACGGTTCGCGGGGTAGTGTACCGCGCATGGCCGTCGGGCTCATCCGGGTCGAACATCACGCCCCACAATGGGCGCTGACTGGCCGGGTCGATGGCATAGCGGAAATCACCGACAAACCATTCGCCTTCGGCATCGTAGTCCGTGTACCGAAACAGCCAGTTCGAGGAAAAATGGTCAAAGCGACGCAAATCATCACCGAGACGATTGTCCGGGTCGAAGGGCTCGGGATCGAAGGATTCAACCGAGCCGCCCGGCCACACCCGGGTGTCGCTGCCCGGGGCATTGCGAATGGCAACCAGGTGAAACTCATCACCGTCGTCGACCAGCGCACGCCACAGTATCAGGTTGGCGAATGCCGGCTTGGCCACGGTGCGCTCGATAGCAATATCGTTCGCGTCCGCCCAGTCGATCAGTGCCTGCTCGGCCCGATGGTTCTGCAGGGCACCGAAGGCCATGTAGATCAGCATCCAGGCCCAGGCCATCGCAATCGCCCAGTGCCGGCGACGCCAGAGCGCCCAGGCCAGCAGACCCAGCAGTGGCAGGGTGTAGAGCGGATCGATCACACTGATCCAGTTCCAGGCCACTCGATAGTCCGAAAAAGGCCAGAACAGGTAGGTACCATAGGACGTGCAGGCATCGAGCAGGCCGTGCGAGGCGTACCCGAGAAAACACCACAGGTACAGCGGACCAAAGGTTACGCGCTTGCGCAGCAACGGCCACAACACCAGGGCAACCGCCAGGGCGCCGACCGGGATGAAGGTCAGCGAATGGGTGAAATGTCGGTGGTATTCAATGTAGAGCAGCGTGTCTTCGCGCGAGCGGATCAGCACATCCAGGTCCGGTGCCATGCCCGCAAGCCAGCCGGAGACAGCGGCCAGGCGCATTTGTTCACGTCTTGCGGCCGGCAGGGCCCACAGGCTGCCGAAAACTCCCTGGGTGACAGGATCCATGCTGCGTTATTCTGATCGTTCCGAGTTGCAGTGTACCCAAGGACTGTCGATGAAACGATCCCTGCTGTGGCTGGCGCCTCTCTATTTGTTGGCAGCCTGCGCCACTTCCCCGGACTGTTCGCCCCAGGGTGGATTCGCACAGGCACTTGCCGACCAGACCACGCATCCCGACTGCCGGTCAGAGCAATACGAGGAGGCCTTCCGGTTGGGCGAGGCACTGAGCCTCAAGCGCCGAGAAAAGTCGCAACTGCTGGAGCGGGAAGATTCGCTCGATAGTGCCGAGCGTGCCCGTCTGCGCTCCCTGGAACGCGACATTCCGGAACTGGAAACACTGGCGCGAATGCAGGGCTACCTGCCGCCGGAACAAACTCCGGAGACAGGCAGGCAACCCTGAATTACATCGGCGAGTCGCACAGGCAATGGGCGACGGCGCCGGGCCGGCCATTGCGACGGGTAGCCTCGGTGAGCAACCTGAGATCGCGCATCAGGCCGTCGCGTGTTTCGATCGGCAAGGCATCGAGCAGGCCATTGCCGGGCTCGAACCCTGCTGCCACCAGCGCGCGGGCACCCATGCCGGCGAAAAATGCCTGCCAGGGCTTCAGTTCGGGCTCGACGTAGGTCACGCGATAGTCTTCACCCAACCCGGCAATACGGGCTGCCGAGGCAATCGCATCGCTGAGGTTGCCAAGGTGGTCGACCAGACCGCGCTCCATGGCCTGCGTACCCGTCCACACGCGGCCCTGGGCCACCTCGTGGACCTCGCCGACATCCATCTCGCGATGCTCGGCTACCAGGCCGAGGAACTCGCGATAGCTGGCATTGATCATGGTATCGAGCAGCTGCCGGACTTCATCACTCATGGCACGGTCCGGACGCAGCGCGCCAGCCAGCGGCGTGGTGCCCACGCCATCGGTATGAATTCCAATACGCGACAGGGTTTCCTCGAAGGTCGGCAAAAACCCGACGACACCAATCGAGCCCGTGATGGTGGTCGGATAGGCCCAGACCTCATTGGCCCCCATGGCGATCCAGTAGCCACCGCTGGCGGCCACGTTGCCCATGCTCACGACCACCGGCTTGCCGGCATCACGAAGGGCCACGAGCTCGCGCCGGATGATCTCGGAGGCAAATGCACTGCCGCCTCCCGAATTGACTCGCAAGACCACCGCTTCGATGCTGTCATCGCGTGCCGCCTGGCGGATCAGGCGCGAGGTCGATTCCGACCCGATCGTGCCTGCCGGCTGATCGCCTTCGACGATCATGCCTTCAGCCACGATCACTCCGACCTGACCGGTGCCCGGACGCCTGACCGGCATATCGCCGGACACAAATTGCCGAAAGCCGACCCGGCGGAAATCGCCGTTGTCATCCGGCGCACCCCGCTGGGCCATCTCGGCCCGCAGCTCCGGTCGGCTGACCAGCCGGTCGACCAACCCATTGTCCAGGGCCATCCGGGCCGGATTGCCGTCGGCCCGCTCCAGGTACCGGGAATAGTCGCCGGCAATGTCGACCAGCACATCCACCGGCACACCGCGATTCATGGCAACGGCGTCGAGATAGTCCTGCCACAGGCCACCCAGGAAATACTCGCTGGCCTCGCGGTCGGGCTCGGACATGTCGCTGCGCTCCCACGGTTCCATGGCCGACTTGTAGTCGCCAGTCTTGAACAGATTGACTTCGACACCGATCCGGTCAAGCCCTTCCCGATAGTAGTTGCGGTAGCGACCGAACCCCTCGAACATCACCATGCCTTCATGGTCGAGCCAGATTTCATCGGCCTGGGAAGCCAGAAAATATTGCCCCTGCCCCATGAATCCGCCATAGGCAATCACCGACTTGCCGGTCTCGCGAAAGTCGGCAAAGGCCTGGTCCAGGTCCTGCATCACGCCGGTACCCACGCCCCAGAGCTCATCGGTATTGATCAGCACCTGGGTGATGCGGTCATCGTCGGCCGCTTGCTCCAGTCCCGCCAGCAGGTCTCGCAGACGGGTTTCGGGCACTTCCTGACCCAGCGCTTCGTTGATCATGCGTTCCAGCGGCGTGCCGCGATACTCCTCGACGATCATGCCCCGTGGTGAGAGAACCAGAGTCGTATCGTCCTCGATGATGAGCTGATCACCGCCGCGAAACACCATTCCTAGCACGAGCGCCAGAACGAGCAGAAAAAGAATATTGAACACCGCCATGCGGAATGCGGTAAGACCTCGCCAGAAACCCAGCCAGAGGCGCACGAGGATGTTCGGTTGACGGGATGAAGCCATCGGATAGTCACGGGATAAGGGTCAGGGTGGGGATTTTAGGGTGATGGGTGGTGGTAAAGCAATGTGCTGGAGGTCATGGGGAGGGTGGGTGAAAGGTGCGAGGTGCGAGGAGAAAGGTGAAAGGTGAAAGGTGAAAGGTGAAAGGTGAAAGGTGAAAGGTGAAAGGTGAAAGGTGAAGGGTGAAAGGTGGGGAGAGGGGGAGACGGGAGACGGGAGACGGGAGACGGGAGACGGGAGACGGGAGACGGGAGATGGGAGATGGGAGATGGGTATAATGGTGGGATGGATTTGACTGATTTTGCGCGAGCTTTCAGGTGTCTGCTTCTGGTCGTGGTCGTTCTGGGCCTGCTGGGTGGTTGTGGGAGTCGTCAGTTGCAGGATTCGCTGGTTGGGTCGACGGCGCAGCGGCTGGTGACTTACAGCATTGACGACCTGGTGCGGGAGTTGCCATCCAGTGACTTTGACCGTCATGCCGGGCAGCGGCTGCACATGGAAAGTCACTTCATCCAGCAGCCGGATATTCGCGATTACGCCGACGAGCGCCTGCGCATGGAGCTGGCCAGTCGATTCGACATCGAGGTGGTCGACGCCGATGAACCGGCCGATGCCCGGCTGACCGTGTTCTATACCTCGCTGGGCACCGACCAGGGCTATCACGGCTTTTATGTGCCGCTGGGGTTCATTCCCGGCATGAGCGAGACCGCGCGCGTGAATCTGATCACCCTGGAACAGTTCCACGGGGTGGCGGAGATGTATTACTACATCGGCGAGACCGGCAGCGAACATCGCGGCGATGTCATCCAGGCGCGCACGCGCACCGATGCACTCGGTCTGCCCATCGTCACCGTGCCGATCTCGACCATCGACCGCCGGTAACCAATCAACTCGACTCAGTCGCGAAAGTTGGTGAACTGCAGCGGTATCTCGAATTCGGCTTCCTTGACCAGGGCAATGGCCTGCTGCAGGTCGTCGCGTTTCTTGCCGGTCACGCGTACCTGATCGCCCTGGATGGCGGCCTGCACCTTGAGCTTTGAGCCCTTGAGGTGCTTGACGATCTTCTTGGCCAGCGGGGTATCGATGCCTTCACGTATGGTGACCTGGCGGATCGCACTTTTTGCCTGTATGACCGGTTCGCCGGCCTCGGCGGCTTCAAGGTCGATACCGCGCTTGGCCAGTTTGGCATAAAGCATGTCCAGCATCTGCCCGAGCTGGAACTCCGACTCGGTCTTCAGGGTAATGACGCTTTCGCTGACCTCGAAACTCGAATCGGTGCCCTTGAAATCAAAGCGGGTAGCCACTTCACGATTGGCCTGGTCGACGGCGTTGGCGACCTCGTGGTGATCGACCTCGGAGACAATATCGAAACTGGGCATGGGAAAAAATCCGTTCTTTGGGTGAATCCGGCATGCCAGTCTGCATGCCGGCTTGTAGTTACTATTAACCCGGCAACCAGACAGGTTGCTGGGTTAATGCCCGGCCGGAACGGCCGGGGCCGCGAAGCGAAGGCATTATCGGACATATGCCGCAAATGCCGCACAACGAACACCGTAGGTATATCGTTGCCGGTTTAATGATGAGGTCGTTAATCAGCAACCGCAAAGGCCTGCCGGGTGAAGTTGACCGGGTCGGCCTCGCTGACCAGCACATTGTCTTCGATACGAATGCCACCATAGGGCGACAGTGCCTCAACCTGCGCCCAGTCGATCCGGTCGGCATACTCGCTGGTGCGCAAGGGTTCGAGCAGCGAGGGTATGAAATACAGCCCCGGCTCCACGGTGACCACGTTGCCCGGCTCCAGCCGTCTTGTCAGGCGCAGTGCCGGATACTCGTCGGGCGGCGGCAGGGGTTGCCCCTGCGCGTCGATCTGCCCCCCCACATCGTGGACCTGGGCGCCGATGTGATGGCCCAGGCCGTGCGGGAAGAAGCGACTCGATACACCGGACTCGAGCTGCTCATCGGGCGCCATGCGAACCAGGCCCGCCTGCTCGAGGATGCCAGCGATGGCAAGGTGGGCCCGGCGATGCAGATCCACGAACGACACGCCCGGCCGCAGCTCATCGCAGAGCTGAAGCTGGGCCCGGTCCAGCGCCTCGATCAGGGCCGCGAAGTCCAGGTGCTCCTCGCCTGTCCAGGTACGCGTGATATCAGCGGCATAACCCAGCGTATCGGCCCCGGCGTCGAGCAGAAAACTCAAAGACTGAGCGGGTCGCTCCGGGTTGCGGTGCTGATAGTGCAGCACCGCGGCATGCTCGTTGACCGCACAGATAGAGTTGTAGGGAAGCTGATCCTGGTCCTGCCCGACCGCGGCGACGTAGGCCAGGTGGATTTCCAGCTCACTGCCACCATCGCGAAAGGCACGGGCAGCCGCCAGGTGACCGGCCACGGCCCGCTTGTTGGCCCGCGCCAGGCACTCGCGCTCCCACGCGGTCTTGCGAGTCCTAATCTCGTCGAGCCGCCACATCAACTCCGGCGCATTGAGATCGGCACCATCGAGCAATCCGCCCAGTGCGCGTTCGTCACCAATCACCGCCAGCGCCCGCTGGGCGGCAAAACATTCGTGCCATCCGGCCGGTTCGGTGACGATCTCGATGTCGAAGCAGTGGGCCCACCAGGACGCCGGCCCTTCGGGCGGCAGATGCCAGAAATCATCGGGCTGGCAGTACCACAGACGGGGCTTGCGACCGGGCCTGAGTTCCAGCAGGCAGTCCGGCGTAAAGGGTTCGGGAACCAGCGCCGCAAACGGTGCATGGGCACGAAACGGCGGATGTTGATCATCCAATAGTCGATTCTCGGGACGCCCCGAGTGAATCAGCAAGCCGTCGTATCCCAGTTCGGTCAGTATCTTGTCGATTTCCTCGCTTCGCTGCTCGATATGGCGAGCGAACAGCAGGGCGTCGGGATTGGGCATGAGCGTTTCCTGATCGGTTAGACTTGTGAGTTACCCCGCAGATTGTAGCGCGATTTCGCCAGTATCCTGTTCCATGACGATTCGAATTCACAACACCCTGAACGGCCGCAAGGAAACCTTCGAGCCGCGCGATCCCGAGCGCGTCACCCTGTATGCCTGCGGGCCGACCGTCTACAACTACGCCCATATCGGCAATGCCCGCCCGGCGGTCATATTCGATCTGCTGTATCGCGTGCTTGCGCGCCGCTACCCGAATGTCGTGTATGCCCGCAACATCACCGATGTCGACGACAAGATCAACAATACCGCGGCCGAACAGGGCGTGAGCATCGATGTCATCTCCAAGCGCTTCGCGACCATCTACCACGAGGACATGGCGGCACTGGGCGTGGGCCGGCCCAGCGTGGAGCCGCGCGCGACCGACCATATCGACGACATCATCGTCATGATCGAGAAGCTGATCGAGCGTGACTGCGCCTATGTCGCCGAGGGGCACGTGCTGTTCAATGTCGAGCAGTTCGAGGACTATGGCCGACTGTCGAAGCGCGACATGCGCGAGATGATCGCCGGCGCCCGGGTTGACGTGGCGCCCTACAAGAAGCATCCGGCCGACTTCGTGCTGTGGAAACCCTCGGATGACGACCAGCCCGGCTGGGACAGCCCCTGGGGTCGCGGCCGACCTGGCTGGCATATCGAGTGCTCGGCCATGAGTGCGAAGCATCTGGGCGAGGTCATCGATATTCATGCCGGTGGCCAGGACCTGGTCTTTCCCCACCACGAAAACGAGATTGCCCAGAGCCGCTGCGCCCATGGCACCGACACCTTCGCGCGCTATTGGATGCACAACGGCTTCGTCACGGTCGAAAAGCGCAAGATGTCCAAGTCGCTGGGCAACACTCTTATCGTCCACGAACTGCTCAAGCAATGGCCGGGTGAAGTGCTACGCTACGTGCTGCTCTCGGCACATTATCGCCAGCCGCTGGACTGGTCGGACCGGGCACTGGAGCAGGCCCGGGCCACTCTAGACCGGCTCTACGGGCTTTTGCGCGACCACCCCGCGGGCACCAGCGCCGGCCAACCCGATCAGGCCGTCATCGAAGCCCTTGAGGACGACCTGAACACACCGACCGCGCTGGCCGAGATCAACCGGCTGGCTCGGGAACTGGGCAAGGCCGACGGACAGGAATCGGCATCCCGCGCCGCCACGCTCAAGGCCTCGGCCGGACTGCTTGGACTGCTGCAATCGGATCCCGACGCCTGGTTCGACCAGCGCCGCGCCGAGGTGACCATTGACGAGTCCGAAATCCGCGACCTCATCGATCAACGCAACAAGGCACGCGCCGAGCGTGATTTCGGCACCGCCGATCGCATCCGCGACGAACTGGCCGATCAGGGCATCGTCCTCAAGGACGGCCCGGACGGCACGGAGTGGGAGGCAAGTACGCAATGAGCATCGAACAGGCCCAGCGTGAAATCATCGATGAATTCAGCCTGTTCGACGACTGGATGGATCGATACCAATACCTGATTGATCTGGGGCGAAAGCTGCCGGAACTGCCGGAATCGGAAAAGACCGACGACAGGCTGCTCGATGGCTGCCAGTCACAGGTCTGGTTAATTACCGAAGGGGACGCCGGCCGGCTGAAGTTTCGGGCCAACTCCGATGCGGCCATCGTGTCGGGCCTGATCGCGCTGATCCTGAGGGTGTATTCCGACAGAAGCGCCGACGAAATCCTCGCCTCGAAACCGGAATTCGTTCATGAAATCGGACTGAGCCAGCATCTATCGCCGACCCGCGCTAACGGCCTGGATGCCATGCTTGGCGAGATCCAGCGCCAGGCCGAGCTGGCCCGCGCCCGGGCACAGGCCTGACCTGCAGGCCAGGCCAGCCCGGCAGCAACGATTCAGCGATCGCGCATCTGCTTTTGCTTGAGTTCCCAGCGTTCCTGGGCATCCAGGCAAAGCGTGGCAATGGGCCGGGCTTCGAGCCGTGCCAGACCGATTTCCTCGCCGGTTTCCTCGCAGAAGCCGTACGAGCCGTCGTCGATACGGGCCAGGGCCTGGTCAATCTTGCCAAGCAGCTTGCGGTAACGATCACGGGTGCGCAGCTCGAGACTGTTCTCGGTCTCGCGGCTGGCGCGCTCGGCTTCATCACCGACATCGCGCACTTCACCGCGCAGGTTGTTGATCGTCTCCTGAGACTCCTCGATCAGGTCCTCGCGCCATTTCAGCAGCATCTGGCGAAAATACTCCATATGCTCCTGGCACATGTATTCCTCGTCTTCCGAGGGCTTGTAGCCTTCCGGTAATTCAACGATCTTGCTGGGCATCGATGGCTCGCCTCTAAGCAGGTTGTTGCAAAACAGTCGATTATATATCCTAGACGGGTGTAACAGGCAAGCCCAGATGCAAACGCTGCTACTTCTGCTCATCCGCGCCTACCGGTACGTGCTCTCGCCATGGGTCGGCGGGCAATGCCGTTTCGACCCCACCTGTTCGGTTTATGCCATGCAGGCCATCGAACTGCATGGCCCGTGGCGTGGAAGCTGGCTGGCCTGCAAGCGTCTGCTGCGCTGTCATCCGTTGTGCGACGGCGGCGAAGACCCGGTGCCCGGCAATGAAGACCAGGACCTGAACCAGTAGTCAGCCGGCCAGTCGCTGAATCCGGGCACCAAGCTGCCGCAGCTTTTCCTCGATATTTTCGTATCCGCGGTCGATGTGATACACGCGATCGACCACGGTATCGCCGGCGGCCACCAGTCCGGCCAGCACCAGGCAGGCCGAGGCGCGGAGATCTGTAGCCATCAGCGGAGCACCAGTCAGCTCTTCGACACCCCGGATCACCACGGCATTGCCTTCCAGGCGCATGTCGGCGCCCAGACGCTGCAACTCCTGCACATGCATGAACCGGTTCTCGAATACCGTCTCGCGCACCACGCCCGTGCCCTCGGCAATCGCGTTGAGCGCGGTGAACTGTGCTTGCATGTCGGTCGGAAACCCGGGATACGGAGCCGTCGTGATATCGACCGCGCGCGGGCGCCGTCCAGCCATGTCAAGCTCGATCCAGTCGGGGCCGGTTTCAATCTTCGCGCCCGCTTCTTCCAGCTTGCCAAGTACCGCATCCAGCGTATCGGAGCGGGCATTGACGACTCGCACGTGGCCACCGGTCATGGCCGCGGCGACCAGGAACGTGCCCGCCTCGATGCGATCGGGCAGCACGGTGTAATCGTAGCCGCCCAGGCGCTCTCGTCCCTCGATGGTGATGGTATTGGTGCCATGTCCGGAGATCGAGGCCCCCATGCTGATCAGGCACTCGGCCAGATCGGCCACCTCCGGTTCCTGCGCCGCATTCTCGATCACGGTCGTGCCATCGGCCAGGGTGGCGGCCATCATGATGTTTTCCGTACCGGTTACCGTTGCCGTATCCAGCACCACGCGAGCGCCGCGCAGCCGTTCGGCGCGCGCCACGATGTAGCCGGAATCGACGTGAATGTCGGCTCCCATGGCCTTGAGGCCCTTGAGGTGCAGGTCGACCGGGCGCGCACCAATGGCACACCCGCCAGGCAGGGACACCCGGGCCACACCCTGCCGGGCCAGCAGCGGCCCAAGCACCAGTATGGAAGCCCGCATGGTCTTGACCAGATCGTAGGGAGCAGTGTCTCCGGCCAGCTCACGGGCCTCCATTTCGACCCGGAAATGCTCGCCCAGCGAAATTTCCACACCCATCTGGGCCAGCAGTTCCATGGACGTGGTGACATCCTTGAGGTGGGGTACGCCACTGAGCCCGCAGGGCTTTTCAGTCAGCAGCGAAGCCATCAACATGGGCAATACGGCGTTCTTGGCGCCGGAAATGGCCACCGTCCCTTCTAGCGGGCGGCCGCCGGTAATCTGGATTCTGGCCATCAGTTGTCTTCCGGGTATCAGGAATGGGCGGGGATCAGGCGGCTGCCTCATCCGGTGTTTTCAGATCCAGGCTGAGCGCATGGATCTCCTGCCCCAGGGCAGGACCCAGGGCAGCATGTATCCGCCGGTGTCGCTGGATGCGGTTGAGGCCGGCGAACTCGTCGCTGACAATGCGGGCCAGGTAGTGCACGTTGTCGTCGGACTCCACGTGCACATCGGCCTCGGGCATTGCCTGTAGAATACGCTGTTCGATTACAGATGGGTCCATTGTCGATAATACTTGCGGCTTGAGGGTCGGAGCGTTCAGACAATGAATTGCCTGAGGTGATCTCCCCAGTTTACTGCAATCGGCCCTGCCATCACCAGCCAGCATGCATAAAGTGTATCCATGAGCCTGACCATCGCCCTTCTGGAGCTTGCCGCGGGTTTCGTCCTGCTGATCTGGGCGGCCGACCGCCTGGTCACCGGCGCCTCGGCGCTGGCGCGCAACTTTGGAGTCTCCACGCTGGTGGTGGGGCTGACCATTGTCGGTTTTGGCACATCGGCCCCGGAGATGCTCGTGTCGGCCATCGCATCGGTGCGCGGCAACCCCTCCCTGGCCATCGGCAATGCCGTTGGATCGAACATTGCCAACATCGGCCTCATCCTGGGTCTGACCGCGCTGATTTACCCGCTCAAGGTCGAGCGCATCACCCTCAAGCGCGAGTTTCCGGTGCTCGGTGTGATCATGCTGCTGACCCTGGTATTGATGTGGAACCTGAGTTTCAGCCGTATCGACGGGCTGATCCTGATCGCGGGGCTGGCCGTGCTGGTGGGCGGAATGATCGCCCTGGGGCTGGCTCGCGGAAGACAGGATCCGGTTACCGCCAGCCTGGCCGGAGAAGTCCCGCAGAACATGGCCACGCGCACGGCCGTGATCTGGACTGTGCTCGGGCTCGTGCTACTGCCGCTCAGTGCCCATATCCTGGTCAATGGCGCGGTCGGCCTGGCCATGATCGTGGGCGTATCCGAAGCCGTGGTCGGCCTGACCATCGTCGCCCTGGGCACCAGCCTGCCGGAGCTGGCCGCGGCGGCCGCCTGCGCCTTCCGCCGGGAAGACGACCTGGCCATCGGCAACATCCTGGGGTCAAACATGTTCAACCTGCTCGGCGTGCTTGGCATTGCCGCGCTGATCCACCCGATGCAGATCGAGGCGATATTGCTGCATCGCGACGTACTGATCATGTTCGCCATGACTATTGCGCTCTTCGTGCTGGTGTGGCGGCGCCGCGGCCCGGGACTGATCGGTCGCCCAACCGCCCTGATACTGTTTGCCGGCTACCTGGCCTACCAGGGCACTGTCATCACGCAGGCCATTGCCGGCTGAGTGCCTGCAAACGGGTAGAATAGTTGTCATGGTTGATTCTCAGCGTATCCGGCATGCGGCCACCGAAGTTCTGGAGACCGAAGCGCGTGCCATCAGCGCCCTGACGGCGCGGGTCAACGGTGATTTTGTTCAGGCCTGCCGGATGATCCTCGACTGTCCGGGACACTTGATTGTCACTGGTATGGGCAAGTCCGGCCATATTGGCCACAAGCTCGCCGCCACCCTGGCATCCACCGGAACACCGGCCTTCTTCGTGCACCCGGCCGAGGCCAGCCATGGCGATCTGGGCATGATCCGTCCCGATGACCTGGTGCTGGCCCTGTCCAACTCCGGCGAAACCGAGGAACTGCTGCGACTGCTTCCCGGCATCAAGCGCCTGGGCGTGGGGCTGATTGCCATGACCGGAAGCCCGGAAGCCTCATTGGCGCGTCACGCCGACGTCCACCTCGACACCAGTGTCGACCGCGAGGCCTGCCCGCTGGGCCTGGCGCCGACGGCTTCGACTTCGGCCCAGCTCGCACTGGGCGATGCACTGGCCATCGCCCTGCTCGATGCCCGCGGTTTTACCGCCGAGGACTTTGCCCGCTCCCACCCGGCCGGTGCGCTGGGCCGGCGCCTGTTGCTGAGAATCAGCGACATCATGCACAGTGGCGACGAACTGCCCACCATCGACAGTCAGTCGACCATCACCGAAGCCATCGTTCAAATGACCCGTTCGCGCCTCGGTTTGTGTGCCGTGATCGACAACGAATCGCTGACCGGCATCGTCACTGATGGCGACCTGAGGCGCCACCTGGAACAGGCTGGCGATATCCGCGACCACACCGTGGCCTCGATCATGACTCCAAACCCACGCACCATTGCCGCCGGTGAACTGGCCGCGGCTGCCGTGGAAATGATGCAGTCCCACCGCATTCAGGGCCTGCTGGTCACCAACGAAGAAGGCAAGCTGGTCGGCGCACTCAACTTCCAGGACCTTCTGCAGGCCGGCGTGGTATGAGCAGCGAACATCTCAGGGAAAAGGCCGCCGGCATTCAACTGGCCGTGTTCGACATCGACGGCGTCATGACCGACGGTCGCCTCTATTTCACCGATTCCGGTGAGCAGGGCAAAGCCTTTCACGTTCGCGACGGCCTGGGCCTGAAAGCCCTGATGTCGCATGGCATCAACGTGGCCGTGATCACCGCCCGCGTATCCTCGGCACTGGACCGGCGCATGCGCGAGTTGGGCATAGAGCGCGTGATGCAGGGACACCAGGACAAGCACAGGGCGCTTGAGTCGCTGCTGCAACTCGAAGGCGTGGGCCCCGAGGCGACCTGCTATACCGGCGACGACCTGGTGGACTGGCCGGCCATGCGTCATTGCGCGCTCAAGTGCGCACCGGCCGATGCCGACGAGTGGATCCGTTCCCGGGCCGACTTCGTGACCAACAGGGATGGGGGTCACGGCGCAGTGCGGGAAGTCTGTGAACTGCTGCTCGACGCCCACATCGGGCTCGACACCTGGCGCGCCGGATTCAATTGAGCCGCGGCATCCTCATTGCGGGCTGCCTGGCCCTGCTTGTCGCACTCGTGCTGCAGGCCTGGCTGCCGATCGACCGCGCGGCCCCACCGGAGATTGCCGCTCCCGATACGCGTTTCGACTACACGCTGAGCGAGTTTGCCGCCAGCTTTCGTGACGACAACGACCAGCTTGAACTACTGATATCCGGCCCCCGCCTGGAACACGAGACCGACACCCGGGTCGGCTACCTGAGCGAACCGCGCTTTCATATCGAGCCCGACGGGGCCGACTGGCGCGGGCAGGCCCGGTACGGCCGCATCATGCGCGAAGCCGAGGCACTGATCCTGGAACAGAATGTCGAACTGGTTCACCCGCATGCCGAAGGCGAGATCCGGGTGCTGGCGGAAAACCTGCAGCATGATCGCGCCAGGCGTACAATCACCTCGAACTCGCCGGTCGAGATTCAACAGGCCGGCTCGTGGCTGCGAGCCGGCGGCCTGATCATCCGGCTGGACGAAAACACCATCGAGTTAACCGACCATGTACAGGGCACTCTCAAGCCTGCTGCTCGCCGCGACACTGATGCCGATGAACTTTTCGGCGGCTGAGACCGCCGGCGAACCCTCCATCGACATCCGCGCCGAAAGCGGTGACTTCGACGGCAACCGGGGCGCCATGCGCCTGAGCGGGGACATCCGCATCCAGCGCGGAGAGGTCGTTGTGCGCGCTGACGAAGGCTATGCCTACCAGGGAGACGAACGCCGCTACGAGCGCTTCGAGCTCGAAGGCGCCCCGGCCACCTGGCGCGCACTGGATGAAGAAGGCGAAGAAGTTCGCGGCCAGGCCACTCGCATCCTCTTTAGTGTGCCCGACAACCGCATCGTGCTGACCGGTGATGTGCGCATGGAGCGTGGCGACCTGGTGGTCCGCGCCGACCGCGGCCAGGCGATACAGGCCGGGGAACGCTACGAACGCGTCGAACTGGATGGCAGCCCGGCCAGCTGGACCGTCACCACCGCCGACGGGCAACGTGTGGACGGTCAGTCCGATCGTCTGATTCACGACCTGGTCCGGCAGCAGGTCATCATGGCCGGCAACGCGCAGGTCCGCGAGCCGCGTGGTTCGTTCTCCGGGCAGCGGCTGGTCTACGACCTGCGTACGCAGGCCACCGAAGGCGAAGGTGGCATCCACATGATCATCGACCCTGAGCTGGTGGAGGAAGCCTCCACCTCCGGCCCACCGGACTGAGCGCCATGCTGATTGCCGAACAACTGTCCAAGTCCTTTCGGGGCAGAGCTGTCGTCGACGGCGTGACCCTGCATGTCGATACCGGCGAGGTCGTCGGGCTGCTGGGACCCAACGGGGCCGGCAAGACCACCTGTTTCTACATGGTCGTCGGCCTCATTCCTCCGGACAACGGCAGCATTCGCATCCATGATCGCGACCTCACCCGCGCCAGCATGCACCAGCGTGCCCGCCGGGGACTGGGATACCTGCCGCAGGAAGCCTCCATCTTTCGACGCCTGAGCGTGGCCGACAACATTCTTGCCATTCTCGAACTGCGTGACGACCTGGACCGTCAGGGTCGCCGGGCCGAGCTCGAAAAACTGTTGGAGGAGTTCCACGTCTCTCACCTTGCCGACCAGCCCGGCATCAGCCTGTCTGGCGGCGAACGGCGCCGGGTTGAAATCGCCCGCGCACTGGCAGCCAATCCCTCGTTCATACTGCTCGACGAACCGTTTGCCGGCGTCGACCCGATCTCCGTGGGCGAGATCCAGCGCATCGTGCAGCAACTGGCTGCCCGCGACATCGGCATCCTGATCACCGACCACAACGTGCGCGAAACACTCGGCATCTGCGACCGTGCCTACATCATCAGCCAGGGCAAGGTCCTCACCGCCGGCGCCCCCGCCGACGTCATGGCCGATGAAAATGTCCGCAACGTCTACCTGGGCAAGGAGTTCAGGCTCTGAGGTCTGTGGTCTGTGGTCTGTGGTCTGTGGTTGGTCCAGCACTACGTAGTCAGTGCGCCCATTCACCCTGAACCCTGAACCCTGAACCCTTTTCCTTTTTCCTTTCACCGTCCCCCACTGGCCCGAAACTTGCATCTGACATAGAATCGGCGGCATGAAACAAGGTGCGCGTCTCCAGCTCAAACTCGGCCAGAAGCTCAAGCTCGCTCCGCAGCTGCGCCAGGCCATTGCCCTGCTGCAGCTCAACCGGATCGAGCTGCGCCAGCATATCCGCGAGATGCTCGATACCAATCCACTGCTCGAACGGGCCGAGGACGCCGGCGCCGAATCCGAATCAGCCAGCGAAAGCGAGCAGGACAGCGAACTCGATTATGGCGATGACTACGGCTTCGACGACCTGCCCGAGGGATTCTCGGTGGCCGGCGAGGTCCCGAACTACGACGAGTTCATCAGCGATCGCGCCGACGAATCGCTGCAACAGCACCTGCTCTGGCAGGTCAACCTGTCGGGTTTCAGTGAAACCGATGAGGCCATCGCACGGGCCATCATCTATGCGCTTGACGAAGACGGCTACCTGGGCGACGACATCGCCACCCTGCGTGGCTCGCTGGCACCGGAGTACCTGGTCGGCGAAGACGAGATTTTCGCGGTACTCGAGCGCATTCAGCATTTCGAGCCGGTCGGCGTGGCCAGCCGCTCCATCGACGAATGCCTGCTGGTGCAACTCAGGGCCATGCCCTCGGCCACACCTCACCTGGGTCTGGCTACCCATATTGTGGCCCACCATTTCGACGCCCTCGGTCGCCAGGACATCGAAGCACTCAAGCGCCATACCGGTTCGGATGCAGACAGCATACGGGCGGCCATCGAGGTCATCCGGCGTACCGACCCCCATCCGTGTTCACGCTTTTCCAGCGATAACGAAAACTACATCGTTCCGGACGTCTACATCCATCCGGCCGAAGATGGCTGGCGAGTGACCCTCAACCCCGACAATGACCCCGGCCTGCGGCTCAACGACACCTATGTCAACCTGGCCCGTCAGACTCGCGGCGAAGATCGACAGTACCTGAAAGATCGTCTGCAGGAGGCGCGCTGGCTGATCAGCGGGCTGGAGATGCGCAATCAGACCCTGCTGGCGGTGACCCGGGCGATCGTGGAACGCCAGCATCATTTTTTCGGCGAGGGAGAAACCGGCATGCGCCCGCTGCTGCAGCGTGAAGTGGCCGAAACCATCGGCGTTCACGAATCCACCGTCTCGCGCGCGACCAGCCAGAAATACGCCCACACACCGCGCGGCACATTTGAACTCAAGCATTTCTTCTCGGTCGGCATCGATACGCGCAACGGCAAGCAGGTGGCGGCCACGGCCGTCAAGGCACGCCTGCGACGACTGATTGGCGAAGAAACACCCGGGTGCCCGTTTTCCGACCAGGCGCTGGCCGATCAACTGGCCGAACAGGATATTCTCCTGGCCCGCCGAACGGTGGCCAAGTACCGGGAACAGCTCGGTATTCCCGGCTCGGCCCAGCGACGACGCGCTGCTCGGTTGCAATCAGCCTGACGGGCGATCAAACCCTGGTATAAGATTGGCACTACACCGACGAAGGAGCAGCTTCATGCAAATCGAAATCTCCGGTCAGAACATCGAAGTGACCCAGGCCCTGAGAGCCTACGTGACCGAGAAGACTGATCGGCTTGTCCGCCATTTCGACAACCTGATTTCCGCGCATTTCGTGCTGCGCCTGGAAAAGCTGGAACACTTCGCCGAGGGCACCGTCAGCGTTGGTGGACGCACGAATCCGTTGCATGCCGATGCCGTTGCCGAAGACATGTACGCCGCCATCGATGCACTGATCGACAAGCTGGACCGCCAGGTCCGACGCCACAAGGACAAGGTCACCGATCACCGCGCGTCCCGTCCGGAAAAGGCGGACTGACCCCACACGCCTGGCAGGCAACCATGCAACTGTGCGATGTCATTGACGTCGACCGAATCGCAGTCGACATCTCCGTAGCTAGCAAGAAGTCCTTGCTCGAGAAGGCGGCCGCGCTGCTTGCGGCCGCGCCCGAGAGCGCGGATGCGCGCGACATATTCGACAGCCTGTGTCAGCGCGAGCGGCTCGGCTCCACCGGTCTTGGCCATGGCGTGGCCATCCCCCATGGCCGGGTCGCCGGACAGCAGACTGTTGCCGGTGCCGTCATCCGGCTGCAAACGCCCATCGACTTCGATGCCCCCGACGCCGAAACCGTCGACCTGTTCTTCGCCCTGGCCGTGCCAGACCGCTGCACCGACGTGCACCTGCGCCTGCTGGCCGACATCGCCGAGCGCCTGGGCAGCGAGGCCCAGCGTCGTGCCATACGCGATGCCCCCGACCCCGACCAGTTGCTCCGACTGTTGGCCACCGACCCGACCGATCCCGCCTCGCGATGACTGCCAGCGTCACTCCGGCCGAGCTGCATGAACGCTTTGCCGAACGACTCGGGCTTGAGTGGGTCTGCGGCAGGGGCCAGGCCCGCCACCGTGAAATCAAGCCAACCGGTTTCAAGACCCGCCCCTCGCTGGTCGGCTTTCTCAACCTGATCCATTCCACCCGCATTCAGGTCATCGGTCGCGAGGAATACGACTGGCTGGAAGGCCTGGACTCCCGCATCCGCTGGGAATCGTTGGCCAAGGTGATGGACGCCCGCCCGGCCGCCATTATCGTCGCCAACGGGCTCGAAGTAGCCGACGACCTTGAACAACTGGCGCGGGAAAGCAACACCCCGCTCATGAGAACGCCGCAACGCGACTGGGAGCTGATCGAGTTTCTTGAATACCAGATATCTCGCCGGCTGGCTCAGCGCACAACCCTGCACGGCGTGTTCATGGAAGTGTTCACCATTGGCGTGCTCATCACAGGAGAGGCGGGTACCGGAAAGAGCGAACTGGCGCTGGAGTTGATTTCGCGCGGCCATCGCCTGATTGCCGACGATGCGCCGGAGTTCACCCAGTTGACGCCTGACATCATCGAAGGCTCGTGCCCGCCGGTGCTGCGCGAATGCCTGGAAGTTCGTGGCCTGGGCATCCTCAATATCCGCAGAATGTTTGGCGACGCCGCGCTCAAGGCCAAGAAGTACCTGCGCCTGATCATCCATCTTCACCTGCCCGAACCGGGCGACGAAGAAGGCGACCGCCTGCACGGCGACGACAGCCAGCGTGAAGTCCTGGATCTCAAGATTCCGCAGATCAACCTGCCGGTACTGGCCGGTCGCAACATGGCAGTGATTACCGAGGCGGCCGTGCGCGATTTCATGCTGCGCATGAAGGGTTTCGATGCGGCAGCCGAGTTCGTTGAACGCCACGGTCGCCTGCTGTCTGACCAGACATGAACGATGCCTTGTCCCTGATCATCGTCAGTGGCCTGTCCGGGAGCGGCAAGACCGTGGCCCTGCATGCCCTGGAAGACCTGGGGTATTACTGCGTCGACAACCTGCCCGGCCGCCTGCTGCCCGAGCTGGCCCGCGAGGTCCGCAGCCAGCCTGAACGGTATCCGCGGGTGGCCATCGGAATCGACGCTCGCAGCGGCCCTGAAGGACTGGAACGACTACCCGCCCTGCTGGAGGACCTGCCCGGCGATGCCGGCTTTCGACTGCTCTACCTCGATACCGACAGAAAGGTGCTGATTCGCCGCTACAGCGAAACCCGACGCCGTCATCCGCTCGGCGAACTGGGTGGCCTGGAAACCGCCATAGAGGCCGAGCAGGAACTACTCGAGCCGATTCGCAAGAAAGCCGACTGGATCATCGACACCTCGGAGAGCAATCTGCACCAGCTTCGGCGACAAATCTGGCGCACCATCGGCGTGACCCGAAACGTACAGGTTCAGTCGGTGGTCCTGGAGTCCTTCGCCTTCAAGCGCGGTGTGCCACGCGACGTTGACATGGTGTTCGACGCGCGCTGCCTGCCAAACCCGCACTGGCAACCGGGTTTGCGTGCGCACACCGGGCTGGAAGCCAACGTTCAGGCCTACCTGGAGCAACACGACATCGTCGAGGACTTTTTCGGAGACATCCGGGCGTTCATCGAGCGCTGGCTGCCGGCACTGGCCGAAGACCAGCGAAGCCTGGTCACCATTGCCATTGGCTGCACCGGCGGCCAGCACCGTTCGGTCTATCTCGTGGAACGATTGGGCCAGGCATTGCGCGAGGGAGGGCTCCAGGTCCTGGTCAGCCATCGGGAGCTGGAGCAATGACGGGGCTGGTACTGGTCACTCACAACGGCCTGGGCGAAGCCCTGAGACACGAAGCCGAACACATTCTCGGCCAGTCATTCGGCATGACGACCGTTGCCATCAGTTATCGTGCCGACCCGGACACCACGCTCGACGAACTGCGCCTGGTGCTGTCGGCCTCGGCCGATGCCGAAGGAGCCCTGGTGCTGACCGACCTGCCGGGCGCCACACCGCACAACCTGGCCACCCAGGCTGCCGCAGAACTCGGCATTCCCGTGGTGTCTGGACTGAATCTGCCGATGCTGCTCAAGGTGCTCAACCTGCTTGATGAACCCGCCGGGGCGCTGGCTGCTCATGCCTGCGAGGGTGGACGCAAGGGGGTCATCAGATCGTGACACGCACACCACTGCGTTTGACCAACAAGCTGGGGCTCCATGCCCGCGCCGCCAGCAAGCTGGTACAGACGGCCGCACGCTTTGACTGCGAAGCCTGGCTGGAGCATCAGGACCGGCGCGTCAATGCCCGCTCGATCATGGGGGTGTTGCTGTTGGCTGCGCCCTGCGGCAGTGAACTGATTCTCGAAACCAGCGGCGAAGAGGCGGAGGAGGCAGCCGAGGCGATACGGCAACTGGTTGAAGACCGCTTCGGAGAGGGACAGTGAGTCTGGCCCTGACCGGGATCGGTGTCACCAGTGGCATCGCCATCGGGCGCGTTCATCGACTGACTCCCGGTGAACTGACACTGCCGGAGTATCATCTCGAAGACAGGCGCGCCGTGAACGCCGAGATCGAGCGCGTCCAGCAGGCAGCCGGCCGTGGAGAGCGATTTCTGCGCGACATCATGGACCGCGCCATCGAGGGCGGTGGCGAAACTGCCCGCGAAGTGCTCGAAGCCCACCGCCAGATCCTTCACGACCCGATGCTTATCGAAGCCGCCTGCGAGCGGATTCGCGAACAACGCATCAACGCCGAATGGGCGCTGGCGCAGCAGAGCGAGGAGCTGCAGGAGGCATTTCGCCGACTCGACGATGAGTACCTGGCGCTCAGGCGAGAAGACCTTGAACAGGCTGTCGGGCTGATCCAGCGTGAGCTGGCCGATCAGCCTGCCACCTTGCTGGGCACCCGCATACCCCATCAGCTCGACGACACTATCCTGGTGGCATCCGAACTGAGTCCGGCCGATCTCACAGTCCTCAGTCAGCGGCGCGTGGCCGGGCTGATTACCGAGCACGGCGCGCCCTACTCCCATTCGGCCATCCTGGCGCGCAGTCTCGAGATCCCCATGGTGGTCGGCGTTCACCATGCCCTGGAACTGATGAACGAGAACGAGCCGGTCATCATCGACGGACACTACGGTGCCGTGCTGCTGGAAGTTGATGACAACCAGCGGCGGCACTATGCAGAGAAGCTCGAAGCCAGCACCCGGCACCGGCGCGACCTCAGAAGGTTTCTCAAGCGCCCGTCTTATACCGCCGACCGCCGAGCCTTCACACTTTACGGCAATGCCGAACTGCCGGCCGAATTCGAACGCTGTCTGCACGCGCAGGTTTCGGGTATCGGTCTGATGCGCACCGAATACATGTTCCTGGGCGACCACTGGCCCGACGAAGAAACCCAGTTCAGGACTTATGGCGAGGCCGTACAGGCCATGCAAGGGGCCAGCGTGACCATTCGTACGCTCGATGCCGGCGGTGACAAGCTGCCCGCCGCGGTCGAACTCACGCGCGGCCCCAACCCGGCCCTGGGCCTGCGTGGACTGCGACTGTCGCTGTCCATGCTCGATGCTTTCCGGCAACAGCTGCGAGCCATTCTGCGCGCCTCCACCCTCGGCCCGGTCCGGATTCTGCTGCCCATGCTCACCTGCATCGACGAGATCCACCAGGCGCGCCAGTTGATCGCCGAGTGCCGGGAGCAACTACGCGCCGAGGGCGTCAGTACCGACCCGGCATTGTCCGTTGGCGGTATGATCGAAACACCGGCTGCCGCGCTGGACATCCATCGCATGGCCCCGGAACTGGACTTTCTGTCGATCGGCAGCAACGACCTGATCCAGTACGTGCTGGCCATCGACCGCCAGGACGAGCTGGTCAGTCACATCTATGACCCGACCCACCCGGGTATCCTGGAGTTGATTGCCCGCATCGTGGAGGCCGGCAGGCAGCATGACCGGGAGGTCATCGTGTGCGGCGAACTGGCCGGCGAGCCGGCAACGGCCCGGCTGCTGCTGGGACTCGGCGTCGAACACTTCAGTCTGCCACCGGCACAGGTTGCACCGGTCAAGAAAGCGTTGATCGATTGCGACAGCCGCCGCTGCCAGGAACTGGTCAACGCCTTCCGAACCGGGCAGGGATCCGGCGACGGCCGCGCACTGCTTGAAACCCTGCTCGGATCGGCGGCAGAGCGACCGCCTCATTGACCAATAACTAACCAGTCACCCGATCACGCACGTAAACCGGCTCCAGCGACCAGGCCGGCACGGGTGTGACGCCAGCGGCCAGATGGAGCAGTGCCCGGGCATCCGGCCAGACCTCCGGCAACCGCGTACCAAGCTGCGTACCCAGCGCCCGCTCCACCTCGTCGGGATAGACAGCCAGACCGGAACCAGCGGCCAGCCAGGGGCCGTCGTGCGGAGCGGTCAGCCGGGCCGGCGGGCCCACCTGCTCGGGCCCGATGCGCTCATGCCGGCCGTCGACGCGCTGGTAGAACGCGGAGTAGACCTCCTTCATGCGGGCATCAAGCAACACGGCGATGAACTCCGCCGACAGATCGGGATCGGCCGCCCTGGCCGTGGCAGACAGGGTCGAGACCGGGTAGATCGGCAGACCATGGGCAAGGGCCAGTCCCTGCACCACACCCATGCCGATGCGCAGGCTGGTGAAACCGCCCGGCCCCCTGGATACGACCAGCCCGTCCAGATCGGCATGACTCAGGCCGGCGTCGGCCAGCAGGTCCCGCACCCAGGGCAGTAGAAGTTCGGCATGACGCCGCGGCGCATGCGCCTGGCGACTGTTCACCTCGTCGCTGATCTGCAAGGCCACCGAACAGTAGTCGGTTGCGCTTTCCACGGCCAGAAGGTTCATGTCGACAATCGATCCTTGATGAAACGCGCCGCTTCGGCGCCACTTTGCACTGGGGTCATGGGGGGCAGGCTGCGCAGGAACAGTTTGCCATACGGGCGGGTGACCAGGCGTGGGTCGCCCAGTACCAGCACCCCAAAATCATCGGCCTGCCGGATCAGCCGTCCGGCACCCTGCTTCAGGGCCAGAACGGCCTGGGGCAACTGCACTTCGGCAAAGGGGTTGCCGCCGGATTCACGCACGGCCTTGAGCGTGGCTTCCAGCACCGGGTCGTCAGGCGCGGCGAACGGCAGCTTGTCAATCACCACCACGCTGAGTTCGCGACCGGGCACATCCACGCCTTCCCAGAAACTGGCGGCGCCCAGCAGGAGACTGCCGGGCGATTCCCGGAATCGGCGCAGCAGCACCGGCCGCGGAGCATCCTCCTGAACCAGCAGTTGAAAATCGCTGTGCGCTCGCAACCAGTCGGCGGCCCGGCGCAACGCGCGATGCGAGGTAAACAGCAGAAACGCCCGCCCCCCGGCAGCCCGCAGCACTGGCAGCACCTGCGACAACAACTGATCGACATGATCTCGACTGCCGGGATCGGGCAGTCCCTCGGGCAGCCAGAGTCGGGTCTGTTCCGGGTAGTCGAAGGGGCTCTCGATTACCCGCTCACGGGCGTCGTCCAGCCCCAGCCGCCGGGTGAAGTGATCGAAGCGCCCGGCCACGGCCAGTGTCGCCGAGGTCATGATCCAGGTCGCCGGCACACGCTCGCGAAGCTGCCTCAGCGGTCCGGCCACATCCAGCGGGGTGAGGTTGAGCGCGAAACGTCCACGACGATTGGCAAACCAGCGCACATAGCCCTCGCGACCGGCCAGGAAATCACCCAGCCCCTCTTCCAGCACGGCGGCACGCTGAGCCGCATTGCCCAGATCGCGACTCTGCTCGGCCAGGGGTTCCAGGGCGGCAACCAGGGCCTGCAGGGCCCGTCGCAATGACGCAAAGTGCGGTAGACAGGCCGTCAGTGCACTGAATTCGCCGCGCTGGGGCAATGTCAGGCATTCGCTGACCGCCTGGTCCAGCGCCGTTCGCAGGTTCTGCACCGGTGCCATCAGCAGCTTCAACGCACCACTGGCCTGGCCGGCGGCACGCAGCGTGTCAGCGCCCAGTTCCCGCAGCTGCCAGGCGCTCACTCCGCGAGAAAAGAATCGCATGGCCGTTTCCGGCACCTGGTGCGCCTCGTCGATCACCACCGCACCGGCTCCCGGCAGCACCTCGCCGAAACCGGTCTGCTTCAAGGCCATGTCGGCAAACAGCAGGTGATGGTTGACGACCACGATATCGGCTTCCTGGGCCTGACGCCGGGCACGCAACAGGTGACAGTCGGCCAGCTGCTCGCATTCGCCCCCCAGGCAGTTGTCCTGGGTCGAAGTCACCAACGGCCAGACCGGCGACCGGGTGGGAATGTCATCGAGTTCGGAAATCTCGCCGGACACCGTGTGCCGCGCCCAGCGCCTGACCATCTGCAATTCCTCGCCGACCGCACCCTCGGCCACCTCCGGGTCGTTGCCGTGCTTGTCGAGCCGGTGCAGGCACAGGTAATTGGAACGCCCTTTCAGCAACGCTACTTTGCGCTCCAGACCCAGCGCGCGCAAAGCCAACGGCAGGTCGCGTGCATAGAGCTGATCCTGGAGGTTGAGCGTGCCGGTAGAAATGATCGTGCGCTCGCCGCGCAACAGCACCGGCACCAGGTAGGCCAGGGTCTTGCCGGTGCCCGTGGCCGCCTCGGCTACCAGGTCGGTTCCCGAGCCCAGGCATTCATCAATGGCGGCAGCCAGCTCAAACTGACCCGCACGCGGACGATAGGCCGCAAGCGCGTTGGCCAGCGGACCGTCTTCGGCAAAGACGTCGGCCAGGGCCAATCCCGCGGACTCCGCCTCCCCGGACATGTCAGAAGCGTTCCGGCACCTCAACCTGACACCGGGCCAGGCGCTCGCGGGCCTGGCGAGCGGCATCCTGGCGCTCCATGCGTTCACGGGCCAGGGCCATGGTGCGCCAGTTGCGCTGACACAGCTCGCCGACACGGGGACCGACATCGAACGAACGTGAGGCGTAGCTGTCGGCCTGCTCCCAGGCACCGCGCTCAAGTTGGACCTCGGCCATGTACTGCAACAGCTCCGGGTCGCGCGGCTCGATCCGAAGCGCCCGCTCTAGCAGGATCACGGCACGGTCCAGATCACCGGCATCTTCTGCCTGCCCGGCCGCATCGGCCAACTCGGCCACGGCCGGATTCTGCAATGGATAGACCTGCAGGCCGCTGGCTTCCTCGGCCGCAGGTGCTCGCACCTGCTCGGCCACGCTGCGGTCCTCGACCGGCGCCGGTGGCTGAGTGGCACAGGCGGCCAGCAGCAGGCTGGCCAGTACGGCAGTACTGGCCGTCGAAATGCGGATCGGGACTCTGGGCATGGACTCGGGGCTTGTCATCAACGGGATCAATGCAATCGGATATTTGAACAATGTCTCAGCGCCGCCAGAACGGCCGGCGGCCAGTGTCGGCATTCATGCACGGCGACAGCGCTTCGGGCTGACTGCCGGCGGCAAACGGAACAGCCTGCGCGCCATCGCAGGATTCGCTGGCCAGCAGCGGCTCGGGCCAATCGATCCAGTACCACTCGATACCTTCCGGCCAGCCCGCCTGTCCGGAACGGGCTGGCAGGCCTGCAAAGAGCTCGGCCCAGACGGGCAGCGCGGCACTGGCACCGCCAATCCCGGCCGGTGCATGGTCGTCACGACCGACCCACACCACGCCGAGCCAGTCCCGAGTATAGCCCACGAACCAGGCATCGCGTCGGTCATTGGTGGTGCCGGTCTTGCCTCGAATACCCGGGTCCTCGGGCAACAGGTTGGCCAGCGAACGCCCGGTGCCATGAGTGACCACCCGGCGCAGGGCAAAGTCGAGCAGCGCCAGGGCTTCGCGCTCGCGAATGGGCCGCAGGCGCATGGGGTAGCGGCCAATGGACTGCCCCTCGGCATCCACCACTTCGCTGATTCCCTTCAGCGGCGTGCTGTAACCCTCCGCAGCCAGCGGCTGATAGAGCTGGGTGATCTGCAGTGGGCTGAGGCTGAGTGAGCCCAGGAAGACCGACGGATGAGGGTCGGTCCCGGGCACCACGCCAAGCTGCTCGAGCAGGCGCAGCAGCGGAGCCACGCCAATCTCCAGCCCCAGGCGGACCGTGGCCTGGTTGTGGGACATGGTCAGCGCCTCCATGAGTGGCACGCTGCCATGACTGTTGCCGTCGTGATTGCGCGGCTGCCAGGGCTCACCTCCCGGAATCGGCACACTCAGGGGCTCGTCGAGCAGCGGCGTGACCAGGGTATGGTTGTCCGGGTCGGCCAGCGCAATCAGGTAGAGAAACGGCTTGATCACCGAGCCCACCGAGCGGCGCGCGTCCAGGGCCCGGTTGAACCCGGCCCGCCGGGGATGGCGATCGCCCACCAGTGCACGAAGATCGCCCGTGGCCGGCTCGGCCAGGACAATCGCCCCCTGCAGCTCGCCGGGCTCGTTCTCGACCCGGGCCAGGGCATTGGACAGTGCCTGTTCGGCCCGGTGCTGGGCCGAGGGAGACAGTGTAGTGAAAACCCTCAGCCCGGTTCCGCGCAGGTCGCGATCACGGTAATCGGCCCGCAGCTGGCGCCGCACCAGATCGAGAAATGACGCGTGACGGGTCGATCCGCGCACCGATGCCGGACTGACGCCCAGGGCCGATTCGACCAGCCGGTCGTGATCGGCCTGATCGATCAGCCCGGTTTCGAGAAACATGCCCAGCACCTGATTGCGCCGGACCCGGGCCCGTTCCGGATTGCGCACCGGGTGATACCAGGATGCGCCCCGCGCCATGCCCACCAGCAAGGCAACCTGGCCGGCATCCAGCGCCTGCACCGGCAGCCCGAAGTAGTACTCGCTGGCGCGACCGAAGCCGTGGATGGCATGGGCGCCGTCCTGGCCCAGGTAGACCTCGTTGAGATAGGCCTCGAGAATCTCGGCCTTGCTGAACCGCCGCTCCAGGCTCAGGGCCATGACGGCCTCGTTGAACTTGCGCAGGAAACTGCGTTCCGGCGTCAAGAAAAGGTTCTTGACCAGCTGCTGAGTGATGGTGCTGCCGCCCTGGGTGACACGGCCGTGGCGAAGGTTGATCCAGGCCGCCCGCAACATGCCACGCGGATCAAGGCCATGGTGGTGCCGGAACTGGCGATCTTCGACCGCCTGCACCCCTGTGACCAGCAAGGGTGGAAAGTCGGCCAGCGCAACCAGCGTGCGATCACGATCATCGAGCGGCATGAGGCTGCCGATCTCCGCCGGCGGCAGTCTCAACAGGGCGCTGTCCGGTGCTCCGTCCAGCCGCAATCGTCCGGATTCCACGGCCAGCTGCACACGGCGCGCATCCTGCCGTCCATCGGGAAAAGCGAAGCCGGGGAGATGTACATCAAGCCGGGAACCATTGCGTGCATAGCGACCCACTTCGACTGGATTGCCCTCGCGCAGCCCTGCCGCTTCCAGTTCGATAAACAGATCATCGAGCCGGACGGCCAGTCCGTCATACAGCTCCAGCGGCCGCGCATAGACTCGTGTGGCCTGGCTGAACTGGCGGTCGGCGAATCGCAGTCCGGCCTCGCGATCCAGCCACCAGACCCAAGGCCCCAGCACCCCGAGCGTCAGACCGAACGCAAACAGCAGCGTGCCGACCAATGCCCGCCGGATGATCCCGCTGCCGGACGGACGGCGCTTTTGTGACTTGCGGTTACGATGCTTCTTCCGGGTCATGAGGTAGTTGAGTCAATGAGTCTGTCCTGGTTCCCGGCGGGTATCGCCGGCGCATGATCCGGTTGCCGACCCGGAAGGTGACATGCGGCAAACAATTGGAGGATAATGGCACGCTTGCGACCGGCCCGGCCAAGCACCGCCGGGCTCGATTTTACTGAAAAAACCCAACTCGAAAGACTCAATCGTGCAAGCCGACCACGAGGACAAGCCGAGCGCCGCGGGATCGAACGCCGCCAATGCCAGCGACGAGGACAAGGCCCCGTTTCGGCCCTGGGTGGTCGTGTTGCCCGGCCCCGATGGCCGGATCGATACCGAATGGCTGAGCCACCTGCGCGGACGACTGCCAGGCGAATACCACTGCACGCCGGCTGCCACCCACGACTGCCTGGAGCTCCTTGATGTCGACTCAAGGCAGTGGTCCCGCCTGGTGGCTGCGGTTGCCGATCAGGCCGGAGAGCAAGGCGCCGTGCTGATCGAAAGCGGCCTGCAAGTCCCGCACGACTTTGCCAGACGCCTGGCCGCACTGGCCCGCTGCGACAACTGCCCGCCCCTGACCTGTTTTGCCGGCAATCATGACGATGCGCTCAATCCCGCCTGTGGCCTAGACATCGATGCCGACCCGGCCTGGTGTGACGACCTCGCCTGCCTGGCCGCCGAGCGCGTGTGGACCGAGATCGATCACGATGGCCGGCGCCTGCTGTTTATCGCCCCCAATGCAGGCCCGCGTGCCGGGGATGGAGCGGCAGCCGGTCGCTGCTGGCTGCATGACGGCTTCTACATTCACGACCCGCAACGCCGTCTGGATGCAGGCACGACCCGTCATCCCGCCGCCAGCACCGCGCTGGGCACCTTGCGTCTGAGCTTCACGCGCCTTGCCGGGCGCGAAGAACTCGGCCTGGTCCTGCCGGCCATCGGCCGCGATGAGCGCCCGGTCACTCTGCACATCAGCCATCACTGGGGCGGCGGCGTGGCGCGCTGGATCGACGACGTCGTGGCCGAAGACGAGCACGGCCACCACCTCGTCCTTGCCGCCCGGGGACACACCGACGGGCAGGTTCACGGCCAGCGACTGTGCCTGTATGCCGCCGGCAGCGCCCGCGGCCCCATTCGTGAATGGACGCTGACACCGGCCATTGCCTCCACCGCAGTCCGGCACGCCCAGTACCAAGCCTTGCTCGATGACATCTGCAAGCACTTCAGCGTGGGCCGCGTCATTGTTTCCTCGCTGATCGGTCACAGCCTCGATGCCCTGCGCACCGGCCTGCCCACCCTGCAGGTATTGCACGACTTCTATCCCGCCTGGCCGGTACTCGACCGCGACCCGCTGGAATTCGACCAGGCCAGCGCCGTCGATCTGGCCGGGGCCCTGGACAAGGCCGGCGAGGACTTTCTGTTCCGGGAATCCGACCCGGCCTTCTGGCAGGCATTGAGCCGGGAGTGGCACGAACTGGTCCGACACCACGGCACCTGCCTGATCGCGCCGACCGAACAGGTGCGACAACGCTGGCGCCGGCTGGTCGGCCCCGATCTGGCCAACGCCCATATCGTCCCGCACGGCTTCAGGCATTGGCCAAAGGCCGAGCGTATCGACGGAGCGGCACGGACAGACGGCCGGCTCAACCTGGTGATCGTCGGTCGCCTGTCGCCGGGCAAGGGACTGCGACTGCTGGAGCAGGCGCTGCCACGGTTGCGCGATATCGCCCACATCACCCTGGTCGGTTGCGGCCATCACGGCATGCGCCTGTTCGGACGGCCCGGCGTCGATATCCTGCTCGATTTCCGGCGCGAGCAGTTGCCCTCGCTACTGGCCACCCTCAGGCCGCAGGCGGCACTGTTCCTGTCGACCGTGGCCGAGACCTGGAACTATGTGCTCAGCGAGACCCGTTCGCTCGGTCTGGTGCCTCTGGCCACCCGGACCGGCAGTTTCATCGAACGCATCGACCACGAACACGACGGACTGCTGTTTACCCCCGATGTCGACGGCCTGGTGGACTGCCTGCGGTTATTGCACCACGAGCCCGAAAAACTTCAACAACTCGCCGCGAGTCTGCCGATCGAGCCCGGGGTCAGCGATGCGCTTCGATCCTGCAACGACCTCGTCCCGGCGCAACGACGGCCAGCCCTGGCCGGCAGGCCGAGCAGCCCGGAGCTCACCCAGCAGCTAGCCGAACGTGCGGTACATGCTGAACAGCAGCGCGAGATTCGCCACCTGAAGCAGCTTACCCGGACATTGCAGTCGGACCTGGAACAGCGCACGGCCTGGGCCCGCAAAAGCGAACGCCTGACCCGGGAGCGCACAGCCGAGCTGCGCAAGGCCTGGGATGACATCGAACAGCAGGCCGCAGTTATAGAGCGGCAGCAATCCGAACTCGAACTGCGTCGGCGGCAGGCCGATGCGCTGGCCCGATCACAGGCGCGCGTCGAGCAACTAGAACATGACCTGCATGCGACTCGCTCGAGCACATCCTGGCGACTGACGCGGCCACTGCGTTTTGCCGTACGCGTGGCCACCAACGCCCGACATCATCGGGCCTGGATGCCATGGCGTTGGCCCGGGCTGATCGCCCGACTGATCACCAACCTGAGATCGCTGGGGCTTCGTGGCGCGATCGACCGCATGCAGTACCTCTCTCCACCACCCCTGGAAGCCACCCCGGCTCCCGGCGCACTGACCGAACTGCCCGAAGCGCCGACCGCGGACCCGGACCCGGTTGCACTGAACCCGGCCGGTTCGCCGCTGGCCAGCATCATCATTCCGGTCTACAACAAGGTGGCCTACACCGCCGCCTGCCTGCACTCGATTGCCGAGCAGGCGGTCGAGACCGGTTACGAGGTCATCGTGGTCGACGACTGCTCGAACGACGACACGGCCGCCTACCTGGAGCGCTGCAGCGGCCTGCGCGTGGTGCGCAATAAACGCAACGCCGGTTTCATCCGGAGCTGCAATGCCGGGGCAGAGATCGCCCGCGGCCGCTATCTGGTGCTGCTCAACAACGACACCACCGTGACCCCCGGATGGCTGGACGCCCTGCTGTCACCGCTGCTGACAGACGGCAAGGTGGGTGCGGTCGGTGCTCGTCTGGTGTATCCGGACGGCAAGTTGCAGGAAGCCGGCGGCATCATCTTCAACGACGCCAGCGGCTGGAACTACGGCCGTGGCGACGACCCCGAGCGGGCGCAGTACAACTTCCTCAGCGAAGCCGACTACGTCTCCGGCGCCTGCCTGGCCGTAAGCCGCGATGACTTTCGGTCACTGGGCGGGTTCGATACCCGCTTCGCCCCGGCCTACTACGAAGACACCGACCTGTGCTTCCAGCTGCGGGCCATGGGCAAGAAAGTCATCTACCAGCCAGCGGCCACCATCGTCCACCACGAAGGCATCAGCTCGGGCACCGAGGAGTCCAGCGGCACCAAGCGCTACCAGGCGGTCAACCGCGACAAGTTCCGCGACAAGTGGGCCGAAGTACTGGCCGAACATCCGCCCCCCGAGCCGCGCCATGATCGCAGCGACCCGGTCAGGCACCTGCGCTTCAGACGCAGTCCGAAGCGCCTGTTGCTGATCGATGCCGTCACCCCCCAGCCCGACCACGACTCCGGCTCGGTGCGCATCATGGCGATGATGACGCTGCTACGCGATCTTGGCTACCAGGTCAGCTTCATGCCCGAAAACCTGTCCTGGGTGCCGGGCTATTCAGACGCACTGCAACAGGCCGGCATCGAGGTGCTGTGCGCACCGCGCATCCACTCACTGGACGAGTGGTTGCGGGAGCATGGCAACGACATGGACCTGGTGATCGTGAGCCGCTACTACGTTCTGGCACCCATCATTTCCAGACTGCGACGACAGTGCCCGCGTGCCCGCCTGATCTTCGATACCGTCGACCTTCATTTTCTGCGCGAGGAACGCGAAGCGGAGGTCACCGGTTCGGACGAGGCCCGTCGGCGAGCAAGCGAAAGCCGTCGCCAGGAGCTGGGGCTGATGCGACAGGCCGACATCACACTGGTGGTCAGCGCCGCCGAGCGGGACTTGCTGGCCGACCTCAGACCCGATGACGATGTTCGCATCGTGTCCAATATCCACACCGTGCATGGCTGCCGCAAACCCTTCAGCGAACGCAGCGACCTGATGTTCGTCGGCGGCTTTCAGCATCTGCCCAATGTCGATGCGGCGATGTGGCTGGTCGACGAGATCTTTCCCGAAGTCAGACGCCGCCTGCCCGATGTAAAGCTGCACCTGATCGGCAGCCGCATGCCGCCGGAGATTCTCGAGCTCGACCGGCCGGGCGTGGTGGTTCACGGTTTCGTGCCCGAGCTCGAACCGTTTCTGGAAGGCTGCCGACTGTCGCTGGCGCCGCTGCGCTACGGGGCGGGCGTCAAGGGCAAGGTCAACCAGGCCATGAGCCATGGCCTGCCCGTGGTGGCAACCCGTTGTGCCGCCGAAGGCATGTTTCTGGAAAACGGCCAGGATGTGCTCGTGGCCGACGATGCCGAAACCTTTGCCGGAAGCATCGTATCGGCCTACCGCGACGAAGCGCTTTGGAACCGACTGTCGGCAGGCGGCCTTGAGAACGTGCAGACACACTTTTCCATGGAGGCCGCACGCCGGGCCCTGATCTCCATTCTGCCCGGGCAGGCGACTGACTCAGTCCCCAAGGCCCTGGACGGGACGGATCAGGACCGGCCACAGTTGCCGTGAGCCCAGGCGCCTCAGGGCGCGGACATTTCGACGCCGGCGCGGCAACTGGCCGAAGCCGTCAGTCAGGGCGCGCAGGGCAAGCCGGAAGTCCAGTTCCGGTTCTGGATCCGTGTTGGACTGTGGCAAACGCCGATCGCGCGGGGACAGGCGCCGCCGGATCCGGCGCAAGGGCATGAGCACGATGCGCTGAACGGCTGTCCACGACAGGCGCAGGCCGAAGCAAACCAGCCACAACAGCAACAGGGCGGGCGGAAGGTTCTTGCCTGCCGCCCAGATCATGTTGCGCAGCGAACGGGTGGTCACAAGCGCCGAGGCCACATCGGTGGACGCGCCGCGCTTGTGATAGACCACTGCATCGGGCACGTACAGGCAGCGATGGCCGGCCACCTGCGCCCGCAGGTCGATATCGATATCTTCGAAAACCAGGAAAAAGTCTTCGTCAAACGGCCCGATATCGTCGAACAGGTTGCACCGATACAGGGCAGCTCCCGCGCAGGCTCCAAATACCCAGGCCGGCTCTGAGTGATGCTCGGCCGGCTCCCCCGCCCCGATATTGATGCCGCCCCCGCGCCAGATGGAAAAGCGGTCGCCGGCCGAGTCGATCCGGTGCGGGGGGTCGAAGCGCAGCATCTTGCAGGCCGCGAAGCTGGCCCCGGGCGTGGCATCCATGGCATCGACCAGTCGCTCCAGCCAGCCCGGATCGGCGCGGGTATCGTTGTTGAGCAGCGCCAGGAACTCGCTGCTGCTGACCCGAATGCCGGCATTGACCGCGGCGGAGAAACCGAGATTCGCGTGATTGCGCACGATGCGTACCCAGGGGTAGTCACGCTCGACCAGGGCCAGCGAGTCATCTTCCGAACCGTTGTCGACCAGGATGACATCGAAATCCCTAAACCGCTGCTGGTCCAGTGAATCCAGGCAGCCGGGCAGATGGTGCGCACCGTTCCAGTTGGGAATGATGACGCTGACGCGTCGGGCAGGCTGATTCATCGGTCTATCGCAATCGCCGCGCGCTGGTGACGTTGGGTATGCCCTGCAAACGCGTCAACAGCACCGCCAGCTGATCGAAATCCTCGACCTGGACCGTCAAGTCCATTTCGACACTGTCCGACCCTTCGGCATGGCGTGCATTCATTGCGCTGACATTGACCCGCTCACTGGCCAACAGGGTACCAATATCCCGGATCAGATCGCGGCGGTCCCATGCCTCGATGCAAATCCGGGCCGGGTAACGTCCCTGTGCCCGGGTTGACCAGTACACATCCAGCACCCGCTCGGGGTGGCGCCGTTGCAGTGCCAGAAACTGTCGGCAGTCCTGGCGATGAATGCTGACGCCCCGTCCCCGCGTGATGTAGCCGGCAATCTCGTCGCCCGGCACCGGCTGGCAGCAGCGCGCCATCTGGTGCATCAGGCTGCCCACACCCTCGATGCGCACATCATCTTCTTCGCCGCGGCGCTGCGGCGGCTTGTGCACGGCCAGCTCGGTTTCGGGTTGCTGCTCGCGCTGATGCAGGCGCTCGACCGCATTGGCCACCTGGGCCGCGGTGATGTCACCCGCCCCGACTTTCTCCAGCAGATCCTCGACCCGACTGGCATTGAATTTCTGAACGACCCGGCCGATCTCATCGAATTCCAGATCCAGACGCCGGAACTCGCTTTCCACGGCCTGACGGCCGGCAGCCTGGTTCTCTTCCTGGTTGGCCTGGCGAAACCAGGTCCGAACCTTGCCGCGCGCCCGCGCCGTGTTCAGATAACCCAGGCGCGGCACCAGCCAGTCACGCGAGGGATGCGGCTGTTTGCCGGTCAGGATCTCGACCCGGTCGCCGTTTTTCAGCTCGGTGGTCAAGGGCACGATGCGGCCATTGACCCGGGCACCACGACAGCGATGCCCGACCTCGGTATGAATCAGGTAGGCAAAATCCAGCGGCGTGGCGCCGGCGGCCAGATCCTTGACCTCACCGCCAGGCGTGAGCACATACACCCGGTCCTCGGTGGTGAGGTTCTGAAAACTCTCCATCAGCGAGGCATCGTCCTCGCCGCCTTCGGACTCCAGCAACTGCCGCATCATCTGCACACGCCGGTCCAGCGACTCGTCGTGCCCGCCCCCTTCCTTGTAGCGCCAATGAGCGGCCACCCCCAGCTCGGCGTGGCGATGCATCTCGTGAGTACGGATCTGCACTTCCACCACGCGACCGCTGTCGGTGGCCACCGCCGTGTGCAGCGAGCGATACAGATTGGGCTTGGGATTGGTGATGTAGTCGTCGAACTCGCCCGGCACCGGCTGCCAGTGCGTGTGCACCATTCCCAGCACCGCGTAGCACTGCTCCACCGTATCGACCAGGACGCGCACCGCGCGCACGTCAAAGAGTTCGTGAAAATCCAGCCCCTTGCGTTGCATCTTGCGCCAGATCGAGTAGATATGCTTGGCCCGGCCGGTGATCTCGCCGTCGATGCCGGCCTCGGACACGCGCTGGCGCAACTCGCTGATGAATCGCTCGATGAACGCCTGACGATCAGCCTGCCGCTCGGCCACGAGCCGGCTGATGCGCTGGTAGGTATTGGGCTCGAGGAAGCGGAACGACAGATCCTCCAGCTCCCACTTGAGTTGCCACACGCCCAGCCGGTTGGCCAGCGGCGCATGAATCAACTGGGTCTCCCGGGCGACCTCGCGCCGCACCGCCGGATCGGCATCATCCACCGAACGCAGATGCGCAATCTGCCAGGCCAGCGCGATCAGCACCACCCGCACATCGGCCACCAGGGCCATGAGCAATTGCCTCAGGCCCTCGGCGCGATGCTGATCATGCGGGAGGTAGGTACGACCAAAGAAATCCAGGGTGGCGAGCTGCTCAAGCAGACGACGGACCTCGTCGGAGGTCTCCTCCGGCAGGTTGCCGGCCTGCCCGTTGCCGACCACCAGCGGCAGCAGGATGGTGGCTTCGATAGCAGCGCGCTCGGCCCGGATACGCGAAAGGGCTTCCAGCGCATGACGGACCCGGAACAGCACGGGCCCGACCTCATCCCCCGCGGCCGCCACCAACTGCTCGACCAGAGCGACCAGATCAGCGCCCGGCCCGTCCTGGCCCGAGGCATGCGCTTCGACCCAGCGCAGCAGCGCCTTGTGCTCCGTTTCCGGTGAGGATTTCACGGTGCAAGAACCTGATGGCAACCAATCCGGGTCTTGTCCGGCGACTCAGTTCCCAGAACCAAACTCGTCCCGTTGCAGGACGACTTCGGACCGGGTGACACTAATCCCCGGCGGGGCATGCACCCACGCCCTGCCGGAGGCATCAGAGAATCTAGTCGGTGATCTCGAATGATTGGCTGATGCGAGTCGACATTGGATACTGAACATTATCCGGATTGGCCCTGAACACGTACGTACCCGGATCCATATCATCGGTCTCGATGTCATCTATAACCGCCTCCCCTTCCGAAACCAGATAGGAAACCGTGCCACCGCAATTCTGAATATCCCCATCACAAATCCTGAGATCAATGATTGTGGAACTGTCGGAAGCCACCTGATTGCCATTACCATCAACGACATGAATGACTACCGGCTCCATAGTCTCACCCTGCTCTGTGTTGACCGGGTCGACAGCAAAAATAATCTCGTGGGGCTCTCCGACGATCGGCACACTGCCCGTGGCTGTATCGAAGGCAGCCAGTGAGCCTGCACCATTCACCGCGGCAGCGTAAAGATTGATGTTTCCGCTCTGACTTTCTGCGTCGGACACCGTACGAGAAACCGTAAACGTAATCTCGCTACCCGACGGGAGGACAAGTCCCTCGAAGCGTAGTGGATCACTGCCTTCTAAAGCCGGGCAGAAGTCAGTATCTTCCGGTAGAGACCAGCAACCCCAGCCCCCCGCATCAAGACGCGCGGAATACACATCGGAAACGGGAAAGACCTCCTGGAAGGCTAGCTGATCGGCAGAAACCACCCCGGTGTTGGCGATGGTGACTGTATAGTCGAACACATCACCTCGCATGACGTTCTCAGGCAGGTCGTTGTACGAGACCGTAAGATTCGGAAAGGCAGAAAACTCATCCCGAAATAGCTGGTCATCACTGCGCGGTGGCAGCCCGGAGTACTCACTGGGCTGAGTGCCGAAACGCCCAAAGTGACCGCCCACTGACCCATTGTAGAAGCATTGCACTGAAGCTGCCATGGCCACGGACAGCTCGTCGTTAGACAGGTAATAGTCGATCCCGGAGGTCATGCCGATATCATCCATGATCAGATGGCCATTGGCGTCATGAGCATGCAGGGTCACCGGCCGAGATTCTTCGGAGAAGTCGAAACAGAACAGCGGCTCGTTGAACTCGCCACCGATCACACCGATATCCAGGCTGACTCGACCGGAGTCGATGTCATACGTCACCACGGATTCGTTTCCGGCCGGTTCGATCACCGGAAACAGCCCGGCTTCACTGTTGATGATGGAAAACCAGAGATCCCCGTTACTCTGGCCATGAGCGACTGATCCGGCGGTCAATCCTAGAATGCACAGGGCCAATCCGGCGCCCGAAATTGCTGCCTGTTTCACGTTCAGGAGTCTCTCAGTTGGTTGTCGACTAGTGAATTGTAACCCTTCTGAATGGAAAATGACCATCGTGCAGGCATAAAAGTTCCGTTAATTCAGTCCTTTCTGCCAATTTCGCCAAATTCGTCACAAGTTGATCGACCGCACGGCTCCAACCACACGACACAGTTTCCGCAGCCTATTGTTCCACGTCCGACCAGGCCTGCTCCAGCCGCTTGCGAGACACCTTGCCGTCGGTACCCAGGCGCTGGGCAAAGACCTGGACACGAAATTCCTCGACCAGCCAGCGAAACCGGTCCAGTGCCGGCGTGTACCAGCCGCCGTCTCCCAGGTACTCCAGGTAGCGGTGCCACCAGGGCGAAATCTCGGCCATGCGCTGATCATCGCGCACCGGATCGATCTCCAGCGCGTCAAGGCGCTGCGCCAGGGCCTGGAGGTAGCGGGGATAATGGGCAAGCCGGTCGGCCTGGATATCGTCTGGGAAACCGGCGTACATGAGATCGTCAAGCTGCGAGCGCATGTCGGCTACGGCACGGGGTGCGGCATCCTCCAGCCCGTCGAGTCGCAGGGACAGCTCGTGCCATTGGAGCAGACAGGCATCCAGGTCGCTGGCCGCCGAGCGGTAGCGCTCGATCAACTGCTGACGGATTTCGGTCTGCAGGCGGTGAAAGGCGTCGGCATCACGCACCTGCCAAGCGTCGGCCAGAAAAGTGCGCAGGGCCAGCCGGCGCAATGATTCGGTCAGACTGGAAACATCTTCGACACGGGTCCAGGCCAGCTGGGCCTCGCGCGACAGGCCGTGATCGCGCCCCAGGTATTTCCACTTGTCCTTGAGCGCGACCTGGAGCAGTGCGGCAAGGCCGTCAAAATGGGCCTGCCTGGCTTCCTCCACCGTGTCGAACAGGCGCACACCGGCCTGCCGACCCTGGTCCACCAGCGCCGGCCAGGCTTTGTGCCCGCCGCGCGTGGTGATGATCTCGGGCAGCTCCGGGAAGTCGCCCGGACCCAGGCCGTCGCGCTGCCACTGGCCGGCCTGTCGATCCATGAACTCGCGCCGGGCCTGATCGCTGAAGCGCTCGATCAGGGCTCCGGGGTCACGGCTGCTGCCCAGCAGTCGGCCGCCTTCGCCACGCACGCGAACAAGGAAATGCAGGTGCCGGGGCAGCTTGTCGAGCTTGAAGTCACCCGCCTCGATGGTCATACCGGACATGCGCGAGAGCTCATCGGCCAGTCGCTCGAGCAGTGAGCCCTCGGGTGCGCCCAGCGACTCCAGCGCGGCGCGGGCATACTCGGCGGCCGGGACCAGCGAGCGACGCCGGGACTTGGGCAGGCTGGCGATCAGCGCGGTGACCTTTTCTTCCAGCAATCCCGGCACCAGCCACTGCAGACGATCGGTATCGAGCTGGTTGAGCAGGTGCAGCGGACAGTCCAGGGTCACACCGTCGTTGTCGGCGGCGGGATCGAAGTGATAGTGCAGCCGGAACCGTTCCGGCCCCGTGTCCAGCGATTCGGGAAAGGCGTCCTGCCCGGCCAGGGGCGCTTGGTCTCTGAGCAGGGTAGCGCGGTCGTACAGCAAGCGCTCGCGTTCGTCCCGGCTCAACGATTCATACCAGCGGCCGAAGGCCTTTGCCGTATACAGATCGGCCGGCAGATGCTGATCGAAGAATGCTTCCAGCTCGGCCTCGGCGGCCAGCACATCACGCCGGCGCCGCTTGTGCTCGTGTTCGGCCAGCTCCCGCCGGAGCGCCTCGTTACGCTTGAGAAACTCGGCCCGGGAATGCATTTCGCCACGCACCAGGGCGTGTCGGATGAACAGTGCCCGGGCCGTCGGCGGATCGTGCGGGCCATAGTGAACACGGCGCTTTTCAACCAGCACCAGGCCATGCAGGCTGACCTGCTCGTAGCCCATGACCCGACCTGAGCGGCGGTCCCACCAGGGATCAAACACGCGTGACTTGAGCAGATGCCCGCCCTGCTGCTCCAGCCATTCGGGCTTGACCGGGGCGACCATGCGGGCATAAGGCCGCGCGGTCTCCACCAGCTCGGCGGCCATGATCCAGCCCGGATTGCGACCGGCCAGTACCGAACCGGGAAAGATGCGGAACTTGTGGCCGCGCGCGCCCTGGTACTCGCCTTTTTCCTGGTGCTGGCCGATCATCGCCAGCAGGCCGGCGAGCAGGCTGCGATGAACATCGTCGTCATCGGCATCACCCAGCTTGCCGGGTTTCCAGCCTTCCTCGCGCGCGATCTGCTTGAGCTGGCCGTGCAACTGCCCCCACTCGTGCAGACGCTGCGGGGCCAGAAACTGTGCTTTCGCGGTCCGGTCGGCCTTGCTGCGCGACAGCTCGGCTCGCGTTTCCTGCCACCACCGCCACATTTTCAGAAGCGTGAGGAAATCCGACCCCGGCACCACGAACTGGGCATGGGCCTGGTCGGCAGCCTGCTGCTGGTCCAGCGGACGGTCGCGCACATCGGCAATCGACAGCGCGGCAATCAGCACCAGGGCTTCGGCCAGCGCGCCGCGCTCGGCCGCCTCGATCAGCATGCGACCGTGGCGGGCGTCGACCGGCAGGCGCGCCAGCCGACGACCCAGTTTCGTGATACGACGGTTTTCATCGACTGCCTGGAGCTCCACCAGGCTCTGCCAGGCCTCGCCGATCAGGCGTCGGGGTGGCGAGTCGACGAATGGAAAATCTTCCGGATCACCCAGCCCCAGGGCCAGCATCTCCAGCAGCACGCCCACCAGCCCGGCACGCTGGATTTCCGGCTCGGTGAACTCCGGTCTGGATTCGAAATCGGCCTCGTCGAACAGACGGATACAGGTGCCCGGGCCGACGCGGCCGCAACGTCCGGCACGCTGGTTACAGGAGGCCTGCGACACCGGCTCGACGGGCAAGCGCAGCACGCGCGAGTGCGCGGCATAGCGCGAGATGCGTGCCAGGCCGGAATCGATCACGAAGCGAATACCCGGCACGGTCAGCGAGGTCTCGGCCACGTTGGTGGCCAGGACGATGCGCCGGCCCGTGCCGGTCTTGAAAATCCGGTCCTGCTGCCCGGCCGGCAGGCGGGCGTAAAGCGGCAGCACTTCGGTGTGCGAAAGATTGGCGCGTTTGAGTGCACGCGAGACCTGAAAGATCTCACGCTCACCGGGCAGAAACACCAGAATGTCGCCACGCGAGTCGATACGGCTGACGGTATCGACCGCCCGCCTGACCTGCCGCGGCAGATCTTCACCGTCACCCTGTTCCTGGTAACGCACCTCAACGGGATAACTGCGACCTTCCACGGTGATGACCGGCGCATCATCGAAGTGTCTGGCGAAGCGCTCGGTATCGATGGTCGCCGAAGTGATGATGATCTTCAGATCGGGCCGGCGCTTTGTCAGGCGCTTGAGATAGCCGAGCAGGAAATCGATGTTGAGGCTGCGCTCATGCGCCTCGTCGATGATCAGGGTGTCGTAGCCATCAAGCAGGCGGTCACGATGCACTTCGGCGAGCAGAATGCCGTCGGTCATGAACTTGATATAGCTCTGATCCGAGACCTGGTCGGTGAATCGCACCTGGAAACCCACAGCCTGGCCCAGTTCGGTGCCCAATTCCTCGGCCACACGCCGGGCCACCGAGCGCGCGGCAATGCGCCGGGGCTGGGTACAGCCAATCAGCCCCCGCTCGCCGCGTCCGGCCTGCAGGCACAGCTTGGGCAACTGGGTGGATTTGCCCGAACCGGTCTCGCCGGCCACGATCACCACCTGGTGGTCGCGAATCGTCTCGACGATGGTCTCGGCATGGGCCGATATGGGCAGGTCCGGCGGCTCGCCGGTATCCGGCCGGTTTTCCCGGCGCGCCTCGCGTTGCGCCTGCGACTGGCCCAGCCGCTGCTCGTAGCCGGCCAGCAGCTTCTCGCGCTTGTCGGCCGGGCCGCGAAATCGTGCCAGTTGCTTGTGGCGACGCTTCAGCCAGGCGATATCGCGCTGCATCACCTCTGCCGGGTCGAAGGTCGGAATCTTGCTCATGGGGGCGTATTGTCGCCTCTTGAGGGGTGGAGGTGGAACGGGTGGTATCGGGAAAAGCCGGGCTTTTCGCGGTGTACGCCTGCCACGGCCAGTCAGGGCAATGGGGGGCTTTCTGCTGCCGATACAATAATGTCGTTGCCTCTTGAAACTCATAGCGTTTCGCCAAGCCACAGAGGAGGCTGTCAGTACGGATGGCTGGATGATTTTTCCGCACCGCTCCAAGCCCGGATTTTCCCGACACCACACCCGCCACCCCACTCCCCTGGCGGTGCTAGGCTATTGCGCTGAGTTTCCGACATCGCCAGCCCATGAATTTCAAGAGCGACAACGAGGCACCGGCGCATCCGGCGGTCATGGAGGCCCTGGTCCAGGCCAACGAGGGTTACGCCACGGCCTATTCCGAGGATCGATACAGCCGGGCGCTTGATGCCCGCTTTTCCGAGCTGTTCGAAACCGAATGCCGGGTCCTGCCCATTGCCACCGGTACGGCGGCCAACTCGAGCGCCATTGCCGAGCTCTCCCCGCCCTGGGGGGCCGTGATGTGTCATGAGCTGGCGCATATCCACAACGACGAGAATGGCGCACCGGAGTTCTACTCCGGCGGCGCAAAGCTGGTTCCCCTGCCCGGTGCCAATGGCCAGCTCGAAGCCGAGCGGCTGGCGCAGGCCATTGATGCGGCCGGCCGCCATGGTGTGCACAACGTCAAGCCCTCGGTGGTCTCGATCACGCAGGCCACCGAGTGCGGCACGACTTACACTCCAGATGCCATCGGTGCGATTGCCGAGGTCACCCATGCGCGCGGGCTGCACCTGCACATGGATGGCGCACGCTTTGCCAATGCCGTCGTGTCGCTGGGCTGCACACCGGCCGACATCACCTGGAAGGCCGGCGTCGACGTGCTGTCTTTCGGGGTCACCAAGAACGGCGCGATGATGGCCGAGGCGATCGTCGTATTCGGTCATCCGCAATGGATCGAAGGCATGGCGCGCCGCCGCAAGCGAGCCGGCCACCTGCTGTCGAAAATGCGCTACGTTTCGGCCCAGCTGCTGGCCATGCTGGACGACGACCTCTGGCTGAAACTGGCCGGCCATGCCAATGATCGCGCCCTGCAACTGGCCCACGGCATCGAACAATGCCCGCATGCCTCGCTGTCCTGGCCGGTGCAGGCCAATGAAGTGTTCATGCAGGCCGACCCCGAACGCCTTCAGGCGCTGAAATCAGCCGGCTTTGAATTCCACATCTGGCCTGGCCATGACGATCTGGCCCGACTGGTCTGTTCGTGGGCCACCCCGCCCGACCAGGTCGAGCGCTTCCTGGAGGCGCTGCATCAGACAGCTACCTGACCACTACTCGCTGGCAGATTCAGAATCCGCCCGGCCAAAGTAGTGTCTGACAATGCTGCGCTGGTAAGCCTCGCCCTGCTGCTCGTAGCGTTGACAGAAGCGTTGCGGGTAGCGCGCCGGTTCGTGGCTGACCTTCAGCATGCCGGCTGAATGCCGGGCATTCCGAACCATGCCGAAGTCATCTCGAACCGCGCCAATAGCCTGCCACGAACCCAGCCGTCCCTGACGAACCTGAAGCTGCCCGTCGCTGTGAATACGGGCCTGCCACTCTGCTTCTCGGTCTGGCGCGGCAGGCGCCAGCAGGTCCACCTCGCCCGAGCCATTCCAGCCCGGCTCACTGACATATCTCGCACCGCCGACCTCCAGCTCGATGGACGCTTCACGACCGGCGCCGGACCGGGCCGAGCGTACCGCTCGGCAGAATCGGTCGGACCAGCCGCCGGGCACGGTCTCCACCCTGAAGCGACCGAAGGTATTACGTGCCGGCACACTTCTTGGCGCATAGCCGGCCCGCGACCATACCTCCTCTTCATCGGCCAGCGAAATCTCCAGCACATCACTCCCACGAAACCGCTCGTCGCGCAAGGCCAGATAGCGCCGATCCCCGGTATCAGTCTCGAACACAAGCCGCTGGTCGGGCACAAGCTCTCCCCGCGCCAGCCTGTCGCCGCTGAAAGCATCGAACACCTGCACTTCGGCAAAAGTGCCGGGCCATGCCAGCACGGGCACGATCAGAAAAGCAAAAACCAGAACGCTTCGAAAGAATGGCATGAACGACGCTCCGCCATGGCAAATGAATTAGTTACCCAGACCGGGCCCTGCACCCGTGAGTTCCGGCGTGTCTGTCAGGAGCCCTCTCCCAGGTGGCGACCTCCTGTCCAGCCGCCGCGGGACAGCAGCTGCTCTCCCAGCTCACGCGGACGGGATTCCAGATCGGTGGCCATGGAGTCGTTCCAGCGATTGAGAAAGCCGTAAAGACAGACCGCCGCCAGTAGTTCGACAATCTGTTCGTCACTCCAGTGTGCCTTGAGCGACGCCATGATCTCCTCGTCGACGGCATTCGGGACGCTACCGGCGGCAAGGGCAAAATCGAGTGCCGCCCGCTCGGCCTCAGAATAATGCTCGCTGGCCCGGTAATCCCACAAGGCATCCAGCTTCTCCTGCGGCAAACCGCTGATACCGGCCGCAACCAGGGAATGAGCCTGACAATACTGACACCCGGCCGCGCGACTGGCGAAATGCGCCAACAGCCGCTTGAAAGCCGGATCCACACTCCCCTGCGGATCCATCACCGCCGCAGTCAACTCACCAAAAGCCTTCACGATACCCGGCCGACGCTGCATGGTCAGCAGACTATTGGGAACAAACCCAAGAATCGCCTCAAAATGCCGAAAGGTATCCACCAACTCCGGTGTATGATCAACCGGCAAAGGATCAACAAACGCCATAAAAAAACCACCAAACATCAAAGCCAACCATTCTACCCCTAACACCTAACACCTAACACTGCACACTTCCCACTCCCCATGCCCCACCCCCAACCCGTCGTCCCCATCAAAACCAAAGACGACCACCGCTTCGAGCTGATCCACGTACCTGCCGAGCAGCCCCGACACACGCTGTTCTTCCTGCCCGGCATGGGGTTGAGCGCGCGACACTACATCGATTTCGGTCAGGCGCTGGCCGAGCACGGCATCGAGGTCTTCATCCACGAATGGCGTGGCATCGGCTCTTCGAACGTGCGCGCTGCCCGCATCTGCGACTGGGGCTACCGGGAACTGCTGGAGCTGGACCTCTTCGATGCGCTCGCGACCATTCACGATTATTCGAACCGGCAGCGCTTGATCATCGCCGGTCACAGCCTGGGCGCGCAGTTTGCCTGCCTGCTCGGGGCCATGAAACCCGACCGCTGCGACGCCCTGGCCCTGATCGCCGGAGGATCGCCCTACTGGCGGCTGTTCGACTGGAAAATGAAGCTGGTCATGGTCGCGGTAATGTTTGGCTTTCCCCTGATCGCCGGTGTGCGCGGCCACTACCCCGGAAAATCACTGGGCTTTGCCGGACGTGAGGCACGGGGTGTGATTTCGGACTGGACGCGCTCGGCACGCACCGGCGAGTACCACCCTTCGGGTGTCGCCACCGACCTGGAAGCCGGCATGCGGGATCTGGCTGTTCCGGCCATCGGCATGAACATGGCCGCGGACTGGTTCGTGCCCGACGCCTCCCTGCACTGGCTGACCGGCAAGCTGACCCAGTGCCGGGTCGAGCATTACACCATCAAGGCCAGCGACGAGTTTCCTGCAGATCATTACGCCTGGATGAAGCAGCCGGACGCAACCGTCAGCCACCTGCTGAACTGGATGGCGCATTATTCGATCATTCAATGATGCGCTGCTGCTACGAGGTCAGCGAGCCAGGACTGCTGCCACCAGTCGCGCGTAAAGCTTCTCTTTAACGGAGTCGGGTTGATCCAGGCCCAGCCGTTCAAGCGCTTCGGGGTGGTCACCCGGACGACCACGGAACAGGGCCCGAATCAGTGCCGGCTTGCTTTCGGCCACTGACTTCAGTTGTTTCAGGGCGGGAATCAGCTGCCTCTCGATCTCGGTGAAATCCGATCCGAAGGGATAGTCCGGAAAGTCGTCAGAAAACGATCCGAATACTTTCTCCAGGTAGTCTGGTGTATTGCGTCGGGCTGCATCGGGAATCCGCCAGTCTTGGTCGAGCTTGCCAGACTTTCTGGCCCGCTCCACCAGCTCATCCTGAAAGCGGGCGTCCATGATCCCGACCAGGGCCTGAATACATTCTTCGTCGGTCTTGCCGCGCAGATCGGCAATGCCGTATTCGGTGACCACCAGGTCGCGCAAATGACGCGGGATCGTGGTGTGCGGATATTCCCAGACGATGTTGGAGGTCGTGCCTTCGCTGCTCTCGCGGGTGGCACGCAGCATCAGCGCCGAGCGCCCGTCGGCCATGGCATGGGCCATGGCGACAAAGTTGTACTGGCCACCCACGCCCGAGACCACCTGGTGGTCGGCCAGCCCGTCGGAAACGGCCGCACCGGTTGCCGTGACCATCATGCAGGTGTTGATGAAGCGGGCATGACGGCGCTGGGCAATCTCCAGCGCTTCGGACCCGCCGTAGAGCTGATTGATTCGTCCCACGCCGTGCATGCGAAATCGCGGCCGTTCTTCATCGTCGAGTCCATTGAGAAAGTCGTAGAAATCACCGGCACCAAGAAAGAAACCGCCATCCATGATGGTTCCGCTGCCAGCCTGCTCGACCGACTCACCCTGGTTGACCCGCTCCTGGATTTCGATGTCATCAAACACTTCGCGCTTGAGTATGCCGGCACGGTAGAGGTGCATGAAGGCGTCCATGAACATTTCGCTGGCACCGTAAATGCCATGTTCGAATTCGCCGCGTTCTTCATGTTTCCAACGCTCGACACCGAGTTCCTCCAGCACGCTGCGGTAACGGGCATTGTCCCCGTGCCGCAGGATCATGCTGTGAACCAGTGCATCGGACAGCGAGCCGATACCGATCTGCAGGGTGCCGCCGTCGGCCATCAGGCGGCTGGCATGAAAGCCGACCGCGTGATCCTGCAAAGCGACCGGCGCACGAGGGAGTGCGAACAGCCGCTGCCCCGGATCGCTCTCGACGACCTCGTCGAAAAAGTCCGGATCGACCACGGCGTCGCCATGCATGAACGGCAGGTCGGGATGGACCTGGGCAATGGTCATGAACGGACCATGGTCCTGTTCGCGCACGAGGCGAACCAGGTCCAGCGTCACATCCGGGTTGCACGAAAGGCTGTAGCGCCCGTCGACCGGCCCGGAAACAAGCTGCATGCACACATTGATGCCACGATCGACGAGGTCGCGTGCTACATGCGTGTAGTTGGAGGAGACGTAGCGCCGCTGCATGGCGGGCTGGCCCAGCGCGACACCGGACTGAAAGTAGAACTCGGTGACCGTCACGTTATCCGGCATCGATCCGGACTGCAGGTCGGCAAGGTAGTCCAGGCGTGGATAGTCGCGCCCGAAAAGGCGCTTGACAATGGGGCCCATCAGCCGCTCTTCGAGCCAGTGCTTCGGTTGCGGAACGTCAAGCGACAGCGCCGTCACGATATCCAGTTGAATCGAGGGGTCGCTGCAGGCGCGCTGGTAGAAGGCATTGACCAGCCGATTGGGCTTGCCCAACCCCAGCGGCAAGCCGACAACCAGCCTCTTGCCCACACGTTCGATGGCCTTGTCGACGACTGTCTCGTACACTCGGTTTGTCATCCTGGCGCCCCGCGCATGCGTCCAAGCCTTAAACTATCACCAAAATCATTCAAGCAAACCGAACAATGTCAGAATCGACTCCAGTCACCCCATGCCTGCTGCTGGACACGGCGCGCATGACCCGAAACATTGAGCGCATGAGAACCCGGCTTCAGTCGCTGGGGCTTGCATTGCGTCCGCACGTCAAGACCTGCAAGAACATCGACATCGCGCGCCAGCTGACCGCCGGCCAGCCCGGCGGCGTGACCGTCTCGACCCTGGCCGAGGCCGACTATTTCTTCGAGAACGGCATCACCGACATTCTCTACGCCGTCGGCATTGCTCCCGGAAAACTTGCCGCCGTGGCCGATCGCATGGCCCGCGGCATGGCGCTGCGCATCATTCTCGACCATCCGCAAACGGCCACCGCAGTGGCCCGTGCGGCACGTGAGTTCGACACCCGTTTTCGCGTACTGGTCGAAATCGACGCCGACGGCGAGCGCGCTGGACTGCGTGCCGATGCACCGGAACTGATCGAAATCGCCAGCATTCTCGACGCCGCCGGATGTCATGTCGACGGCGTGATGGTGCATGCCGGCGGTTCGTATCACTGCCCCGACGCCGACAGCATGCAGCAAATGGCCGAAACCGAACGCGCCAGCGCCGTGGCAGCGGCCGAGCGCTTGCGGCAGGCCGGCCACGCGGCTCCTGTCGTCAGCGTCGGATCCACTCCCACGGCCACCTTTGCCCGCGACCTGACCGGCGCCACCGAAGTCCGCGCCGGCGTGCACGTGTTTCAGGATCTGGTCCAGGCCGGCCTGGGCGTTTGCGAAATCGACGACATCGCCATCTCGGTGTTGACCGAAGTCATTGGTCACCGTAGCGAAGATGGCCGGCTGCTGGTCGATGCCGGCTGGATGGCGCTGTCGCGTGATCGCGGCACCGCCGATCAGCCCATCGATCAAGGCTATGGCCTGATCTGCAGCGAGGACGGAGAAGCACTTGATGACATCATCGTCACCGGCACCAACCAGGAGCACGGCATCGTGGGCAGACGGGACGGTTCACCGCTGAATCTCGACACGTTCCCCGTTGGCACCCGTTTGCGGGTCCTGCCCAACCATGCCTGTGCCACGGCCGGGCAGCATGATGGTTACTGGATAGTCGGCAGTCCCGACCAGGCCCGGCGATGGCTGCCGCGCTGCCGCGGTTGGTAAACGGTCCGGCTTGGCCACGAACGAGGAAGGACTTTATAAATGAGTTACTACCCGCTTCTAAAAAACATCCATATCTTCATTGCGCTGCTCAGTGGCCTGGGGTTCGCCGTGCGAGGTTACCTGCGCCTGGTCGCGAATCGGCCGCTGAGTCACCCGGTCATACGCATCGCACCGCATATCCTCGATACGCTGCTGCTGGCTACCGGCATCGCACTGTGGGTCATGGTGGGATGGACCTTCCTGTCCTGGCTGGGGCTCAAGATCGGCCTGATCGTGGCCTACATCCTGATCGGCATGGCCGCCTTCCGCAAAGGCCACGGCGGCAGCGGCATCATCCTGTACTGGCTGGCCCTGGGCATCTACCTGGCGATTGCATTCATTGCCGTGCACAAACCGATCTGAACCCTGACATCAGGGGCTAGAAAAAGAATGCCCCGGCACGTAGGTGCCGGGGCGGGGCCAACAGCATGTGAATCGCCGTCAGGGGGCAGGGAAGGGGAAGCGATTCACGCGCCCGTCAGCAAACTGAAACCTCATAGACTCAGGGAAGTGAAATCACTTCAAAGCCTTGGTGCGAATTTTCATGACCAGCGTGTGCAACGAGGACTTCATCGGCGTACCGCCCGGAGAGCCGATGAACAATCACATGAGTCCCTTCTTCATCGATCACGACTTCGGCGATACCCCAGGCGCCGGATACCGGAGAACAGCTTTCACTTGCCGCTCCACTGCCGGAACCTTGCACCAGCAGTCTTGAGCCATTGCCACCTACAGATTCGGGCGAACCGCTGCCAGAACCCTGGACCAGAAGGCCTGAATCGCTGTCGCCTGCACTTTCCGGCTTGCCGCTTCCCGAACCCTGAACAAGCAGACTGCCATCGCTGGCACCGACTGACTCTCCGGCCGCGCCGCTTCCCGAGCCCTGAACCAACAGACTTCCATCGTTGGCTCCGACCGACTCTCCGGCTGCACCACTTCCCGAGCCCTGAACCAGCAGACTGCCATCGCTAACGCCGACCGACTCCCCGGCCGCACCGCTTCCCGAGCCTTGTACCAGCAGACCTGGCTGGCCTCCATCATGATTCTCTCCAGCAGCTCCACTTCCAGAGCCGCGGACCAGCGGGGAGTGACCACCACATTCGCTGGAAGGCGATCCACTGCCCGAACCCTGCACCAAAGGCCTTCCGCCGTCGACCAGAGAATAGAGTGGCACGATCAGGTAATCCTGCTGAATGGCATCAGCCGATACCGCGCCGGCCAAGACACTTCCCTCTGCATGCAGGGATATGGTCAGGCCGCTGTCCTGTTGCGAAACATGCAGGGAAACAGGCTCGGCAGCAATAGCCGACCCCATGACCAGACCCAACGCAACGGCAGCCACACAAAGGCTCCGACACGGACGAGACAGTTCTGCTCCCGTACCGCTCTTGCCAATCCCCGTTCCAGATTTTTCAATAAAACTCAACATATTCAACTCTCCTGCATTTCGATTATTCCGTCCTACGGCTCAGGTTGCCCCAGACCGTGCCTCTTCGGTGTTGGTAGGGTTTTCCCAGTAATACCAACCCACACCGATCGAACATTCATCCCGTTTAGATGGATGCAATTCTTCTGCTTCAAGGTGGTTTTCCACCGCTCTGATATGCGACTCGATTAGCGCACGGATATCCTCCCGCACGATCTCCAGTCGCTCTTTGGGAATTCGATGAGTCCAGCGATCCTGTTGCAGCCATGAAGAGTCGCTGGAGGTATGTCGTCTCGTGTTGTGCGCAACAGCCCTGCCTAGCCGATTGATCGCAAAACTGCCGGCCTCGATGGCGGTTCGCTCGGAGGGCTCCACCGGCATGAAAAACGGGTCGACAAGCTCCACACGGGTATCGTCGTCACACAGGCGTACGTTGCCGCTTTCCAGCAGCCGGTCGAGTGCAGTCTGGGGCGTGACGGCACGCCCTGCAGAGCGGCTGACCAGACGCTGGAAAGTGCTGTGGGGACCATGGATCAGCAGCCTGGCCGGTGCACCCGTATCGGGATCAATAAAGGACTCGTCCATTCGCCACATTTCCAGAATGGCAGCTTCCGAGCAGACATCGGCCAGTGCCATCTCGCCATCTCGCGTCTCGTAGACCTTGATTGCTCGGCCGTCCATTCCACACAACAGTGAGAGGGCCGAAGTCGTGACCCGCTTGTCGGGGTTCTCCGCTTCCAGGTAGCGACGCGCCTCGGTGACGTAGGCTTCTCGAACCAGCTCCACCAGTGCGCTACAGGAAATTCTCCCGACCGCGAAGCGGACCAGGGGCCGGATCATTCGCATCATGGCGCCAACCAGCCACCCGACCTGCGCCCTGCTCTCGTCTTGTCTTGCCAACTGTCCCATGCTCAGATCTCCATGATCTCGGGCTCATGCACCAGGTACCCCTGGGCGTAACCAACCCCCAGATCCTTCAGCAGCTGCAGCTCCTGAGGACGCTCCACACCTTCGGCCACCACCACGCCGCCGAGCCGATCAGCCAGCGTGGTCAGGCAATCGACCACGGCGCGCTGATGACTGCGAGAGTCGAATCCACTGATGACCCGACCGTCGATCTTGACGATGTCCACCACGCCGGCGGCGCACAGGTCAAAGCAGTTCATGCGACTGCCGAAATCGTCCAGTGCGATCAGGACACCGCGCTGCCGCAGCAGGCGGGCATGCTCAATCAGTCTTGAGCGGTTGCTGCAATCGGCGAACTCGATCAGCTCCAGACACAGCGAATGACCCTGCTCGCCAAGCAGCTTGTGCATCCGGGTCACGGTATCCACGAAATACGGAGCGATGAAAGATTCGGGATGGGCATTGACGCTAATGCGCGTCGGCCCTGCGCGCTCGGCCAGCCAGTACCCGGCGCGCTCAAGCACCTCCACATCGGTCACCGAGGGCGGGCGATGCAGGTAGAGGCACTCGACAAAACCGGCGGGAGAGCCGTTGAAACAGGCCGAGTCGGGCCGGATCAGCAACTCGTACCAGGGCCAGTCGGCACCAAAAACCGCGCCATCGGCCTGCAGCGCCTGAATGCGCTGGGCCGCGAAGGCGCAGTGATCCCCTGTTGCGGACAGGGAAATGGTTTGTGCGAGTGGACTGGCCATCTATTTTCCTCAATATTGGCATTTGCCATTTATGGCAAACGACAGTATCGTCAGTTGCCGCGATTGTCAAGCACTTTCTGAACATGGTGGCCCGGCCACATCGGCCGGACCGCTTTGAGTTGTGCCAATGCTTTCGCTTCGCTACGCTTCTGACGCAACCACGGAGACTTCCGAATGTCGACCAGCACCCGACTCGTCTGCGCCGTACTCGCCACCCTGGCGTTCACGGCGGCCTGCAACAAAACCGATACCAACGCGGCTGACGAGACCACCTACCGCCACGCCATTGACGGCGTTCCCGCAAGCCTGGACCCGGCCCACGCGGCCGATGTCTATTCGTCCACCCTGGTGGTGAATCTTTTTGACACGCTCTACCGTTACCGCTACCTGGAGCGCCCCTATCAACTGGCCCCCAACCTGGCAGCCGACATGCCGGAGGTGTCCGACGATGGCTTGGTCTGGACCATCCGGATGCGCGAGGACGCAGTGTTCGCACCCGACCCGGCTTTCCCGGATGGGACGGGCCGAAGGGTGACTGCCGCCGACGTGGTGTATTCCCTGGCGCGGCATTTCGATCCGGCCACCCGGTCGCAGGGTGCCTGGCTCTGGCGCGACCGGATTCTGGGACTCGACCAATGGGTGGAGTCCGGCGCCGACCCGGATCAGCCCATCGAAGGTTTGCAGGCGCTCGACGAGCACACGCTTCAGATCACACTCAAGAGACCATTCCCACAGCTGGCCCACACCCTGGCCATGGCCCTGTCGGCCGTCGTCCCCAGAGAGGTGGTGGAAAGTCGCGGGCGGGAGTTCGGAACCCATCCGGTCGGATCCGGGCCGTTCACTCTTGCGCGACGCGACGAAAGCCAGGCGGTGCTGCTCCGACGGCCGGACTTTGTCCGCGACCCCTTCGATCTGGCCTACGAGGGACATGACCCCGAACTGCATGCGGAACTGGAACTGGAGCACCTGGACGGTCGTCACTACCCCTTCGTCGACCGACTGGAGATCCACTTCATTACCGAACCCGGATCACGCTGGAGCAGCTTCGCAGCTGGCGAGGTCGACAATGTCATGGTGCCGCCCGACCAGGCCACGCGGATACTGTCGTCACGAGATCCAATCCGTTTTACACCGGAGATCAGTCAGCAGTACCACAGCATGGCTTCACCCGAGGCCGGCTTTGTGCTCTATGGCTTTAATATGGCCAACCAGGACATCGGTCACCACCCGGAACCGACACGTGACCAGGCCAACCGCCAGCTGCGCTGTGCCATGCGCGACGCCTTCGACTGGGACCGCTACAACGAGACCTTCCATCATGGCCTGGCCCAGGTATTCCCCGGCGCCATTCCGCCATTTGTGGAGGCGTTCGATCCGTCTCATGGAGAGGACAGCATCCGCCACCAACCCGAGCGGGCCCGCGAACACATGGATGAACTGGCCGCAACGGAGCAGTTGCCGCGACTGACCTACGGCATGGAAGCCAGCGTGCATCAGCGCCAGATGTTCGAACAGTTTCGCCAGCGCATGGTGGAAGCCGGCCTGCCACGTGACCACATGCAATCGCGGGCCTTTGCCTCGTTCGGGGAATACTCCCGCGCCATTGCCGCTGGCGAGCTTGATATCTTTCTTCTCGGCTGGACCATGGCCTGGCCGGATGCACAGTATGCGCTGCAACTGTTTTATGGCCCCAATGCCGCCCCCGGAGCCAACAGTTTCAGCTACCGCAACCCGGAGTTCGATGCGCTGTTCGAGCGCGCTACCGCGCTGCCTGACGGTCCCGAGCGGACCGCCCTCTATCGTCAGCTCAATGACATCGTGATGGACGACTGCGTGTTCATCGGCAGCCTGGCACGCACCCGTCTGCACCTGTGGCACCGGCACGCGCACATGCAACCCGACCGCGAGATGCTGGGCGGTTTCTTCCTGCGCTTTGTCGATGTGGGAGCGCGACCTTGAACCATCGGCGCGAGCTGCCGGCCTTCTTCCTGCGCAAGCTGGCCGCGGCCGTACCGCTGCTGCTGGGCGTTACCCTGATCAGCTTTGCTCTGACGGTGCATTTCGGACCGGACCCGGCCCATGCCCTTGTGGGCAAGAACCCGACCGCGGCCGAACTGGCGCAGTTGCGCCAGGAACTGGGACAGGACCGGCCGTTCTGGATCCGTTATGCCGACTACCTGCGGGGACTGGCCACACTGGATCTGGGTCATGCACAGGCCAGTGGAGAATCGGTACGTGAGTTGTTGGGGCGCACGCTGCCGGTGTCGGCCATGCTGCTGGCTCCCGGCTTCCTGCTCGGCACGGCCCTGGCGCTGGCGCTGGCGATGTGGGCTGCCTGGTACCGTGGCAGTCGGCTGGACCGCTGGATTACAGGATGCTCGGTGGTCGGCATGAGCCTGTCGTTCGTGGTCATCATCATCGGCCTGCAGGCGATATTCGGCGTCTGGCTGGGCTGGTTTCCGGTGCGTGGCTGGGCTGTGGGAGACCCGGGCAGCTATGTCCGGCATGTCTCCCTGCCCACCCTGGCCTTCGTGCTGGCCAGTCTGGGCTACAACACCCGGTTCTTTCGCGCCATGCTGGTCAATGCCATGAGCGCCGACCATGTGCGTACCGCACTGGCCTACGGCGCCACCCCGCGCCGAATCATGATCCGACACGTACTACCGGCAGCCCTGCTGCCGATCATGACGCGCATCATCTATACCGTGCCGGGCCTGGCCATTGCCGGCAGTCTGCTCATCGAGAGCCACTTTGCCGTGCCCGGGATTGGACGCATCACCTACCAGGCCATCCTGGCCGGCGACCAGGCAGTCATCATGGCCGTGGTGGGCCTGAGTGCCGTGCTGCTGGCCCTGACGGTGACCGTGGCCGACATGCTCGGTCAACTGGCGGATCCTAGGATTCGAGTCGCATGACCCCGCGAATCGTCCGCTTGCCTCGATACAGATCCTGGATGTCGGGCCTGCCCGTCCTGATCCTGGGCCTGTATGCCCTCGCCGCTGTCGGTGTGTGGCTCGGCCTTTGGTCCGGTCACTGGTCGGCCATGACCGGTCCGATGTGGGCGCCCCCATCACCCGATCACTGGCTGGGCACCAACCGCCTCGGCCAGGATATCTTCGCGCGCAGCGTGGCAGCCACCGCCACGGCATTCGAAATCGGGCTGGTCGTGGCCGTCGTCACCTGCCTGTTCGGCGGACTGATGGGCAGCATCGCGGGATTCTTTCACCGCGGCTGGATCGACGAATTCATCCTCTGGCTGACCGGCACCCTCGAGGCCATCCCCTTCTATCTTCTCGTCGGCGCCATTGCCTTTGCCCTGCACCGCCACCCGTCAGCCATGTACGTGGCCATGATGGCGGCCTTCTGGACCACCACCGCGCGCGTGGTTCGTGCCGAGGCGATCCGGCTTGAGCGATCCGGTTTCATTCTGGCCGCACGCGCCGGCGGCAGCGCACCCTTGCGCATCCTGCGAAGACATGTGCTGCCCAACCTGGCCCATGTGCTGCTGGTCCAGGCCACGCTCGTGTTTGTGGCAGCGATCAAGATCGAGGTCATCCTCAGCTTCCTTGGCCTGGGTGTGCACGACTCGATCAGCTGGGGCCTGATGCTGGCCGAGGCCGGTCAGGACATTCTGGCCGGACAGTACATGAACTTCGTGGTGGCTTCGGTCTTTCTGTTCGGCCTGGTCATGGCCGGCAGCCTGGTCGCCGACGATTTGCAGGACCGCCTCGACCCGAAGCGGCGCAAGAGCAAGCCGGCCGGCGTCGAACGCGATCCCCGGATACTCCCCTGAACGGTGAAGCGGTTATCATGACCGACCTGATCCTTCAGCCCTGGAGCTGCAGTTGTCGAGACATCGCCTGTCCACTGTCCTGATCCTGATACTGAGCCTGACCATGGGCTGCATGGGAGGGCTGCCGCGCGTTTCCACCGATACGCTGCGCGTCAGCATCGACAGCCTGGAGCGCACCGAAGATCACCTCGTGATCAACCTGGCCTTGCGCAACCTGCAAGAACGCGAGCTGGCCTACAAGGCACTTGAAATTCAACTCGAGCTGGACGGCACGAAGCTGGCCGGCACCCGGCATGAAATGCCGTTCGAGCTTCCGGCCCGCTCGCGCGAAGTCATCCGTATCGAAACGACCGGCAGCTCCGCGGGACTGGAACACCTGAACAAACTGTCGGAGGGCCAGCGCCAATCGCTGCCCTGGACCCTGGAGCTGGGCATGATTGGCGAGCGCGGGCCCACTCGCTCGGTCGAGTATGAAGGCTGGCTGCATGCCGTGCCCGGCCAGATCAACCGTTTTCGATAGAGGAGGCGTGATCGACCATGCATGGCAAGCGTTTCGTTATCCTGTCCTGGCATTCCATCCGCGTGCTGGACAACCACTACGCCGACAACGACCTGATCGCTTTTGGCGAGGACCTGCTTACCCTGGATGCGCAGGGCTGGACTGTGCTGCCTCTGGCACAGGCCCTGGCCGGTCTTGATTCGGGAACACTGCCCGACAAGGTGGCGGTCCTGACCGCCGACGACGGTTCCATCATGGACTTCGAGGCCTTCGATCATCCCAGCTGCGGCCCGCAGAAGAGCCTGGCCCAGCGCCTGCGCGAGTTCCGCGACTCGCCTGCCAGCTCGGGCCGACACCATCCCCACGTCAGCGCCTTCGCCATCGCCTCCCCACAGGCGCGCGACGAGCTCGACAGGACCGACTACATGAGCCTCGATGTATGGCGTGATGACTGGTGGGCGAAAGCCAATGAAAGCGGACTGATCAGCATCGAGAACCATAGCTGGGATCACAATCACGGCTCACTCCAGCGCACCGTGCAACGCGACAACCGGCGCGGCGACTTCCGCTGGATCGAAACCGAATCAGAATGTCGCGCCGAGGTCGACCAGGCCAGCGATTACATCGAGCGGCGCGCGGGCCGCCGCCCGTGTTTCTTCGCCTACCCCTACGGCCAGTCCAGCGAGTACATACGGCGGGAATACCTGCCAAGATATGGTCCCGAGCTGGGACTGCAGGCCGCCCTGGCCTGCGACCCGGAGCCCGTCACCGCCGCCAGCGACCGCTGGCACCTGCCGCGCTACATGTTTTCCCGCGACTGGAAGCAACCCGGTGACCTGGAAATACTTCTGAACGACGCCCAAGCTCACGCTTGACCGGGATCAAAGTAAAGATTCACTTGACAGTAGACAATCCCGCGATCAGATTCACACACGCAGCAGGCCTACGGGAGTGACCATGAACGAGCAAGACAAGCGTGACAGGCAGGAGATCTTCGAGGTCTACACGCGCCGAAAAGTCAGGGCGGCCAACATCTGGCTGCACGGCATGGGCGTCAATGCCGAAGACCTCAATCCCATCCTGGTCAACCTGCGCCAGTCACGCGAGATCGGTCTGCACTACATCGCCCCCAGCGCCCCGATCAGGCGCATCACGGTCAACCAGGACCGACCGACCCGGGCCTGGTTTGACGTGCGCGGCGAGCCCGGCGAGGCGCCACTGGATCGTGACGGCATGGACGAGAGCACACGCATGGTGCACGATCAACTCGATCGCCTTCGCAACCAGGGGCGCGATCCCCGTCATATCATCCTGGCCGGATTCTCGCAGGGTGCCACTCTGGCACTGCACGCCGGCCTGCGTTACCCGCACAGCCTGGCCGGCATCGTGGTGATGTCGGGAGAACTGCTGTTTGCCGACAGCCTCATGGACGAAGCCGAGGCCGCCAGTCGCCATACGCCCATCCTCATGCTGCACGGCGAAAACGACCGCGTGGTACCGATCACTGATGCCCGCGCCAGCCGCGATGCCCTGCAGGCCAGCGGCTACCAGATCGAGTGGAACGAGTTCCCGATCGAACACACGGTCTCGCCCGAAGAAGTCGAACGCGTCGACGACTGGATCCACCAGCGCCTTACCGAGACGCTGGCGCAGTGAATCCTCGATTCGAAACGTTACCCGATTACCAAGATTTCTCAGCCATGGCCGTGCTCTCATTCAAGAAACCGCAGATGAAAGACAGGTCGGAAATTTGACTAATCTGTGTTCATCTGCGTTCATCTGCGGTTCTGTAATTTCCCGGCCACAGGTGCCTGAAAAATCTGCGCAGCCAGGAATCCAAAAAACGATCATGCGACCAGACAACGATGCTACCAGTCCAGCTCCCGGCTGGGCATCAGCCAGGAGTCGTCGGGCACGTGCCCGGCTTTGATGGCCTGGTCGTAGCCGCTGGAAAACAACGTCAATATGTCATTCAGCGCGTCCTCCACGCTGCCGTAGCGCTGGGTTTCACTCATTGACGGGCTGTTCGCTCCCGGCGGCTGCAGGTAGTGGCTTTGCGCCACCTCGTACCAGTCATCGTCCAGGCTGCCGAAGATCCGCACGCGGATCATTTCCGACAGCCCCTCCAGCTCGAAACAGTATTCACCGACAAAACGGCGAGCATTGACCACGCCAGGACGACTAAACATCTGCGCCGGAATCTTCTCTTGTTGCTCGCTCATGGGCCGTTCTCCTCCATGGTTACGCGTCGCGTCCCAAGGCAGTCTGTCTGCAACAAAAACCCCTCGAGTTGCGCCAGATCAAATAAGCAATTAACGTACTCATTCAGAATCATATATCCAGTTTACATGTCTCCGGATCGGGGAAAGGTAAAAGACAGCGGATGATTCCGACTGTACACCAGCAACAGTCAGTGCCATCGCCACTGAACAGGTGCGCGACAGCCACGGAGGCCATATGAGTCGCCTTCTGGCGGCACTGAGCCTGTCGGTGCTGCTGTGGGGCCCGGCTCTGGCCGACCCCCGAGACGGTGCCCTGGGTGAGTTCTTCCCCGAGGCCGATCATGCCGGCGACCGTGCCGGGGAGCCGCCGGCCCGCCCGGTCTTTCGCGACGACGAACAGATCGGCCTGATATTCGAGACCATCGACGTCGCACCGATCCCCGCCTATTCCGGCAAACCGGTCAACATGCTGGTCGGGCTGGACATGGACGGCATGGTCACCGGCGTCAGGGTTCTGGAGCACGAAGAACCCATCATGCTGGTCGGCATTCCCGAACGCCGCCTGGTCGAGTTCGTCGACCAGTACGTCGGCAAGACCATCCGCGACCGCGTGCGCGTTGGCCTGTCGGCGCGCATCCGCGAGGGCTACAGCTACGTCGATGCGGTTTCCGGGGCCACCGTCACCGTGGTGGTGATGGGCGAGGACATCATGAACGCCTCGCGCCTGGTCGCCGTCGGTCATGGTCTGGTCGACCCGGATGCCGTTCCCATTGCCGACCCGGCCACGGTCAAGGACGATGTTTTCGAGCCCATGGACTGGCCCGAACTGCGTGAAACAGGTGGCGTCGGCCGACTGCACCTGACCCGCGGCGAGGTCGACGAGGCCTTCATCGGCACCGAGGCCGAGCAGGTCGACAATCCACCCGAAGGCGCCGAGGACGATACTTTCATCGACCTCTATGCCGCCTACCTCAATGCCCCGACCGCCGGGCGCAACCTGCTCGGCGATGACCACTACGAGCGGCTGATGGACCGGCTCGATGAGGGCGAGCACGCGATCTACCTGGCCGCCAGCGGACGCTATTCCTTCAAGGGCACCGGCTTCGTGCGCGGCGGCATTTTCGACCGCATCCAGATCAACCAGGGCGACAGCGCCATCCAGTTCCGCGATGCCGACCTGGTACGCGCACCGTCGCAGATTGCCGCCGACGGCGCACCGGAGATCAGTGAGCGCGATATCTTCATCGTGCGCTCCGAATACAGCTTCGATCCGGGTCGCCCCTGGGAACTGGACCTGCTGGTGCGCCGCCAGGTCGGTGCGCTTGACTCGGTCTTCGTCAATTTCCCGCTGGAGTACGAACCGCCGGAGGCCTGGTTCGACTACCCCGAGCCACCGCAAGCCATGCCCGGCCCGTCCGACCGACCGCTGTGGGTGACGGTATGGGAGGAACGCACCTGGCAGATCGGCGTGCTCGGCGCCGGCCTGCTGCTGCTGACCTTCATCCTGCTGTTCCAGGACTGGCTGGTCCAGCGAAAAAAACTGACTCGCGTCATCCGCACCGGTTTTCTGATCTACACCGTGGTGTTCATCGGCTGGTACACGCTGGCCCAGCTGTCGGTGGTCAATATCCTGACTTTCACCAACTCGCTGCTGACCGACTTCCAGTGGTCCACCTTCCTGATGGACCCGATGATGTTCATCCTCTGGACCTTTGTCGCCGTCACCCTGCTGCTGTGGGGACGCGGTGTGTACTGCGGCTGGTTGTGTCCGTTCGGCGCCATGCAAGAGCTGATCAACGACGTTGCCCTGAAATTCAAGGTCAAGCAGTACGAACTGCCCTGGGCGGTACACGAACGGCTGTGGTCGCTCAAATACCTGATCCTGCTCGCCCTGTTCGGCATCTCCCTGCATTCACTCGGCACGGCGGAAGTCTATGCCGAGGTCGAACCGTTCAAGACCGCCGTGACCATGCGCTTCCAGCGCGAATGGGGCTTCATTCTCTATGCCCTGATCCTGCTCGGCATCTCGGTGTTCAACCGCAAGTTCTTCTGCCGCTACATGTGCCCGCTGGGCGCCGGCCTGGCCGTTCCGGCACGGCTGCGGCTGTTCGACTGGCTCAAGCGCCACAAGGAATGCGGCTCACCCTGCCAGATCTGCGCGGCCGAATGCGAAGTGCAGGCCATCCATCCCGACGGCCATATCAATCCCAACGAGTGCCATTACTGCCTGGAATGCCAGATCACCTACTTCAATGATGAGAAGTGTCCGCCCATGATCATGCGCCGCAAGCGCAGGGAAAAGGCGGAAAAACTGGCTTCAGGCAACAACCGCGTGCCACTGAAAGTGGCCGAAACCTGATCGCGAGATCCGCGATGAAGGCACACAACCTACTCGACGACGAGGCAAACCAGGAGAGGAAACGATGAACGACAAGACCCGGGACAAGAGTCCGAAAACACCCGAAACCGACATACAGGATTCCGGCCGACGCCGCTTTCTCGGTGTGACCGCCACCGTCGGTGCGCTGGGCATGGCCGGTGCCGGCAGCGCCGGGCTGCTGCTTGGCGGCACCCGCACCGCCGAGGCACGCAACTCCGGTTCGACGCAGGACTACAATGTTCCGCTGGGCGAACTGGACGAATACTACGGCTTCTGGTCCGGAGGACACTCCGGTGAAGTGCGTGTATTCGGTGTGCCCTCCATGCGCGAGATCATGCGCATCCCGATCTTCAATCACTGCTCGGCTTCGGGCTGGGGCACGACCAACGAATCCAAGCGCATCATGGGCGACTCGCATCGCTTCCCCAACGGTGATGCCCACCACCCCCACGTCAGCTATACCGACGGCAGCCACGACGGCAAGTACCTGTTCATCAACGACAAGGCCAATACCCGTGTGGCGCGCATCCGTCTCGACATCTTCAAGTGCGACAAGATGACGACCGTACCCAATGCCCAGGCTATTCACGGACTCAGGCTGCAGAAGGTGCCCAAGACCAACTACGTCTTCTGCAATTCCGAATACATCACGCCCAAGCCCAACGATGGCCGCCACCTCGACAACCCCGAGGAATACTGGACGGTGTGGAGCGCAATCGACGCCGAGACCATGGAAGTGGCCTGGCAGGTACTGGTCGACGGCAACCTAGACAATATGGATGCCGACTACACCGGCAAGTACGCCGCCTCGACCTGCTACAACTCCGAGCGCGCCGTGCACCAGGCCGACATGATGGCACCCGAACGCGACTGGGTGGTGATCTTCAATATCGAGCGCATCGAGGAAGCCGTGCGCAACGGCGACTACATGACCTTTGAAGGCGACACCCCGGTGGTCGACGGTCGCAAGGGCTCGGCGGTGACCCGCTACGTGCCCATCCCCAAGAGCCCGCACGGGCTCAATACGTCCACCGACGGCAAGTACTTCATCGCCGCCGGCAAGCTCTCGCCGACGGTCAGCATGATCGAAATCGATCGTCTTGACGCACTGTTTGCCGATGAGCTCGATGACCCGCGCGACGTTATCGCCGCCGAACCGGAGCTGGGTCTGGGCCCGCTGCACACCACCTATGATGGACGCGGCAACGCCTACACCACGCTCTACCTCGACAGCCAGATCGTCAAGTGGGACATGGAAAAGGCAGTGCGCAACTGGCAGGGCGAGGACGTCGACTACATCATCCAGAAGCTCGACGTGCATTACCAGCCAGGCCACAACCACGCCACCCTGGCCGAGTCCAAGGATGCCGACGGCAAGTGGTTGTTCTCGCTCAACAAGCATTCCAAGGACCGCTTCCTGCCGGTCGGGCCGCTGCATGCCGAGAACGACCAGATGATCGACATCTCCGGCGAGGAGATGAAGCTGGTGCACGACACGCCCACCTTCGCTGAGCCGCATGATGCGGTGATCGTGCGTCGCGACCAGATCAACACCTCCCAGATCTACAGCCGCGACGATCCCACCTTCGCCGAGACCATCGCCATGGCCGAGGCCGACGGCGTCGATGTCGAGCGCGACAACAAGATCATCCGCGACGGCAACAAGGTCCGCGTCTACATGACCTCGGTCGCTCCGACATTCGGCATGGAAGAGTTCAAGGTCAAGCAGGGTGACGAAGTCACCGTCGTGGTCACCAACCTCGACCGCGTCGAGGATCTCACCCACGGCTTCTGCATGACCGACCACGGCATCAGCTTCGAGCTCAGTCCGCAGCAGACCGCCTCGGCCACCTTCGTTGCCGACAAGCCGGGCGTGTACTGGTACTACTGCAACTGGTTCTGCCATGCCCTGCACATGGAAATGGGCGGGCGCATGCTGGTAGAACCGGCGTAAACTCGAACGGTCTCATGGACCAACCACGCGGGGCGGCGGACTTCCGCCGCCCCGTCTCGATTCAAAGGCATCAATGAAGACATTTCTGACCATCCTGCTGTTGCTGTCCACACCCTCCCTGCTTGCCGCGACGATTGCCGTGGAGCCGGGTGAGCTGGAACAGGCGCTGGAAGATGCCCCGGACGGCGCCACGCTGGAGCTGCAGCCCGGCATTCACGAGGGCAACTTCCGCATCACCCGCCCGCTCGTCCTGCGCGGAACCGACGATGCCACCATCGATGGTGGCGGTCAGGGTCACCTGCTGTGGATCGACGCACCGGATGTCACCGTCGAGGGCGTGCACCTGAGAAACGGCGGCGTCAACCTGACTGACATGGATTCAGCCATCTACACCACGCGCAATGCCACAGGCGTCAAGCTCATCGGCAACCGCATCGAGGCACGCGGCTTCGGCATCTGGCTGCATGGCAGCAACGAGACTCTCGTGGAAGGCAACCGCATCAGCGGTGACATCACCCTGCGTCACCAGGACCGCGGCAACGGCATCCACCTGTTCAATACCCGCCACAGCCTGATCAGGAACAATGTGGTCTGGGAGACACGCGACGGCATTTACATCGATTTCTCTCACAACAATCGCCTCGAGGGCAACCACCTGCACACCCAGCGCTACGGGGTGCATTACATGAATTCCAACGACAACGAGGTTGTCGGCAACCGCACCTGGAACAACCGCGCCGGCTTTGCTCTGATGCAGTCGCGCCGGCTGGTCATTGCCGGCAACCACGCCGAGGGCGACGAGGGCTACGGCTTTCTGATCAACGACCTGCAGGATTCCGACATTACCGACAACACCGCCACTGCCATCACCGCCAGCACCAACCCGCGCACCGGTACACCCATCCGCGGTTCCGAAGGCAAGGCGATGTTCATCTACAACTCGCAGTTCAACACCATCCGCCGCAATCATCTCGAGCGCACCGACATCGGCATTCACCTCACCGCCGGCTCGGAGAACAACAAGATCCACGAGAATGCGCTGATCAACAACCGCAGCCAGGTCATGTACGTGGCCACCCGCGACCAGGAGTGGTCGATCGACGGGCGCGGCAACTACTGGAGCGACTACATGGGCTGGGACCTGGCCGGCGACGGCATCGGCGATGTGCCGCACGAACCCAATGACGCGGTCGACCGCCTGTTCTGGACCTACCCCATGGCGCGCATCCTGATGAACAGCCCGGCCGTGCAACTGCTGCGCTGGGTCCAGCGTGAATTTCCGGTGCTGCGCCCCTCCGGTGTCCGGGACTCGGCTCCGCTGATGCGCCCCATGGCCCAGCAGGAGCCGACAACATGACCAGCGTGGTTCGCCTGGAGAACGTCAGCCGCCACTTCGGCAAGGTCCGGGCCGTGGTCGACCTGAACCTGGAAGTAGCCGCCGGAGAAGTGCTCGGCCTGCTCGGCCACAATGGTGCCGGCAAGTCCACCACCATGAAGATGATCCTGGGCGTGCTCGCCCCGAGTGCCGGCCAGGTGCAGGTGCTCGGCGAGAACCCGCGCGGTCGCGCCGCCGGGCATCTCAGGCTACAGCTCGGCTACCTGCCCGAGAACGTGAGTTTCTACGACAACCTCTCCGGTCGAGAGGTGCTGCGTTACTTCGCCCGCTTGAAGCGCATCGAGGTCAAACTGGCCGATCAGCTGCTTGAACGGGTGGGGCTGGGCGATGCGGCCGACCGGCGCGTGCGCACCTATTCCAAGGGCATGCGCCAGCGTCTGGGCCTGGCCCAGGCGCTGCTTGGCGCTCCGAAGCTGCTACTGCTCGACGAACCCACCGTCGGCCTGGACCCCATCGCCACGCGCGATGTCTACGACATGATCGACGAGCTCCGCGAAACCGGCACCAGCGTGATCCTGAGCTCGCACGTACTGGCCGGTGTCGAGAAGCACCTGGACCGCGTCGCCATTCTCGCCCACGGCCGCCTGCAGGCCGACGGCACGATCGATGCGTTGCGCGCACAGGCCGATCTGCCGCTACGCGTTCGTGCACGCACCACATCGCTCAATGGACAGATCAACGAGCGCCTGGCCGGGCTGGGCCTGACCGCTCGTGAAGTACGAGATGACCTGATCGAGTTCGATGCACCCGCCAGCCGCAAGCTGGAGATCATGCGGGCCTTGCTGGCCGAGGAGGAGGTCAGCGACGTCCATGTCGACGCCCCCAGCCTGGAGTCGCTCTACACTCACTTCAATCGCCTGGCCGACGCCCCGGAGGATGCCAATGCGTGAGATCGCCATTGTCGCCGCCAAGGAGTTCCGTGACGGGCTGAGGAACCGCTGGGTGCTGGCCACCACGCTGGCCTTTGCCGTGCTCGCCATCGCCCTGGCCTGGTTCGGCGCGGCCGCAGCCGGCCAGATCGGTTTTACCCGCATTTCCACCACCATCGTCAGCCTGGCCAGCCTGGCGGTGTTCCTGATCCCGCTGATCGCCCTGATGATGGCCTACGACAGCATTGTCGGCGAGGACGAGAAAGGCACCCTGTTGCTGCTGATGGCCTATCCCATCAGCCGGGTCGGACTGCTGGCCGGCAAGTTCCTGGGCCATGCCGGTATGCTGGCACTGTCCACGGCACTGGGCTTCGGCATTGCCGCGGCCGTGATCGGCCTGGTGGCCGAGGAAGCCGCCTTCGCCGACCTGCTTGGCCCGTTCAGCCTGTTCATTGGCAGCGCCATATTGCTGGGCTGGGCCTTTCTGGCCCTGGCCTACCTGATCAGCACCATCACGCGCGAAAAGGCACGCGCGGCCGGCCTCGCGCTGCTGGCCTGGTTTTTGTTCGTGCTGATTTACGATCTGGCCCTGCTCGGCGTGCTGGTGGGCACCGAGGGTCGGGTCGACCAGGGCCTGTTCCAGGTGCTGTTGCTGATCAACCCCACCGACGTGTTCCGGCTGGTCAACCTGACCGGCTTCGAAGAAGCCGCGGCTGCATCCGGCATGCTCTCGGTGGTCGCCGAACAGGGCTTTTCGGTCGGCCGCCTGATGGGCATACTGGCGGCATGGACCGTGCTGCCGCTGGCCCTGGCCGCCGCCCTGTTCGCCGCCCGGCGACACTGACTGGACAACGGAGAAGGCAAGCGCAATGACGACTCGACGACAGATCCTGCAGATGCTGGCCCTGCTGCCGGCCGCCGGCCTGATCGGCTGCGGCCAGCAGGCCGAGGTCGGTCACGACCACTGCCGAGTGCTCACCCTGACCGACGAACACGAGTGCACGCTGTGCGGCATGACCATCGTGCGCTTCCCCGGACCCAAGGGCCAGGCCTGCCTGAGAGACGGCGAGATGCTGCCGTTCTGCTCCACCGGCGATCTGATTTCCTGGGCCTGGCAACCCGAATCGGCCCCGGCCATCGCCGCACTCTTCATGCACGACCTGTCGCTGACCGGCTGGGACGATCCATCCGACGAACACTGGGTCCGAGCCACCGAGGCCTGGTTCGTGCTCGGCCACGACCAGCGCGGCGCTATGGGCCATGCACCCGCCCCGTTTTCGGTGAAACAGAATGCCGAAACCTTTGCCGGACAACACGGCGGCCGGATCTACACCTGGGACGAACTGGACTGGGACATCATGCGCGAGCACCGCGGCTGATCCCGGGCCTCACATCAAGGAGAATGGACAATGGGAATCGGAAACATCGGAATCTGGCAGCTGCTCGTGGTGCTGCTTATCGTCCTGCTGATCTTCGGCAGCGGCAAGATCAAGAACCTGGGCAAGGATCTCGGTGGCGCGTTCAAGGGCTTCAGAAGCGCAATGAACGAGGTGGAGGAAGCCGATCGGGAAATCCGTGGCTCCAAGAACACGGACCCCGGCAAGACCGACTGACGAACGTCAGTCCGTGCCGCCCTGCGGCTGCACCGGCCTGTATCGTTCGAGCAGATCAGCCAGCGGCATGGGGCGATCGAAGTAGTACCCCTGCAGCAGGTGGCAACCCATGGCGGCGAGCGCCCGAGCATGCTCGGCAGTCTCCACTCCTTCGGCCACCACTTCCAGGCCCAGTGCCTGCGCCATCTTGACCAGTGCCTCGACCAGCGCATACTGTGACCTGTCTTCCAGCATGCTGGCCACAAAAGCCCCATCGACCTTGATCTGGGTGACGGGGAAATTCCTGAGGTAGGTGACTGACGAATAGCCGGTGCCGAAATCATCGATCGACAGGCGCACGCCACCCTTGTGCAACCATCGCAGCAACTGGTGCTGCCGATCGCGGTCAGGCATGAGCAGCGATTCGGTCAGCTCGACCGTCAGGTACTTGGGCTCGAACGCTTCTTCCTCAAGAATTTCCAGCCATCGTCGCACTATCTTGTAGTCGTTGAACTCGCGCGGTGAACGATTGATCGAGAGCGTGATGTCCAACCCCTCGGCCCGCATTCTCCGGCCATCAATGCATCCCTGCTTCAGCACCATCAGCCCCAGATCGCGGATGACCCCGGTCCTCTCGGCCACGGGAATGAAATCGGCCGGGCTGAGCAGGCCTTTCTCGGGGTGCTGCCAGCGTACCAGGGCCTCGACCGAGCGCAGCGAACCATCCGTGGCATCGACCAGCGGCTGGTAATACACCTCGAACTGATCGTCGGCCAGTCCACGCTGAATCTCTCGATGCAGCAGCAAGTGGGTTTCCGACTGGTGACGCAACGACTCGTTGAAAAAGTAGGACGTGGCTCGGCCGGCCGACTTGGCCGCGTACATCGCCAGATCGGCGTGCTTGAGCAGGTCGGTGGTCGTGGTGCCATCATCCGGATAAACGGCAATGCCAACCGAGCCGCCGATGCTGACTTCGTGGCCGGCGACCTCAGTGGGTGGCTGCAGGGCGGCGAGCACCTGGTCGGCGGCCAGTTCGGCGTCGACGGGATCGCCCAACCCCCTGATCAGGACAACGAATTCGTCACCACCAAGGCGCGCCACCATGTCTTCGGCGCGAACCGCCGCGACAATGCGCTGACTGCAGGCCTGCAACAACTCATCGCCGGCCTCGTGGCCCAGAGAGTCGTTGATCTCCTTGAAATGATCGAGATCGAGAAACATCAGCGCAAAGCGCAGATCCTGCTGTCGGCAACGGCGAATTTCGGCGGTCAGATGCTGGGTGAAAAACTGGCGGTTGGGCAGGCCGGTCAGCCCGTCGTAGCGTGCCTGGTGACTGATGGTCGAGAATGCACGGCGCAAGCGAATATGGCTGATCAGCAAACCGTGCATCAACAATGTCGCGGTCAACGCAAGCATTACTCCAAGCAGCCAGCGACCCGAATAGGTCCCCAGAGGCTCCTCCCAGGACAGCGAATCCGGCATTGCAGCCAGACGCCACTGCCCCACCGGCAGGTCTACCGGCATCATGACCGGATCGAGTTCCCAGACTCGATCCAGCCCCACAATGGCTTCTCCTTCCAGGCCCGTTCCATCCACGCCGCGCAAAGCCACCGACCACTGGTCGTCGTCAAGCAGCCCGGCATCTGCAAACAGAGCTTCGTGATCGATCACCTGGGAAACAATGCCCCACAGTTCATCACTGCGGTGCAGGTAGACCGGCACTCTTGCAATCAGGGCCTGTCCCCCCTGGACAAGATCGACCGGACCGCTGATGAGTATATCGCCAGCCTCCAGCGCCGCCTCGATCGAGCCAAGCTGTTCGGGGTTGTCCCGGTAGTCCAGACCCAGTGCCGCCTCGTTGCCGGCCAGCGGGTACACATGGCGGACGACCAGGTCCGGCGCCACGGCCACATGGCGAGTGTGCAAGTCATCGGTCAGGACTTCCTCGGCCAGACGCTTGACGCGCTCGGGGTCAATCACCGAATCGACGGCCAGCTCGGCGCGCAATACACGCATGGCCATCAGGTTGGCACCGAGATGCCCCTCGATACGCGCTCGCAGGGTGGCCAGTTCCTGCAGGGCGTGGAACCGCTTCATCTCGGCGTCGGCCACCTGCACGGACTGGATATGACGGGCCACAAGCCCCATGCACAGCGCGAACAGTGCCACTGCGAACAGCGCATTCCCGGCCACCTTCATCGGTTTCGAAACCCGGCCGTCATCTTGAACAATGCCCACCCCTCGATCTCGATCCTGCCGAAAACGGGCAGGAAACGCTGTCCATCCTACACCAGGCCGTCAGCACTAGAACGGCCCCAGTTCACGGACGCTGTCGATCAATTCCTCCCGGTCCACTTCGGGCAGCTGCCGGTTCCAGCGCACGATCAGGTGCGCATGATCGCCGATGCGGCGATACCCGCAGCGCTGGAGAATCGACCATGAACGCTCGTCGCCACAATACCCGAACGTTCCCACCGACTCATCAGCAAAGCGGGCTTCGCTGTAGCGTACCGTCTGCAGCATCAGCCCGTCGGACTCGGCCAGCGCGGCCTGTTGGTGTGCACCCAGCCGTCGCAGCACCTCGCCATCGGTTGCGGCGCCGCCGATCAACATGGCGTTTCGATGTGGCAGGTAATTGACGTAGAACGCGGGCCACCAGCAGCCCGTCTCGCCGGCGACAAACGCAATCACATGATGTCCGTGAGGCGGAACATCCATGTTGTACTTTCGCCTCAGCACGGCCGCGGCCAGCCGGCTGGCATCGGCCACTTCGGTGATGGTCACGAACCCGTCCAGGCGCGAATCCAGCTGAAATGAATGGGTCATCAGTTGATTGCCATGGCTGAGCAAAGCAAATTCTAACCCGGGCATGGCCATTGGCACTGTCTTCCATGCCGGCCATGCCGTATGCTTGCTTCAATTCTGGACACGGAGCATTCCACCCATGACCGTTGCTTTCTGGTGTGTGCTGATCGCCGCCCTGTTTCCCTTCGTCCTGGCCGGCATTGCCAAGGCCGGCGACCGCAGTTTCAACAACCGCCGACCGCGAGAATGGTATGAAACGGTCACCGGATACCGCAAGCGGGCCTGGTGGGCGCAACAGAACAGCCTCGAAGCGTTTCCACTATTTGCCGCCGCGGTCATCATCGCCCACCTTGCCGGAGCCGCACAGGCCACCATCGATACCATTGCCATGATATTCGTTGCCGCGCGCATCGTCTATGCCGGCTGTTATCTGGCCGATGTCCACCTGGCCCGGTCACTGGCCTGGCTGGTAGGCCTGGGCGCCTGTGTCGCCTTGTTCATCGCGGCCGCCTGAGCGGGCATTGACGGCCCGTCACCAGACCTCTACGCTATACGGTTTCGATGCCTTCCTTCGACTGATCAAATCCCAAGGAACCCATTCATGAGTCTGCGCATCACCCTTGAATTTACCGAAAAGGATCTCGAACGCTTTCGCAGCATGGCCCGCCAGGCCATGGAGAACACTGAGGAACAACCCCGTGACGTGATCATCGAAAGTGCCCGCAAATTGCTCCGGGAGGTCGACGAGACGGTCGGGTCCGACTACATCCGCGACCGGCTCGGTCAGCTGCAGGTCCTCATCGACATGCTCGAAGACGAGGGCTGGGGCATGCAGGAGGTCGGACAGCGCCGCGTGCTGGCCGCACTGGCCTACTTCAACAACCCCGAGGACCTGATCCCCGACCATCTGCCAGGCATCGGCTTTCTCGACGATGCCATCATGGTGGAACTGCTGTGCCGTGAACTGACGCCGGAAATCGACGCCTACCGCGACTTCGTGCAGTATCGGGCAGAAGAAGCCAAGCGACGCGGGATGGACCCGGATGAACTTAATCGTGGCGACTTCCTGAAGGCTCGCGAGCAGGCCCTGCTGGCGCGCATGCGCCGCAGGCGTCGTCATGGCGGTGGCGGCGGTCGACGTCGCTCACCCTTTTCGCTGTTCTGAGTCGGCCGCCCGGACCATCTCAAGATGGGGAATGCCGTCTTCGGAATACGGCCCGCGCACGGCCTCGAAGCCCAGTTCGGTGTAGAAGCGGTTTAGATACTGCTGGGCCGAGATTCTCAGTGCCTGCCCGGAGAACCGCCTGGCCGACTCGGCCAGGCAACGACGCATGAGTTCCCGACCCATGCCGGTGCCTCGCACCGGCATGGCGGTCAGAACACGACCAATCGAAGGCTCCGCGAAGCGCAAGCCGGGCGGCAGGATACGCGCATAGGCCAGCACGCCCCCCGCTTCATCCCGGGCGCTGACGTGAATCGCCCGATCGTCCAGCCCGTCGATATCCTGATAGGGGCAGTCCTGCTCGACAACAAATACCTCCACCCGCGCTGCGAGCACCGAGTAAAGCTCCGAGCATGTCATTTCATGGTATTCCTGAACGCACCAGAGCGTTTTTTCTGCAACCAAGCCGAAGCTCCTGATCATGAATCAAGCCCTGCATCATATCCGCCTGGCCGCCGGGCTGGAAATCCAGTCCGACCCGGCATCCGTAAAACGGGTACTGGCCCGGGAACCGGCCAGCGAACTGGCCGCGCATCTGGCCCGTGACCTGGCCAGGGTGGTGCCGGAGGTCGAGCAGACCATGCTGGTCGCGGGTGGTGCGCTGTTCGAGCCCACCGAGCTGCTCCAGCCCGGGCTGCCCGCCTGGACAGCACTGGAGGAGCTGGCCGGCAATCTGCTGCGGCAATCGGGTTTTCAGCCGCAGGTGCTGGCCATCGGTGCGCACGAAGGCCGCCTGCCCCACCGCGACCTGCAACCCGGCGCCGATGCCCCGCTGGGGCAGTTTCTCGTCATTCCCCTGGTGCTACTGGGCCCGACCGACCAGGCCACGAGCATAGAGCAGCGGCTTGAAGCGAGCCTGTTCGAGACCGGTGCGGTGCATCCACCGGGCCGTGCCCTGCTGCAAACGCAACTGGGCCTTGACACGGTCCACGGGCAGTTGCTGACCGCCAACGACCTGATCGCCCTGCAGCACGTACAGCTCGACGGCGCCGGACTGGGCGGCTTCTGGCCGGTGATCGAACATGCCCTGATGGCACCGGATCAGCCCCGGACATTCGAACTTCCCGGCGCACTGTCCGCGAACTGGAACGCACATGCCAAACGCCTGGACGTACAGTTCCTGGGACACGATCAGGCACTGGCCCGGCAGCTCGATCCGGTGCTATGGACTCGCGCCTTCCGCACAATGATCGCGCTGCTGGATGCTCATGCCGTGGACTGGCAGGCCATCGGCGAGAACCCACTGACGTTCGATTCGGCACGGCAGATGATGATCGAGGCCGCCGGGTCGGCCAGCCATGCCGACGGCCTCACCGTGCACCATCATCCACAACTGGGACTGTTGGCCTGGACCGTGGTCGAGGATGGCAACATGCACCACCTCCACCCGCTTCGCCCCAGTGCAGCGGAAGCCATTGAACAGGAATTGTCCACCCGGCACGGTCAGCGCGCGGTACACTGCCGCAGTCCGCAGACCGACCCGATGTCAGGATGCCTCCAACCCGCGACGGACCCAAGATGAGCCAGTCATACGACGACAACCCGCTGGTGTACGTGGATGACTCCCCGATTCACGGCCGGGGAGTATTCGCCCGCCACCCCATCGCCCGGGATGTCTACATCGGCACCTACGAAGGCCCGGCCACCGACAGCGACGGCATGCACGTGCTGTGGCTGTGGAACGAAGAGCGCAAGTGCTGGGAGGGTATCGACGGCAAAAACGAATTGCGTTTTCTCAACCATTCGGCCAAACCCAATGCCGACTGGTGGGGTAACGAACTCTACGCCATCCGCAACATCGCCGCCGATGAGGAAATCACCTTCGACTACGGTTGGGACGAACCGGAGTAAGGCGCTTCGCAGCGGAGCAGCCCGCGCCGCCTGCCCGATGGACCACCTCGCCGGCGCCGGCCGGCGGCAGATGTCCCCGTTTGACCTGTCTGTCCCTGGAAAGTATGTTGCTGGACACGACACGAACCAGGGAATCTGATCGATGAGTGATACCAAGTTTGCCCGCGGCGGTATGAGTTTTCGCGAGAGCGTCGAGCACACGGTCGACCAGGCTATCGGCATCATGGATCTGGACCCTGGCATCGGCAATGCTCTCAAGACCTGTCAGAGCGTCATCCAGATCTCGTTTCCGGTCGAAATCAACGGCAAGGCGGAAATCTTCACAGGCTGGCGCGCCACCCACAGCGACCACCGCCTGCCCTCGAAAGGTGGCATTCGCTATGCCCCCATCGTCGACCAGGACGAAGTAGAAGCACTGGCGGCACTGATGACCTACAAGTGCGCCATCGTGGATGTTCCGTTTGGCGGCTCGAAAGGCGGCCTGTGCGTGGACCCGCGCAAGTACGAACGCCACCAGCTCGAAGCCATCACAAGGCGATTCGCCCGCGAACTCATCGGCAAGGGATATCTCAGCCCGGCCAAGAACGTGCCGGCCCCGGACATGGGCACCGGGCCGCGCGAGATGGGCTGGATGACCGACACCTACCGTCAGCTCTTCCCCGATGACATCAACTACATGGGAGCAGTGACCGGAAAACCGGTCGAACACGGTGGCGTGCGTGGACGTCACGAGGCCACCGGACGCGGCGTGAAGTATGCGCTCAGGGAGTTCTTCAGGCACGGTGACGAAGTCCGCCGTGCCGGACTGGACGGCGACCTCGGCGGCAAACGGGTCATCGTGCAGGGCCTGGGTAATGTCGGTTACCACGCCGCCCATTTCCTGCAGACCGAAGACGACTGCATCATCATCGGCATCATCGAGCGCGATGGTGCCATCATCAACGAAGACGGGCTCGATGTCGCATCAGTCCAAGAGTACATGAAAGAAAACGACGGCATCCGGGGCTATCCGGATGCAACCTTCGAAAAGGACGGGGCGAGTGTTCTGACAGCAGACTGTGACATCCTCATTCCGGCAGCCCTGGAAGGTGTCATCACCACCGACAACGCCGATGAAATTCAGGCCCATCTGATTGCCGAAGCCGCCAATGGCCCGGTGACCTACGAGGCCGATGAACGGCTGCGCAAGCGAGGCGTAGAGATCATCCCCGACGCCTACTGCAATGCCGGCGGTGTCATCGTGTCGTATTTCGAGTGGATCCGGAACCTCAATCATGTGCGATTCGGCCGGATGGAGAAGCGCTTTCACGAAGCACGTGGACGCCACATCATTTCGGCCATTGAGTTGACCACCAACACCACGGTTCCCGACTGGCTGCGCGAAGAAATTGCCCAGGGTGCCAATGAGTTCGACCTGGTGCGCTCCGGCCTCGATGACACCATGCGCCTTGCCATGCAGGAAATCATCGAGAAGCGCCGCAGCAACGAAAGAATCCACGACTACCGCATGGCAGCCTACGTCATTGCCATCGAGAAGATTGCGCGGTCCTACCTGGATATCGGCTATTGACCCGTCGCCTGATCACCAGTGGCTCGCCGCAGAAGCTGGCTCAGGCCAGATCCTCCATCGAGCGATAGACGGGCCCGAGATCCTTTAGCCGGCCATCACCGATGGCATAGATCCAGCCATGGATGCTCAGCGGCTGTTCCCGTTCCCAGGCCGCCTGCACGACGGTGGTTCGTGCCAGGTTGATGGCCTGTCGTTTCACATTGAGTTCGCACAGCCTGTTCAGGCGCTGATCTTCAGGCAGGTCATCGAGTTCGGCGGCATGATCCAGCGCCAGTTGCCGGATGGGCCGCAGCCAGTTGTCGATCAGCCCCAGGCGCCGGTCCTCCAGTGCCGCCTGCACGCCACCACAGCCGTAATGGCCGCAGACGATGACATGACGCACCTTGAGGTACTCCACGGCAAACTGCAGCACCGCCAGCAGGTTCATGTCACAGTGCACCACCAGGTTGGCGACATTGCGATGAACGAACACCTCGCCAGGCTGCATGCCGACGATCTGATTGGCCGGGACGCGACTGTCGGAACAGCCGATCCATAGAAACTCCGGTTTCTGCTGCCCGGCCAGGCGTTTGAAGAAATCCGGATCCTCGGCGGTCACCGCCTCGGCCCATTGACGATTGTTCTCGAGCAGATCGGAAAGTGTCGGCATGCCTTCAGACTCCGGGGCTATGGTTTCTGGTTGGTGATCTCGACAAGGCTGTCTGATCCGGCAGCACCGGAGCAGAATCGCTTTTGTGCCGAGCGTAGAGACCACACAAGTTTACACCGGCGAAAATTCCGGGATACCGCAGACAAGCCACACAGGCCGTGCCGGCCTCAAGCGGGAGGATACGCTGAAGGCCTCGCCACCGCGTCGAACTGAAGCGTATCCTCCCGCTTGAGGCCGGCCTCGGAGCCACCAACCCCCCAAAAACCGGGCCTCGGAGCCTATGCGACTCTCACAAACAGTCTGCACTATGGCGTTTCCATGCCGATCCCACTACACTCTCGTCCCATGAAAATCGCAAGCTGGAACGTCAATTCGCTGAAAGTCAGGCTGGAACACGTACTGGAATGGCTCGACCACCACCGTCCCGACGTGCTCGGCCTGCAGGAAACCAAGCTCACCGACGACAAGTTTCCGGTCGAGCCACTGGCCGAGCTTGGCTACCATGTCGCCTTTGCCGGTCAACCGACCTACAACGGCGTGGCCCTGATCAGCCGTCACGAACTGCTGGACGTGCAAACGGAAATCCCGGATTTCCCCGACGAGCAGAAACGGGTGATTGCCGCCACCGTCGACGATGTACGGGTGATCAATCTCTACGTGGTCAACGGCAAGGAAGTCGGCTCGGACAAGTACGACTACAAGCTGGCCTGGCTGGACGCGGTCAACAAATGGGTCGCCGACGAACTCTCGCGTCACCCGAAAACCGTGGTCATGGGAGACTTCAATATCGCCCCGGACGACCGCGACGTCTACGATCCCGAAGCCTGGCACGAAAAGATTCTGTGCTCCACCCCCGAGCGCGAGGCGCTCAAGGGCATGCTCGACCTGGGCCTGCACGATTCCTTTCGTCTGTTTGACCAGCCTGAAAGCGTGTTTTCCTGGTGGGATTACCGCGCCGCCGCCTTCCGGCGGGGCATGGGCCTGAGAATCGACCTGGTACTGTGTTCGGATGCACTGAAAGAGACTTGCTCGGCCAGCTACGTCGACAAAGAACCGCGCAAGCTCGAACGACCCTCCGATCACGCCCCGGCCGTGGCCGAATTTTCCTGAGACAGCATCACCCCTCGATGATGGGCACTTCCAGCCGTTGCTGGCGGCTGACCAGTCGGAAGGCAATGTAGTACTTGTAAATGTTGGACACGTACTGCACGGTTTCGCGGCCGATGACCCGGGCGGCAATGGTTTCGACGTTGTCGAACCAGATATTCGGATCCAGGCCGACACGCTCGGCCTCGCGGCGCATTTCACGCACCCGCCGCGGACCGGCATTGTACGAAGCCAGCGCAAACAGCAGCTTGTTGTCTTCGTCCATGGGGGCGTCGGCATAGTACCGGTCGATCATCCAGCGCACGTAGCGCGCCCCGGCATGAATATTGTTTTCCAGCTCGGTAATGTCACCCACCCCCATCTCGGCTCCGGTCGTGGGCAATAGCTGCATCACGCCGATCGCCCCGGCCGGGGATCGTGCCGACTGATCGAGCCGGGACTCCTGGTAACCCTGGGCGATCAGCATCAGCCAATCAAGATCGTATTCGTCGCCATACTCGCGAAACAGGTCGGCCAGCTCGGCAAAACGGGCCACGGCCTCATCGCGGCCCTCTTCCAGCACCCAGCGGGTGTTTTCCAGGTAGCGTCGGAAAGTGACGTTGCCAAACAGCGTACCGGCACGATGATTGCGCAGGAACTCATCGAGCTTGACCTTGAGCTGCTGGCTTTCCGGATGCACGGCGAAGGCCATCTCGGCACCCTGGCGCAGCACGATGTTCTCGTGCACTTGCAGATCGGGCAGCGCCTGCTCCCACAGTCGCGCCAGGTAGTCGTCGGCAACCGCATGATCGATCAGGCCGGCCGCCACCATCTCCAGCACATCACCGGTCTCGAAGTGGCCCGGGGCCGGCTCCAGGCGCATACGCTCAAGCCCGCGCTGGGAAAAGCTGCGGTTGAGCCGCTCCAGGCTTTCGAAGTAGCTGCTGTGCGGCCGCACGTAGACGGTGCGGCCAGCCAGGTCGTCGGTGGTTTCGACCGGCTCGGCCGACGGGCCGGAAACCAGCACTTCATCGATACCGCGCGACCACGGTTCGCTGAACAGCACCTGGCGCTGGCGCGTGGGAGTGACCGTGAGGTTGGCGGCGATCACATCACCCCGGCCATCGCGCAACCACGGAATCAGACGATCGCGGGTGACCGGAACGAAGATGACATTGACGCGCTGGTGCCCGCGGCCAAGCTGCTCGTTGAGAAAGTCCTCGAAAGCTTCCATGAACTCGAACGACAGCCCGCGCTGACTGCCGCGTTCGTCCAGGAAATAGAACGTGCGGCTGTAGGGAACGAGCACGCGGATCTGACGTCGCTCGATCATGCCCTCCAGATCACCACTCCACCGACCGAGCAGCGGGTCGGCCAATTCGATCAGTTCGTCGACAGGATCGGGATCGGACGGTTGCGGGGCCGCCCCCTCGTCATCGGGGGAACAAGCCACCAGCACGGCAAAGACCAGCGCCGCGCAGAATAGTCGCAAGACTGTCCACGGCAGCGTCATGACACCCGGCTCAGCCGCTGATGGCGGCGGCACCGCCCTCGAGATTGTAGACCTGGGTGTAGCCCTGCTTGCGGTAATGCTCGGCGTACTGCTGGCTGGTCACACCGACATCGCAAACGAATACCAGTGGCTGGTTGAGATCGCCGTCCTTGAGCTCGGCCATCAGGTCGGCATCCAGCGGACGGGCGAAATCCAGCGGCTTGTCGGCGCGGTTGGCCTCGGAGCGGGTATCGATGACCAGCAGACGCTCGCCGGAGTTCAGTCGTTCCTGCAACTCGGCCGGGGTCATCTGCTTGACCGCTGCCGGGGCGCCGGGCAGGTCGAGCTTCAGTCCCTCGCCCTGCACGCTTTCCACCCAGTCGATCTTCGCACCCTTGGCCCGCTGCGCCGAGGCCAGGTCCATCAACACGGTAATGCCGGCGGCCTCGGTCTCGATTTCGTGGCCCTGTTTCGGCCCGACCTGGAACTGGGCATCCCAGCCCGAGTCAATGGAAAAATGCAGGTGGTTGCCGGGATAGGCATCGAGAAATTCGCGGATCTTCTCGGCGGCCTTGTCGGTGATCTCGATCTCGGGCGGCGTACGGTCGGGCTTTTCCAGGCCGAACGTTTCGTGCAGTTCTCCGGAGTTGAACATCTCGGTGATGATGTCGCAACCGCCGACCAGCTCGCCGTCGACATAGAGCTGCGGAATGGTGGGCCAGTCGCCGTAGACCTTGATGCCTTCGCGAATCGAGTCGTCCTCGAGCACGTTGTAGGCCGCGTAATCACCATCGAGCAGCTGATCGATCATGCCGGCCACACGGGCGGAGAAGCCGCATTGCGGCATCTTGGGCGTGCCCTTCATGTAGAGCACATAGCGATGCGATGCGATCTGCTGTTCAATTCGGTCGCGAACGGCGGGGTCGAGAGTCATGGGAATTCCAGTCCAGTATGAATGAGAGTGCTGCGTGCATTATTGTCGGGACGATCCGGGCCACGATCAAGGCCACGGGGCGAAACCGCGAATAGCTCAGACCCATAAACTTATGGCTTAACGTGCTCAGATTGTCCGTCATTTTTGGTTATGCTAGACCATTCGTTTGAAACAGCCGTCAACGGCGGCGGGCAGCACCCTCCCATTGAAAACGCTCCATCAGACTGATTTTGAACGCGACTCCTGTGGATTCGGGCTGATTGCCAGCCTCGGAGACCGCGCCGAACACCGCATTCTTGCCGACGCGCTGGCCGCACTGACTCGCCTGACCCACCGCGGGGCCGTGGCTCCCGACGGCAAGACCGGCGACGGCTGCGGCATTCTCATTCGCCTGCCTGGTGAGTTCCTGCGCGCCGTGGCTGGCGAGGATGGCATCGAGCTGGGTGAGCGTTTTGCCGTGGGCATGGTGTTTCTGTCCCCCGATCAGCACCAGGAGCAACGCGCGGTGCTCGAGCGCTGCCTGGGTGACCAGGCGCTCGAGGTCGCCGGCTGGCGAACCGTCCCGATCAACCCGGACGCACTGGGTGAGCGTGCCGCCGACACCCGGCCCCGCATCGAGCAGATCTTTGTCAACGTCCCGCAGGAGCTCCCGCGCGGCGATCTCGGCCGGCGGCTGTTCATGGCCCGGCGCCACTGCGAAAACTCGATCGACCCGGATAGCGGGTTCTACGTCGCCAGCCTGTCGGCCGAGACAGTGGCCTACAAGGGCATGGTCATGCCCGAGTACCTCTCACAGTTCTATCCCGACCTGGCCGATCAGCGTCTGACCACCTCGGCCGTGGTATTTCACCAGCGTTTTTCCACCAACACCCTGCCACGCTGGGAGCTGGCACAGCCCTTTCGCATGCTGGCCCACAATGGCGAGATCAACACCATTCGCGGCAATCGCAACTGGACCCGGGCCCGGCGCAAGCTGCTGGCCTCGCCGCTGCTCGAGGAAATGGGCGATCTGGACGAACCCGTCGCCATGCATGGGTCCGACTCCAGCTCGCTGGATAACATGGTCGAGCTGCTGGTCACCGGCGGCATGCCGCTGCCCCAGGCCGTGCGCATCCTGATGCCGCCGGCCTGGCAGACGGCCGACAACCTGGATGCCGATCTCAGGGCCTTCTACGAGTATTTCACTTTCCACCAGGAAGGCTGGGATGGCCCGGCCGGCCTGGTCATGTGCGACGGGCGATTCGCCGTCTGCGCACTCGACCGCAACGGCCTCAGGCCGGCACGCTGGACGCTGACCACTGATCGTCGCCTGATCGTTGCTTCCGAGACCGGCGTGGTTGACTTGGACACCCGGGAGGTCAAGGCCCGCGGGCGCCTCGGGCCGGGACAACTGCTGGTCGCCGACATCGAATCGGGCGAACTGCTCGACCATCGCGGGGTCGACGAGCAACTCAAGAACCTGCATCCCTGGCAGGAGTGGCTGAAATCGGGCGTCAAGTACCTCGATTCCGAACTGGTCGACGTGCACATGGCCGCCGAACCGTTCGACAAGGACACGCTGGCCACCTACCAGAAGATGTTCAACCTGTCGCGCGAAGAACGTCGCGAAGTGGTCCAGGTGCTGGCGCGCACCCAGTCCGAGGCGGTGGGTTCCATGGGCGACGACACGCCCATGCCGGTGCTTTCGACCCGGGTCCGGTCCATTTATGACTGCTTCCGTCAGCAGTTTGCCCAGGTCACCAACCCGCCCATCGACAGCCTGCGCGAACGTATCGTCATGTCGCTGGAAACCGGCATCGGCCGCAAGGGCAACGTGTTCACCCCCGGCCCGGAGCTGGCCGAACGCGTGGTGCTCAACTCGCCAGTAATGAGCCAGCGCAAGCTAAGGCAGCTGATCAACACCCCGCAGCTGGGCGTGCCATCGGAGTTCATCGACCTGAACTACCCGGAAGACCTGCCGCTGGAGCAGGCCATCGACGATCTTTGCCAAAAGGCCAGTGCGGCGGTGGACGACGGCAAGCTGATCCTGCTGATCTCCGATCGCTACCTCAAGCCCGGCCACCTGCCGGTGCATGCCCTGCTGGCCACCGGCGCGATCCATCACCACCTGCTCGAGACCGGCCAGCGCCCGCAGTGCAACCTCATCATCGAGACCGGCACCGCCCGCGACCCGCATCACTTCGCCTGCCTGATCGGTTTCGGCGCCACCGCCGTCTACCCCTATCTCGTCTACCAGAGCCTGCACGCCATGGTTGAGGCCGGGGAAATCGAGAGCCCGGAGAACCGGGTGCTGGAGCTGGGTCGCAACTTCCGTCGCGGCATCCGCAAGGGGCTCTACAAGATCCTGTCGAAGATGGGCATTTCCACCATTGGCTCGTACCGCGGCGCTCAGCTGTTCGAGATCATCGGCATGGCCGACGAAGTGGTCGACAAATGCTTTCCGGGCGCGGTCAGTCGCATCCAGGGCGTGGACTTCTCCGACTTGCAATCCGACCAGCAATCGCTCGCGCGCTGGGCCTGGAACAAGACCGTGCCGATCGAACACGGCGGACTGTACCGCTACGTACACGGCGCCGAGTACCATGCCTGGAACCCGGACGTCACCAAAGCGCTGCAACATGCGGCACAGACCGGCAGCGAAGACAGCTATCGCGAGTTCGCCCGGCTGGTCAACGAGCGTGAGCCGGCCACGCTGCGCGACCTGCTCGATTTCACTTCACCGCACGCACCCATCGACATCGACCAGGTCGAAGCGGCCGAAGACATCGTCAAGCGATTCGATTCGGCCGGCATGAGCCTGGGAGCCCTTTCACCCGAAGCACACGAGGCGCTGGCCATTGCCATGAACCGGCTCGGCGCGCGCTCGAACTCCGGCGAGGGCGGCGAGGACCCGGCCCGCTACGGCACCGAGAAGCGCTCCAAGATCAAGCAGATCGCATCGGGCCGATTTGGCGTGACCCCGGAGTACCTGATCAATGCCGAGGTCATTCAGATCAAGATCGCCCAGGGCGCCAAACCCGGCGAGGGCGGCCAGTTGCCCGGCCACAAGGTCGACAAGCTGATCGCCCGGCTGCGCTTCGCCACGCCCGGTGTCGGCCTGATCTCGCCGCCGCCGCACCACGACATTTATTCCATCGAAGACCTGGCGCAGCTCATTTTCGACCTCAAGCAGGTCAACCCGGATGCACTGGTCTCGGTCAAGCTGGTGGCCGAACCCGGCATCGGCACGATTGCTGCCGGCGTGGTCAAGGCCTATGCCGACCTGATCACCGTGTCGGGTTACGACGGCGGCACCGGCGCCAGCCCGCTGACCTCGGTCAAGTACGCCGGCGCACCCTGGGAGCTGGGCCTGAGCGAGGTCCGCCAGGTGCTGATGGCCAATGACCTCAGGGGCCAGGTGCGTATTCAGGCCGACGGCGGACTCAAGACCGGCAAGGACGTGGTCAAGGCCGCCATTCTCGGCGCCGAAAGCTTCGGTTTCGGCACCGCGCCCATGGTGGCGCTGGGCTGCAAGTACCTGCGCATCTGCCACCTCAACAACTGCGCCACCGGAGTGGCCACGCAGAACGACATTCTGCGCAAGAAACACTTCATCGGGCTGCCCGAGATGGTGATCAACTACCTGATGTTTGTCGCCCGGGAAGTGCGCGAGATCCTGGCGCAACTGGGTGTGGCCCGGATCGAGGATCTGATCGGCCGCACCGAGTACCTCAAGCGCATCGAAGGCCTGACCCTGCGCCAGAACAAGCTTGATCTCTCGCCGCTGCTGGCCACATCCGGCCTCAGTCCGGACACCGCCCACTACTGCCTGGCCGAGCGCAACCCACCGCACGATACCGCCGAATTGGCCGGAGACATCCAGGCCGACACCACCGAAGCCGTGAAGAATGGCCGTGGCGGCCGGTTTGCATATCCGATCCGCAACAGCGACCGCTCCATCGGCGCGCGGCTATCGGGCGAGATCGCCACGCACTGGGGCAACCAGGGCATGGCCGAGCATCCCATCGACATCGAATTTACCGGCACGGCCGGGCAGAGTTTCGGCGCCTTCAATGCCGGCGGCCTGCACCTGAAACTCACCGGCGAGGCCAACGACTACGTCGGCAAGGGCATGGCCGGCGGTCGCATCGTGCTCACTCCACCCGAGGGCATCGGCTACCCGGCCCGCACCACGCCCATCATGGGCAACACCTGCCTGTACGGGGCGACCGGCGGCGAGCTTTTTGCCCAGGGCACGGCCGGCGAGCGCTTTGCCGTACGCAACTCCGGTGCCATTGCCGTGATCGAGGGCGCCGGCGATCACTGCTGCGAGTACATGACCGGCGGGGTCGTTGTCGTGCTCGGCCGCACCGGCATCAACTTCGGTGCCGGCATGACCGGCGGCTTCGCCTACGTGCTCGACCTCGATCGCGGCTTCGTCGACCGCTATAACCACGAGCTGATCGACATCCGCCATATCGAACCTGACAGCATGGAGAACCACGTCCATCACCTCAGGGGACTGATCATGCGGCATATCGAACTGACCGGCAGCGAGCAGGCCGCGTGGGTGCTCGACGACATGCGCCGGCTACTGCCCAAGTTCTGGCTGGTCAAACCCAAGGCCGCCGAACTCGACGACCTGATTTCCGCCCTGCGCGATGCGGCCTGATCCGGGAACGGAATGGTACACTTTATGTGTGCACATGGAGACATCAGCATGAACACGACCAACGTTCGCGAAGCACGCAAGAGACTATCGGCCCTGCTCGACCAGGTCGAGCGTGGAGAGAGCGTGGTGATCAGTCGACGCGGCAAGCCCGTGGCCAGACTGGTTGCCGCCCACACAGAAGAGCCGGTTCGCTTCCCCTCGCGCGCCAAACTCCGGCAATCCCTGCCACCGGCGAAGGAATCTTCGGCCGGAACCATTCGGGCGCTGCGGGAAGAGGAGCGATTCTGATTGCTGTACTTCGACACCAGCGCCGTGCTGCCCTACTACCGCCAGGAAGCCGCCAGCGAAGCCGTGGAGTCTTTGCTGCAGGCGCAGAGCACGCCCGTGCTGATCAGTGACCTCGTTGAAGTCGAGTTCGCTTCGGCCTTGGCGCGCTGGGTGCGTTGCGGGGAACTGGACGAACCGCAGGCCCATCGCATTGAAGCCACTTTTCGCGAGGACCTCAATGCCGGGCGCTTTTCCAGGGCACCGGTGACGGGTCGTCATTTCGAGCAGGCCCGGGAGTGGCTGAGTCGTCGCAAGACCGCCTTGCGCACACTCGACGCTCTGCACCTGGCCTGCGCCCAGGATTGTTCAGCCAGGCTGGTCACCCTTGATGCAGCCCTGGCCAAAGCAGCAGACTTCTGGGGCCTGGATGTTCAAAACCCCAGCTCCGGCTGGCAATGAATTGAATGAATGCCATGAAAAATCCGAGTCCTCTCCATTTCCTCGAAAGCCCGCGCCGCGACCCCGAAGTGTTGTCCGTACCGATTCGCGTGCGCGGCTGGGATGAGATCTACGGCGGCTACGATGCCGATGGCGCGGCCGATCAGTCGGCGCGCTGTATCAACTGCGGCAATCCCTACTGCGAGTGGGAATGCCCGGTGCACAACTACATTCCCGACTGGCTGCGGCTGGCCCGCCAGGGTCGCCTGTTCGAGGCCGCCGAGCTGTGCCACCAGACCAATACCCTGCCCGAGATCTGCGGGCGCATCTGCCCGCAGGACCGGCTGTGCGAGGGCGCCTGCACGCTCAACGACGGGCTGGGCGCGGTCACCATCGGCTCGGTGGAGAAATGGATTACCGACGAGGCCTTCCGCCAGGGCTGGCGGCCCGACCTGTCGAAGGTCCAACCCACCGGCAAGCGTGTAGCCGTGATCGGTGCCGGTCCGGCCGGACTGGGCGCGGCCGACATCCTGGTCAGAAACGGCGTCGAGGCACACGTGTTCGACAAGTACCCGCGCATCGGCGGCCTGCTGACCTACGGCATCCCGCCATTCAAGCTCGACAAGCAGGTGGTCGAGACCCGGCGCGAGATTCTGGAAGGCATGGGTGTCAAGTTTCACCTCGGTACCGAGATCGGTCGCGATATCGAGTTCGAGCAGCTACTGGCTGACTACGACGCCGTATTTGTCGGCATGGGCACCTACAAGTACGTCACCGGCAACCTGCCCGGATCGGACAAGGACGGCGTCATCGAATCGCTGCCCTACCTGATCGGCAACATCGGTCAGGTCCTCAGGGAACCGATGGACGGCTTCGGCTATATCAACCTCGAAGGCAAGCGCGTGGTCGTGCTTGGCGGCGGCGATACCGCCATGGACTGCGTGCGCACCGCGATCCGCCAGGGCGCGTTTTCGGTCACCTGCGCCTATCGCCGCGACGAGGAGAACATGCCGGGCAGTCGCCGCGAGGTGCAGAACGCGAAAGAAGAAGGCGTGGAATTCCTGTTCAACCGCCAGCCCGTCGAGATCGTCGGCGAGAACGGCGCCGAGGGTGTCAAGGTAGTCCGCACCGAGCTCGGCCCGCCCGATGAGGCCGGCCGGCGGCGGCCCGAGCCGGTCGAAGGCAGCGAGGAAACCCTGCCGGCCGACGCAGTGGTCATCGCCTTCGGCTTTCGCCCCAACCCGCCCGACTGGCTGCTGTCGGCCGGTGTGGAAACCCACGAGGACGGGCGCCTGAAAGTCGGCGAGAACGGCCATTCTGCCTACCAGACCAGCCACGAAAAGATATTTGCCGGCGGCGACATGGTACGTGGCGCCGACCTGGTGGTGACTGCCGTCTACGAGGGCCGCGAGGCCGCCAGGTCATTGATTTCGTGTCTGGATCTGCAGCCCCAGGGCTGATCACTGACTGATCAGTTCGGCGAACGCCGCCCGGGCTTCGTCCAGAGACTCGTCCTCATTGTCCAGCACGGCAGTCAGCCAGTCGACCAGCGAGCCGGACGTGCCGTTTCGCAGCGCCAGCAGTTCCACGGCGTTCATGATCAGTTCGCTTTCCAGCGTTTCGCCGTGATCGGCAACCGCGGCGTGAATACGCTCGCGCCACTCGCGCTCAGCTTTTCGATCATCAGCTTCAGCGTGTACATCCGCCAGCAACAGTGCCGTACCCAGCGTCAGTTCGTGATCATCCCCCAGGACTTCCACCCGTTGTCGATAGGCTCGCAACGCAAGCTCTCCAGCCTGATCGAGCTGCCCCAGCGCCAGATGGGCGCGGGCAGCGTGATGCTGCGCCTGAAGTGTGTCGGGATGGTCCGCGGTCAGCAGATGCTCACGCCACGTTGCTACCTCCGCCAGGTCTTCCAATGCCTCCTCGTTCATTTCCTTGCGCAGATGTAACAGGCCCAGGCTGAGGCGGAAGTTCAGCGTGGTCAGGTGGTTGCGCCCATAGGTCTGGCGTGCCAGCGAAACCAGCTGCCGGAGCTCCGATGCCGCGTCTTCCAGCCGCCCCATCTCCATCAGGGTCATCGCCCGGTTGTTCATGACGTTCAGGGTAGAGCGATTGCGTCGGCCATAGCGCTCGGCCAGGATGTCGTAGACCTCGTTTTCGATCTCCAGCGCCTCTTCCAGACGCCCCAGCATTCCCAGTGCCGCACCCACGTTGAGCATGGCACTGTAGTAATTTCCACTGCCCGACTCGAGGTGATCCCGGGCGCGGTCAGCGCTGTCGCGGAAATGCACAAGTGCCGATTCGATATCCCCCGACAGAGCGTGTACATAACCCAATGTATTCACTGCCCGAATGGTGTATTCATGATGAGGCCCAAGCTCGGCTTCGGCCCGTTTGATGTTCTCGGTAGCCACCCGCATGGCTTCATCGTTCTGCCCCGTATCGACCAGGAGATTGGCCCGCGAATCCCAGGCATTGTGCCGCAGGCTCAACTGATCAGGAGCTGCTTCGTGCATGCGATCAAGCACCTGGTCAAGCACCTCGCCAGCACGTTCATGCTCGCTGTTTCGGGAAAGCAGGCGATAGTGGCGCTGAAGTGCAGTCAGAGTGCGTGCGTCATCCGGTCCCAACTCATCCTCACGCAATTGGACAACCCGCTCGGCCAGTGGCAATGCAAGGTCGATCATCCCGGCGTCGGTATAGACATCACGCACGGTTTCGTAAAGATCGGCCTGTAGCAAGGGTTCATCGGCAAAGTCGCTTTCGATGGAATCAATCGCCCGCCTGAGCATGAACTCATCGATCAGGTCCTGCGCCAGATCGGTCGGGTTGATTCGTCCCACAGCGATCTCGAAGGCCTCAATGCCGGCCTTGACAGCCTCGTGATCAGCTTCATCGGTAAAGGATTGGGCGTACTGCTGCCGCAGTCGTTCGACAAACCCTTCGCCAAGCAAATGAGGCTCCAGATCCCCCAGCATGGACTGCTGAAAGCCAATCATCTTTTCCAGTTCAAGCTGCCGGTCTTCCGCGATCCTGCGCTGCTGCTGAGCTTCCGTCATGGCCAGGAGCGCGGCGCTCAAACCGACAGCAAGAGAAATCATGATCGTCGTCACGCCGGTTGCAGCCAGGGCATTGCGGCGCAGAAAACAACGAATCCGGTAGGCCCGGGAATCGCCCATGGCCCGCACTGGCTGACCCGAAAGGAAACGGCGCAACTCCTCGGCCAGTTCGGAGGCGCTCTCGTAGCGCTGGTCCGGATCAGGGTCCACTGCCCGGTGGGCAATTGCACTCAACTCTCCACGCAGGCTGCGCACCAGACCGCGTACCGTCGTCTGCCGGCATCGGGCAGTCTCTGCGAGTTGCCGCCCCCCACCCGCCAGCAAACCGGTCAGGGGTTCGGGGGTTCTTCCAGCCAGGCGATGCCGGATCGTTTCGGTGTCGGCACCCCGAAACAGATGCTGCTCAAAGGGACGCTGATCGCTCAGCAGTTCATACAGGATCACTCCCAGTGAATAGACATCGCTGCGCACATCGATGGCCGCCTCTTCATCGAACTGCTCGGGGCTCATGTACAGAGGCGTTCCAGCCGAACTCTGGTCCCGTCGCTCGTGTCGGGACAGGGCCGTTCCCGCGATACCGAAATCAATGATTTTCGGGCTGGGCACGCCGTCGATCCGGGCGACCAGTATGTTGGCGGGCTTGAGGTCGCGATGAATGATCCCCTTCTGGTGAGCATGTGCCACACCCTGACAGATGCGGATAAACAGCTCGATCCGATCTTCCAGGGACAGCCGCTGCTCCTGGCAGAACCTGTTCAATGGCAGGCCGGGAACGTACTCCATGGCAAAGTAGGGATAGCCGTCAGGATTGGTGCCTGACTCGAAGATCTGGGCGATGGCGGGGTGGCGCATCTGCGCCAGGGCCTGACGCTCTACAAGGAACCGGACTTCGCTGGCCGGGCCGAGAATCTTCTTCCGAATCAGCTTGACGGCCACTTCGCGTTCGACCGGCTCGAGCTGCCTGGCCAGGAAGACCTGTCCCATGCCGCCGGCTCCCAGTGGACGAATGACCTGGTATCCGGGCAGATTCAGAGACTCGCCAGCAGCCCCCGTCTCGTCGGCGGGCTCCTCCTGAAAGACATGGGTTGCCTCGTCTTCACCTTCGCCGCCGGCTTGATCCTGATCGTACCTGTCTTTGCTCATTTCAAACCCGGGCAGCAATTGACCACGCCGATTATGCCCGTGTGGCACTGCTGTCGCCAGTTGGGCGCAGGAACCAGCATTGGTGGATCTTCCGATTGCGTGCGAAGTCCTGGGGAATGGACCACTTCGAACGGTCTTCCAGATCGAACTCCGATGCCAGCGCGCTATCCAGCCTGAAAGCACGCAGATTGGTCGAGAAGATCAGGGTGCCGTCGGCACTCAGGTGGGCCGCGGCGGCACGGATCAGTTCGGCGTGATCGCGCTGGATGTCCAGGGTGCCGTCCATGCGCTTTGAGTTGGAAAAACTGGGCGGGTCGAGAAAGATCAGGTCAAAGCGCTCCTGGTTGCGTGCCAGCCATTCACGGCAGTCGGCGGGCACGATGCGGTGGCGCTCGTCCAGGCAGTTGTTGAGCGCCAGGTTGCGCTTGAGCCACTCCAGGTAAGTGTTGGACAGATCGACGCTGGTGGTATGCGCCGCCCCGCCCACGGCGGCGTGCACGGTGGCCGCACCGGTGTAGCAGAACAGGTTGAGCAAGCGCTTGCCTTTTGCGTGCTCGGCCAGCCACAGGCGCACCGGGCGGTGGTCCAGAAACAGCCCGGTGTCGAGGTAGTCGGTCAGGTTGACTTCCAGCCGGCAGCGGCCCTCGGCCACGGTCAATGTCTTTGACTGCCGGCTCTGGCGAGTGTATTGCTCGCTGCCGCGCTGACGACGACGCACCTTGAACACCATGCGTTCGGGCGGCACACCCAGCACGCCCGGCAGCGCGGTGAGTGCGGCCTGCAGGCGGGCGCGGGCCTTCGCCGCATCGACGGTAGCCGGCGGCTCGTATTCCTGCACGTGCAGCCAGTCACCCTCCTCTCCGCGGTAAACATCCACCGCCAGCGCATACTCCGGAATATCGGCATCGTAGATGCGGTAGCACCGGATGTTCTCGCGTTCCAGCCAGCGCCTGAGCTGGCGGCGGTTCTTGGCTATCCTGTTGACCAGGTCCTTGGCTGGTTGCGCTGTTGATTCACCCGCATCCATGCCGATCTCGAATCGTTCCAGGCTGCACTCGATCGGCCCGTTCCTGACCTGCCAGGTGCGCTCGGGCTTCAGCCCGATACGGCAACCGGCACCATTGAGCACCATGGCCCGCCAACCCGGGAAGTGCCGGCGCAGGGTCTCGCCCAGCCTGAGATAGAGCGGCATCAGCTCGTGCTGCTCGCCGATGCGCTCGCCGTAGGGAGGGTTGACCGCCACCAGGCCGGTCTTCACCTTCGCCGGGGGGGCGGCATCGGCCACATCGCGCCGCTCGACATGCACCCGTCCGGCCAGTCCTGCGCGTTCGAGATGCTGGCGCGTCAGGTAGACGGCACGGCGGTCATGATCAAAAGCCGCCATGGGCGGCAGTTTTTCCAGGCCGGCCTCCTGGCGCTCCAGGGCCTCGTCGATCAATGCCTTCCAGACCTCGTCGTCGTGGCCGCGCCAATGCTGGAATCCAAAGCGCGTGCGCAACAGTCCCGGCGCCACGTCGGCTGCCATCCAGGCCGCTTCGATAACGAGCGTGCCCGAACCGCACATGGGGTCGACGAAACCGCCACCGGCGGCGGCCATCTCGGGCCAGTCGGCGCGCAGCAGCATGGCCGCGGCCAGGTTTTCCTTCAACGGGGCCTGGTTGCCGGCCTCGCGCACACCCCGCTTGTGCAGGCTGTCTCCCGACAAGTCCAGGGACACACTGCCCTGGTCGCCGTGCATGTGCACATGGATGCGCAGATCGGGCTGGCTGAGGTCGACCGAGGGCCGCTTCCCTGTCTGTTCCCGCATCTGATCAACGATGGCATCCTTGATGCGCTGGGCGGCAAAGCGGCCGTGACCGACACTGGCCCGGATCCCGGTGAAGGCCACGGCCAGGGTCTGGTCCGGTCCCAGATGGTCGCGCCACTCAATCTTTCGCGCACCGGCATACAAGGCCTCATCGTCGGCAGCGGTGAACTGGGTCAGCGGCAGCAAGATCCGGTTGGCCACGCGCGACCACAGGCAGGCGCGGTAGGCGCCACCCAGATCAGCCTGGAAACGCACTCCGCCGCGCCCGGCCTGGACCCCGGCGAGACCGATGCCGGCCAGCTCGACCGCCAGCAGGTCTTCCAGGCCCTGGGGGGCAGTGGCAAAAAGGGAATGGATGGTGGACATGACGGGTTTCGTGATCGCGGGTACTTCATGATAAACCGCGTCGCGCACCGGTCACCCGCTTTCTCCGCTCAGCCGGCGACCACCTGTCCGGCCGGTCCGAGAGGGTCGCGGATCAGGCGCGATACCACAGCCTCGGCCGATTGCACGCCGGTCTCCAGCAGGGGCACGCCGGGGCAGGCCCAGGACCCGCAGTAGAATAGCCGACGCCCGGGCTGGTCGTGCCACCGCGCCAACTGCTCGAGAATACCGGCATTGCCCTGGTTGACCACGGCCCGCTGCATGGGAAAGCCGGCAATGACGTGCTCATCGCGCGGTTCGAACAACGGGTTCCAGGTCTGGAAGACCGGCGCTCGTCCGGCCAGGGTGGGTTCGACGGCATTGACCCAGACCGTGAACATGCTGTTCTCCAGCCCCCGGTCCATCAGGAAATTCAGGGCGGTCCATTCACGCCGGCGGCGCGGCATGAACCGCGGATCACGATGAACCACAAGCTCGCCACTGGCATACGGGATACCGGCCAGCAGCTGGCGTTCGGCACCGAACGCATCGTCATCGAGAAAGTCGAGCTGATTGGCCTGCGTGGCGACAATGACCCGGTCATAGACACCACCATCGCCACGGGCATTGCGTACAGCCAGCGCCTCTCCATCGGGCTTTACCGTATGCACCGGACTGCCCACATGGGCAGGAATATCGGCAGCCAGGGCGCGGGCAAAAGGTGCAGCGCCTCCCTTCAGGCGCAACAATTCGCCGGAATGCACGATATCGTCAAGCAGAGCAAGCAGCTGACGGGCCGGCCAGTCGTTCAGGCGCCGCTCGCTGCAGGTGCAGATAGTCGAGAGCATGGGCAGAATCAACCCGCGCCAGAACAGCCGGTCGGGAACATACCGCCAGGCGAATTCATCCAGCCGCATGTCGTCGTTTCCTTGCAGCAGGTCTCGCGTCCGACGCGCCAGTCGCCACAGGCCGAGCCCGAGACGCAGTCCCCGCAGACCCAGATGGCGCAGCGAGCCGAACATGGGCCATCCGGTCAGTGGCATCTGCCCACTGCGAAACCAGGTACGCTGATCCATCCAGCTGCAACTGACCTGCACATCGGCCGGAAAGGTCTCCATACCCACCCGCCGGGCCAGTTCAAGGGTCCTGTCCCATCGCCCCTCGCCCATGACCCTGAGTGGCACGTCAACGATTCCGCCGTCGACCTCCAGGGCCTGCGATGCCATGCCCAGTTCCTCGCGGGCCTCGAACAGCCTGACCGCAGAACCGGCATCCCGGCAGGCCCGGGCTGCCGCCAACCCGGCAATACCGCTTCCGATCACCGCCACGTTCAGGCTCATACACTGCTACCATCAGTTTAGATCAACACAGACTCTAAGACCGAATGTCCTTTAGCTGCAATCAAAGCGTCATCCGACGCCTGGTATGCCTGACAGCCCTGATCCTGCTCGCTGCCAGCGCGTCCGCGGAATCCGAGCCGGATAGCGCCGAACGCTACGGTGAACTGATCGCCGAACATGCCACCAAGCTCGAGAACGAAGATCACCTAGAGCCTTTGATCGAGGCCATCGGACAACGTCGGTTCGTGCTGCTGGGCGAAGCATCGCACGGCACGCGTGAGTTCTATGTCTGGCGCGACCGCATCACCCGGCGCCTGGTGCAGGAGAAAGGCTTCGATTTCATCGCCGTGGAAGGTGACTGGCGGGCCATTGGCCGACTGAATGAGTATGTCACCCTGACCAGGGACCACGACGACGGTGCCGGCGGCGTGATGCAGGAGCTGGACCGCTGGCCGCAATGGCTCTGGGCCAACAATGCATTCGCCGATTTCTGCGAGTGGCTGCGCGATCACAACAAGTCACTGGATGCCGAAGACCGGATTGGTCTATACGGACTGGACCTGCAGAATCCCGAAGACTCGGTGGACTTCGTCCTGGCATGGTTCGAGACGCATCAGCCCGATGATCACGACCGCGTCAAGAGCGCCTATAGCCACTTCCTGGACCTCCCGGACTCGTTCGATGGTTATCCGGACCATCTGGTCGCCGGCAACGAGCGCCTGTCAGATCAGGCCAGGCTGGCACTTGAGATCCTCGACGAGACCAGCGACGAGACGCCGAAACACTGGCAGGCCCGTCAGAACGCCAGGGCCATTGCCCATTTCGAGCAATATATTCATGGCACGGTCCGGAGAAGTAGCACGGACGGCTGGAACCGCCGGGTGGCCCACTTCCACGACACCCTCGAAGAACTGACCCGACACCACGGCGATCAGGCTCGCGGAGTGCTCTGGGCACACAACACCCATGTCGGCGATGCCCGGGCCACGCCCATGCATGGCCAGGGCCAGGTCAGCATCGGCCAGCTCCTGCGCCAGGACAAGGGCGAGGATCAGGTATTCACCGTCGGTTTCTCGACCCACTCGGGCGAGGTCATGGCCGCACGGACTGATGGCGCGTCACAGGAGGTCTTCGAATTGGAGGAGGCTCAGGCCGGCAGCGTCGAGGCCCTGTTGGAGGCGCACGCACCGGAGCAGGCACTGGTCTTGTTTGGATCGGCGTTCCGGCAGCAGGACCACGCTGTTGCACTGGACCACCGCGCCATCGGCGTCGTCTTCGATCCGGCCCAGCCCGCCGCCTACGTACCGACCCTGCTGCCCTGGCGTTATGACGCATTGATTTTCATCAGTCGCACGTCGGCACTCAATCCGTTGCACCCATGAACGATTATTATCCCGGCACGAATGTCGATCACATTCGTGCCGGGATAATAGTCACCCATCAGGCTCCATCGAGGTCTTCCGTTTCCCCGTTGTCGGAGTCCTCGTCATTCTCGTCATTGTCTTCGTCTTCCAGCACGGGGTCATCGGCCCGTTCCTCCCCTGGCGCCTCGACGGGAATCGGCTCGAGATGCCATTCCTGCAGCTCTTCCTGCTCGCCCGCATAGCGCCTCAGGCGTTCCCGTCGGGCCCGCCGGTTCTCGAACTGCACTTCCAGGGTAAAGGTCAGGCGCCAGTCGTTGCGGCGCGACTCGCCGGTTTCAAAATCACGCGGCCAGGCATGCTCGGGCTGGATCTCGTAGAACAGCCAATGACGCAGGAACTGGCGCCTGAACCGCAGGGCGACAAAATACTCCTCGACTTCGAAACGCGGATGGGTAAAGCCGAAAGCCCCCAGCTCTCCGCGCAGGGCGGTGCTGGCGTCAAGCTGCCGGAAACCGACCAGCGAACTACGCCAGTCCACCCCGTCGGATGCCTCCGACCAGGTTCCCTGACCGGTCCAGCGCACCAGGCGGTCGCGGTCTGGCAACCACTCCCAGTCAACGCGTGAGGTGGTACCGACACCTTCCTCCCGCTCCCAGAACAGCGACTGGGTCAGGCGGGTCAGGGTGTGGGTGGTCAACCCCTGCACATGGCGATAGCGACCGCGTACCCGTGGGTTGAGCTCGGTGCCACTGACCCGCACCGTGCCATCGATATCAAATCGGGTACGGGCCCGGTCGCTGGCCAGAAATCGCAGGCCGAGACGTGTCCGATCGTCCGGGTCGCCCACCGGCGGCCCATCGCCAAACTCGCTGCTGAGATCTTCATCACGACTGACCAGCAAGCGAACCCGTTCGGAGATTCGCGGCAGCATGATGTTGGCCCGCACCTGCATGCCCGGACTGGTGCCTTCGGTCTGATCCCATTTGACCGAATTGCGAAATCGAAAAAAGGTGCCTACCGGGGTTTCTTCCAGGGCCCGCTCATCGCCGAAGAAGCCATCGAACCAGGCGGCCGGCTCGCACAGGCGCTGACCCAGATAGGAATGTGAGCGGTCGAGCCAGCTTTCCGGCCGGTCCAGGTCGTCGCGACAAGACAGGTCCTGAAGCTCCTGTTGCTGGCGCTTGCGCTCCTCGCGCTCCTGATCGTCATCTCCCCAGGCAGTATTCAGGCAGGCTGCACAGGCCAGGACTACAGCGAATTGATGCAGTTTCATGCCACAATACTCCCGAAATGACTGCCAGGGTCAACGCGAATGGGCCACCAGATCGATATTGGCCGGCATGAATAGATCATAAGCCAACAGGTGGCATCTGCAAGACGCAGATCACTCACGGAGTCCGAACCTTGTCCGACCCTGCCCCCAAGACACGCCCATTCGCCGGTCTCGACCCCGGAAACGTGCTGGATGCCATCGAACAGCTTGGCCTGGTGCCGGATGGCCGGCTGCTGGCGCTGGGTAGCTACGAAAACCGCGTCTGGCAGGTGGGCCTGGAAGACAAAGAACCGGTGGTGGTCAAGTTCTACCGACCGGAGCGCTGGTCTGACTCGGCCATCGAGGAAGAGCACCAGTTTGCCGCCGAACTGGCCGAACATGACCTGCCGGTTGTGGCGCCCACGACCATTGACGGACGCACCCTGCACCACTGCAAGGGCTTTCGCCTCGCCGTATTCCCGCGCCGTGGCGGCCATGCGCCGGAACCGGCCCACGAACCCACCCTGCGTCACCTGGGACGGGTGCTCGGTCGCATGCACGCTGTCGGGGCCACCCGCGACTTTCAGCACCGCGAACGACTCGACATCGAACAGCGCGCGCGGGCGCCCGTGCGCTGGCTGTTGGACAAGCAGTGGCTGCCCCTGCACCTGGAAAAACCGTTTCAACAACTTGGCGAACAACTGCTCGAAGCCATCGAGGCCGGCTGGGAGCGCGCGGGCGATGTCGCCGAACTGCGCTTGCACGGCGACTGTCACCCGGGGAATATCCTGTGGCGGGATGATCAGGCGCATTTCGTTGACCTGGATGACTGTCTGACCGGCCCGGCCATACAGGACCTGTGGATGCTGGTGTCGGGCGAGGCCGAACAACGCGGCCAGCAACTGGGCTGGTTGCTGGAGGAGTATCGTCGTTTTCACGATTTCGATGCTCGTCAATTGCACCTGATCGAGCCGCTGAGAACGATGCGCATGATCTATTATCAGTTCTGGCTGGCGCGCCGCTGGGATGATCCGGCCTTTCCCGCCGCCTTCCCCTGGTTCGGAGAAGACCGGCACTGGGAAAACGTGATCCAGCAACTCAAGGAACAATTGGGAGAAATGTCGGAACCGCCGCCACTCTTGCCGGAGCGCATGACGTGAGCAATATTGTCTCGGCCTGTGACATCCTGTCAGCGACCAATGCCCTGCGACGCGTGGGTTGGTGGTCGGGCGACAACATGGTCTGCGGCGACCTGCTGCCCGACCTGCGTTCGGAACTGATCGAACTGGCCCGCGAAGAGCGGCTGGAACAGGCCGGTGTCGGCCGAGAATCCGACTTCCACATCGACCACGATGTGCGCGGCGATCGCATCTTCTGGTTGACCCGGCAACGTTCCGTGCAACGCCGTCTGCTCGACCGCCTGGAGGAGCTGCGCCTGGATCTCAACCGCGAGTTGTTCCTGGGGCTGTTCGAGTTCGAGGGCCACCTGGCCCACTTCCCCCCGGGCACCTTCTACCGTCGACACCTCGACAGCTTCCGGGGCGCGGCCAACCGGATCGTTTCGGTGACCATCTATCTGAATGAAAACTGGCAACTCGGCGACGGCGGGGAACTGGTTCTCTATCGTCCCGACAGCGATATAGAGATGGCCCGCATCGAGCCGCGCGCCGGTACCATCGCCCTGTTCCTGAGCGAAGAGATCCCGCACGAGGTCCTGCCCTCGCGCATCCATCGTGCCAGTATTGCCGGGTGGTTTCGGCTCAACAACACCACGGCCAGCTACATCGACCCGCCACGATAGCGGTCGGGCCAAATGTATCAGCCCGGTTGAGTTTCAGCTCCGCCAAGGGTCGGATCCGGCCGCTTGCCGGTCAGCTTTTCGACCAGCCAGTCGCTGGCATTCTGCACGATCACGTACAGGCAGGGGATCAGGAACAGCGTCAGCAGCATGGCCACCAGCAAACCGCCGATCACGGCCACGGCCAGCGGCTGCATCAGGTTTGCGCCAGAACCCATGCCAATGGCCAGCGGGGTCATACCGGCGACCGTCGTCAGCGTGGTCATGAGAATCGGCCGCAAGCGAATGCCGCCGGCCTCGACCACCGCTTCCGCCGTGGTCAGTCCGCGCCGCCGACCGCGCTCGATGTATTCGACCAGCAAAATGGCGTTGTTGACCACGATGCCGATCAGCAGAATCACGCCGAGGAAAGCCGGTGCCGACAAGGGTGTGCCGGTGATCGCCAGCATGCTGACCACACCGATCAGGCTCAGGGGGGCAGCGGCCATGATGACCAGCGGATTGGACAGCCGGTCGTACTGAACGGCCAGCACCACGAAGACCAGAAACAGGGCGAGCAGGATGACGGTCAGCATTTCCCGGTCCGTTTCCTCGGCGGTCTCGAACTGGCCGGCAAAAATCAGCCCGTACTGGTCTGGGATGGCCATGGCCTCGACCCGTTCGCGAATCTCATCCATGATCGAGCCGGCATCGTTGAGCGCGGTATTGAAGTTCCCGGTCACGCGTTGCACGCGCACCTGGTTTTCCCGCTCGATGTGGGCCGGGCCCTCTCCCATGTTGAAGCGGGCGACATCGGCCAGCTGAATCACGCGCCCGTTGCCCGAGGACACGATGAGCTGGCCAAGCTGCTGCTCGTCGCCGGTGACCTCTCGCGGCAGGCGCACGCGCACGTCATACTCATTGGCACCGGTGGAATAGCGAGTGGGCACGGACCCGGTGACCGCATCGCGCAATGAGCGGCCGACCTCGCCGACATTCAACCCCAGCGCGGCGGCACGCTCGCGGTCGACATCGATGCTTAGCAGCGGCGTGCGGTCGTCGCGCGCCATTTCGATATCGTCCAGGCCGGTCAGGCCATCGAGCCGGTCGACCATTTCCATCGCCAGATTCTCAAGGGTGTCGAGATCCTCGCCGACGATCATCACGTCCATGTCGGTGCCACGCGCACCGAAATTAAGCCCCGGAATACGCGGGGGGCGAATCCAGGTGCGGGCGTTTGGAATATCGAGTTCACGCAGACGGTCCTGCGCCTCGGCCACCCAGAGTCCGGCCGGCAGTTCGGGGCGTTCAGCGGCATCGGTCAGCACCACGTCCATGCGCGCGGTCCCCGGTCTTTCAGACACCACGCCGCCATGCAGATGGCCGCCGACAATGGCGAACACGCTCTCCACATGCGGCATGTTGCGGATTTCGTTCTCCACCATGCGCGCGGCTTCATCGGTCTGCTCCGGCGTGGTGCCCGGCGGCAGATGGATACGAACGTTGACCTGACCGTCATCAAGCTGCGGCAGAAACTCGTTGCCCAGCCGTCCCATGCCCAGCACCGCAACCACGAACAGCCCGAGCGAAACGACCACCACGCCCCAGCGCCAGCGCAGAACAGGACGCAGGATGGCCCGATAGCGTACGATCAGCCACTCGATGAAGGCATCGAAACCGCGATAGATGGCCGTGCGATTGAGGCCGGACCGGTACTGCACCTTGCCAAACTGGGCCGACAGCATGGGCACCAGGGTCAGCGCCACGGCCAGCGAGGCGACCACGGCAAAGGAAATGGTGAGGATCAGCTCCTGAAACACCAGCGCGGCCATGCCCGTAATGAGCAAGAACGGCACCACCGCGGCCAGGTTGGTCAAAGTACCGGCGGTAATCGCCGAAATCACTTCCTGGGCCCCATCGTGGGCCGCATCCTGTGAGGATTTCTTGAGCTTGTCACGGTGGCGCGAAATGTTCTCCAGCATGACGATGGCGTTGTCGAGCAGCAAGCCGACCCCCAGCGCCAGGCCACCGAGGCTGATCACGTTGAGTGTCTGTCCGCCCAGACCCATGAGCACGAAGGTGAACAGCACGGCCAGCGGGATCGACAGACCGATGACGAAACTCTTTCGCAACGACCCCAGGAAAGCCAGCACCACGACCATGGCCAGCACTGCGCCCAAAATGGCCGCAGTGGCGACTGCGTCGACCGAACCGCGCACGAAATAGGCGCCATCGCGGGTCGCCTCCCAGTGAACGTCGGGCGGCATGAAGCCCGACTCATCGAGCTGGGCCATGCGCTCGTTGATGGCGTCGACCACCTGCACCACGTTGGCCTCGGGCAACTTGTAGATCGAAAGCTGCGTGGCCGGGGTGCCGTTAAGACGCACGAACAGGCGTTGCTCGGCAAAGCCGTCGCGCACATCGGCAATCTCGTGCAGGCGAATCCGCCGCTCAGTCCCCGGCACGGTCAGCAGGATATCGCCGATGTCATCCGGGCTGGCGAAGCGCCCATCGGTACGCGCCATCACATCGAAGTTGGGCGAGGTGATGTTGCCCGCGGCAATATTGACGTTTTGCTGGGCGAGCTGGTCGGCGACATCCGACAGCGTCAGGCGGTAGTAGCGCAGGCGGTCCTGATCAAGCACCACCTCGATTTCCCGGACCTGGCCACCGGCCGCCTCCACGGAGGCCACGCCGCTGATGGACTGCAACTGCGGCACCAGGCGCTGTTCCACCCAGTCGCGAACCTCGCGTGGTTCACGCGTGGGCGAGGAGAAGCCCGCCCGCCAGATGGCCCACTCCCCCGGATCCCACTTGCGCAGGCGCGGCGGCTGGATATCGGAGGGCAACTGCTGGCGCGCCACCTCAAGCTGGCGCGCGGCATTCTGCATGGCGATATCGAGATCGACACCATGCTCGAAGGTCAGGTTAACGTTGGTGCGCCCTTCCGAGGCGCGCGAGGATATTCCGGCGAGATTCTCCACCGACGACAGGTTGCGCTCGAGTACGCGTGTGACCTGCTCTTCCATCACCTCCGGGGCCACGCCGGGATAATTGACGGTGATGCGCACCAGCGGGAATTCGACTTCGGGCAGCAGGTTGACCGGTAACCGATCGACAAAAAACAGGCCCAGCACCAGCACTACCGAGGCAATGGCCAGCGTGCCCACCGGCCGGCGGATGGCCGAGTGGGTCAGGCCGCTGTAGTACTTCGTCCCGCGGGCGGGATCAACTTGTTCGGATTCGGGTCGTTCGTGCTTCTCGGTCATGATTCATTCACTCCACCCGGTCGACGATGCGCACCAGCTCGCCGGCATTCATCTCCAGCGGATTGGCGGCAACCACTTTCTCGCCAGCCTCCAGCCCGCCAATCACCTCGCGCCAGGCACCCCGGATCACCCCCGCCTCGATCTCGCGTCGCTCCAGTCGATCATCGCCATTGATCAGCATGACAAAGTGCTGGCCTCGTTCTTCTCCGACCGCAACCGAAGGCACGGCCAGCACATCGGGCCGACTGTCGACCAGCAGTCGCGCGCGAGCCAGAAAGCCCGGTCGCAAACCCAGCTCAAGCGCCTCGGGCAGTTCCACTTCCACGGTAATCAGGCGGCTGGTTTCGTCGGCGGCGGGAAAGATGCGCCGAATCACACCGCCAACCGGATTGCCGTCAGCGACGGCATCGACCTGGACAACCACGCTATCGCCCACCCGCAGACCACAGACATCGAGCTCCGACACGCCCAGCCGAGCCACCAGGCTGGACAGATCGGCGATGGCAAACAGCGGCTCGTGACGCGAGATCGCCTCGCCGGGCTCGATATAGCGCTCCACCACGGTGCCGTCGATGGTCGACGTCACGGTGCCGAAATCCACCCGGGTCTGCCACAACTCCAGGTCGGAACGGGCAATCTCCAGCTCCGCGCGCGCGGTCTCGTACTGCGCGGCATCGACGTAGTCGCGCTCGCGCAACTGTTCCATGCGCTGGAAATTCGCTTCCTTTTCGGCCAGCCTCGCCCGCGCCCGCGACAACTCCGCGCGCTGTTCGCGCACATCAATACTGGCCAGCACCTCGCCGGCCTCGACCCGGTCACCCTCTTCGACCCGAACATCGGTGACCACACCATCAGTGCGAGCCGCCAGCCGAATGGTCCGCATGGGTTCAACCGGCGCCGAAAGCCGAACGATGCGCGACAAGTCACGCGAACCCGTCTCCGCGGCACGCACCGGCAGAGAGCGCTCCTGACGCTCCCCATCGGATGCTTGCTCAACAACACCGTCATCACCACTACAGGCGGCCAGCAACAAAACGCCCGTAACCAGGGCAACAGGAATCCGAAAACCAAATCTCATCGCGTTGTTCGATAGCACAAGACTACAAACGTTCAATGATATTCCCATTTCCGCAACAAACCATGAACACACCTTGAACAAACCCTTAACCAGACCCACCCATCCACCCCACCCCACCATCTACCACCCCCCCCACTTCACACTTCACACTTAACACCCAACACTTAACACCATCCCCTCAATTGACCGGCCGACCAGTTAGCGATACAATCCCCCCCATGACCGAACCCGCCACCCGCGACGCCGAACAAACCCGCGCCCGCATACTCCAGGCGGCCTTCGAGCTGTTTGTCGACCAGGGTTTTGCGGCGGTGACCATGCGCGAGCTGGCCGAGCGATCGGGCGTGACCAAGAGCCTGATCCATCACCATTTCGGCAACAAGGAAGCGTTGTGGGACGCGGTCAAGGAACTGGCCTTTTCGCGTTACTACGAGAGCCAGAAGCAGGAACTGGAGCAAGCCGGAGTGCCGGACGCCGATCTGCTCAGAAACGGCGTGGTGCGCTATTTCCGGTTTCTTGCCGACAACCCGCAGGTGGTGCGACTGTTTACCTGGGCGCACCTGGAAGGCGACTCGAGCTGCGTGCACATGGATGCCGAGCTCGTCGGTCTCGGGGCCGAGCGGGTGCGTCAAGCCCAGGAGGCCGGCCTGTTGCGCGACGACGTCAATCCCACGCACGTGGTCACGACCTTCATCAACGCCTGCACGCAATGGTTCGCCACCTGCGAACACCATGCCGACTGGCCCGGCATGGGGAACGACGAGCAGTATCTCGACGACTTTCTGAAAATCTTCATGCGCGGACTGCAACCGGACTAGGCGCCGGTCGGAGAGGATGACTCATGAATACCCGGATCCCAATTTCGAATTCCCTTGCCCAGATAACTGACCGGCCGGCCAGTTTACGATGGCGATGGGCCTTCACGGCGGCTGTTTTCGTTTTCGCTCTTGCCCTCAGCGGATGCCAGCGCAATGCGGATCCGCAGCCACTGACCGATGAGCTGTCTCGCCAGCCGGTACGCACGGCAGCAGTGGAGTCCGCCGACGATGCCACCACGCTGCGCCTGCCTGGCGTGACCCGGGCCATTCAGCGCGCCGAGCTGGCCTTTCTGCAGGGCGGACACCTGGCCGAGCGCCGCGTTCGCCGCGGCGAACAGGTCAGTGCCGGTGATGTGGTGGCGGTGCTGCACAATCCGGCGCTGATGCCCGGGGTCGAGTCGGCCCAGGCCAGGGTGCGCGAGATCGACCGCCAGATTGAACAACTGGAACGGGAGACACAGCGTCTGGAGCGGCTGCATGAGCGTGGCCTGGTGGCCACCGACGATCTGGACCGCACCCGTTCGCGCCGCGATGCGCTGAGCGAGTCCCGCCAGGCCGCCGCATCGGCCCTGGACGAGGCCCGCGACCAGCTCAAGGAAGGCAGTCTTCGAGCCCCGTTTTCGGGGCAGGTCGTCGCCCTTTTGGCCGAACCGGGCCAGCATGTGGCGGCCGGACAGCCCATCGTGTCGATGGTCTCAACCGATCGGCTGGAAGTGGCTGTCAATGTGCCGGCGCGGCTGGCCGGCATGTTGAGCGAAGGGCACCCGGTCACGGTGCAACAGGCCGACCAGGCCGCCACACTCACCGCCGAAATCACGGAAGTCGGTCCGGCGGGCGCCGGTCATCCGGCCGAGGTTATCGTCAGTCTGCCGGCCGAACCGGCGCCGAACTGGCGCACGGGGTTGCCGGTACAGGTCACGATCACGTTCGATGGCGACACCCTGCTGAGCGTGCCGATGGCTGCCGTCATCCGCCCGGCTTCCGGCTCACCGCGCGTGTTTCGCATCAACGGGGACACGGCCGAACGCATCGAAGTCATTCCGGGTTCGCTGCGCGATGGTCGCGTAACGGTCAACGGCAGACTGGAGGCCGGCGATGAAGTCGTTGTTGCCGGTCACGGGCGCCTGCTTGACGGTGATCCGGTTCGGGTACTGCCATGAACCTGATTGTCTCGGCTTTCGAACGCAAGCGCCTGGTCCTGGCGGCTGTCGGCCTGCTGTCGGTCATCGGCCTGGCCGCCTGGCTGGGCATGGACCGCCAGGAAGATCCATTCTTTCCCTACCGCTACGGTCACGTACTGGTTCATTGGCCCGGCGCCGAAGCCGAACGCATGGAGCGCCTGGTGCTCAACGTGCTCGAAGAAGAGGTTGCCTCGGTCGACGAAATCAACGAGATCAACGGAACAGCACGGCTCGGCTTTGCCCACGTGATAGTCGGCATGGAGCAGCACGTCTATGACACCGACACGGTCTGGGACCGGATTCGCGTGGCCGTGGACGAGGCGGCACGCCGTTTTCCCGATGGCGTGACCGACATCGAGATCCGAGACCGAACCATGGATACCCACGGCGTGGTGCTGGCCGTGACCGGCAGCGATGACCTGCTCGAACTCCTCGAGGCGGCCCGACAGCTCAGACGCGACCTGTTCCGGGTGCCGGGCATCGGCCGCATCGACCTGCTGGGCGATCCCGGCGAGCAGTTGCTGGTCACCCTGGATGATGCACGTGCAGCCGAACTGGGCCTGACCCACGATCAGGTGGCCGCACAACTGGCCGAACGAAACCTCGTCGCCCCCGGCGGCACGCTGGCCGCCGGGGATCGCTACCTGGTCCTGCGTCCACTGACCGACTTCGATGCGGTCGAGCAACTGGCCGACACCCCCATCGCCACAGCCAATGGCGACCAGGTCCGGCTCGGTTCGTTCACCGACATTCGCCTCGGCCCCAGCGAACCGGCCGCCCCGCGCGTGTGGCATGACGGTCGCCCGGCAGTCACCCTGGGCATCGTCATACCGGAAAGCCGCACCAACGCAGTGCGATTCGGACAGCAACTGCGAGAACACCTTGACGATTTCAGACCCGGCTACGAACCACTGCAGATCGAAGAAATGTTCTACCAGCCGCAGTGGGTGGAAAAACGCATTGCCGAGCTGGGCCGGTCGCTGCTGATCGGGGTGATCATCGTGGCCAGCCTGTTGCTGGCCGCCATGGGCCTGAGACTGGGCCTGGTCGTGGCCGGATTGCTACCGCTGGTCACCATGAGCGCGCTGGCCATCTACGCCATCGGTGGCGGCGTACTGCACCAGATGGCCATTGCCGGCATGGTCATTGCTCTGGGCATGCTGGTCGACAATGCCATTGTCATGGTCGAGAACCTGCAGTGGCACCTGGACCGCGGCAAACAACGCGCCCAGGCCGCACAGGCTGCGGTGCGTGAACTGGCCGGTCCGCTGGCCGCAGCAACGGGCACCACGCTGGCCGCCTTCACCCCGCTTCTGCTCGCCTCTGGCGATACCGCCGACTTTACCCGGGCCATTCCCATCATGGTCATGCTGACCCTGGCCACCAGCTACCTGTATGCGATATTCGTGACGCCGACCCTGGCCGCCCCGCTGCTCAAACCCGGAGCCGGGCAGCATTCGGCGCGGATCGAGACCGTCGGCCGGCGGCTCGGCCATCTGGCCGTGGTCCGGCCGGTGCCGATACTCATCGCCGCGATCGCCATCGTTGGCATTGCCGTCGCAATGAGCGGTCTGATGCAACGCGACTTTTTCCCCAGCACCGATCGCAACGAATTCATCATCGACCTGAGCTTCAGTGAAGGCACTCGCGTCGAGGCCACCGCACTGAAGGGCAATGAACTGGCCACGCTGATACGAGACCTCGAGGGCGTCGAAGCCGTGCATGTGTTCGCCGGATTCGGAGGCCCCCGCTTCTACTACAACCTGATCGACACACCGAACTCTCCGCACCTGGCTCGCCTGGTCGTGATCACCGACGACGAGTCACGCATCGCCGGGCTGCTGCGCTGGACCCGACGGCACGCATCGGAACTGGCGCCGGAAGCCCAGATCGTGGCCCGCCGTCTGGGCCAGGGCCCACCGATCGACGCACCCATCGAGGTGCGTCTATTCGGAGACGATCTCGGCAAGCTGGCAACCGCCAGCGAACAGGTTATGACCGCCGTTCGCAACACGCCCGGCGCGGTCGATGTTCGCCACAGGTTGGGCGAAGGCATTCCCACGCTGTCGTTTGAAATCGACGATTCCGAGGCGGCTCGCCACGGCATCAGCCGACGCCAGATTGCCGATACCCTGGCAGGGGCTTCGATGGGTCGAGAATTTTCGACCTGGCGAGCCGGACGCGAACCCGTGCCCATGCGCCTGCGCAGCCCCGAGGGCGAACAACTGCCGCTGCCGGCACTCGACGGCCTGCAAGTCGAAGGCAACAACGGCAACGTGCCGCTGGCGCAACTGGTCCGCACCCGCCTGAGCCTGGAACCGGCCGTAATCGAGCATCGCGACCTGCAACGCAAGACCGCGGTGCTGGCCGAAACCGCCGAAGGTGTGACCTACGGTCAGGTCATCGACCGCCTGATGCGGCAACTCGATGAACTGTCTCTGCCCGATGACGTGCGCATCGAACTCGGCGGGGCCGCCGCCGAAGCCGACACCGCCAATACCGCGCTGTTTTCCACGCTACCGATCGGGGTATTGCTGCTGCTGGTGTTTCTGCTGTGGCAATTCAATTCCTTCCGGCTGGTTTCGCTGGTGCTGCTGACTGTCCCCCTGGCGGCCGCCGGCGTCATCCCCGGCCTGATTCTGGCCGGTCAACCCTTCAGCTTTACCGCCACGCTGGGCGTGGTGGCCCTGATCGGCATCGTGGTCAACAACGCCATCGTGCTGCTGGATGTCATCGGTCGGCACCGTGCACAGGGCCTGACCATGGACCAGGCCATCAGCCACGCCGTGGGGCGACGCATCCGGCCCATCCTGCTGACCACCGCCACCACCGTCGCCGGCCTGCTGCCCCTGACCTTCACCCAGTCCACGCTCTGGCCACCCCTGGCCTGGGCCATCATCTCCGGCCTGCTGGCCGCCACCGTGCTGACCCTGCTGGTCATCCCGGCCGCCTACCGACTGCTGATGAAAGGGTCCGTGCCCGGAGCGCGCCTCTGATCAAAGTCATCACCTGTCATCGGGCAGTCATCAAAGTGCAATAGCGTGAGGTTTTGCATTACAAAGCCAGACCATCATGTCGCGTTCTTCACGCTCTATTATTATGGGACAGCCCACTGGCGACCCGACCAGCTGGGAGCAGGATGACCTGCACGACTCACGCCTGCTGTTCAACCGGGAAATCAGCCTGCTCACCTTCACCCGGCGTGTGCTGGAGCTGGCCCGCGACGAACAGATTCCGCTGCTCGAGCGCCTGCGATTCCTGTGCATCTCCTGCACCAATCTCGATGAGTTTTTTGAAGTGCGCGTGGCCTCAATCCGACAGCGCATGCAGTACGGCGCCACTCAGCCCGGACCCGACGGGCTGACACCGCAGGACACGCTCGCCGCCATCCGCAAGACCGTACTGGAATTGATCGAGACCCAGTACCGGGTCCTCAACAAGGAACTGATGCCAGCACTGGCCGACCAGGGCATTCACGTGGTCCGCCGCGATGAATGGACCAAGCGTCAGAACCGCTGGCTGCACCATCACTTTCGCCGCCAGATCATGCCGGTACTCAGTCCACTGGGACTGGACCCCGCGCATCCATTCCCGCGCATCCTCAACAAGAGCCTCAATTTCGCCGTCACCCTGGAAGGGCGCGATGCATTCGGGCGCGACTGCGGCATCGCCCTGGTGCGTGCACCGCGTTCACTTCCCCGCATCATCCGTATCCCGCGCAGCTACTCCCGCGGGCCCAATGACTTCGTGTTTCTTTCATCCATCATCCACGCCTTCATCGACGAACTGTTTCCCGGCATGAAAGTTCGCGGCTGCTATCAGTTCCGCGTGACCCGCAACAGCGAACTGTTCGTCGACGAAGAAGAAGTCGAGGACCTCGCCAGGGCACTTGAAGGACAACTGTTCGGACGCGGCTTTGCCGAGGCAGTCAGGCTGGAAGTGGCAGACAACTGTCCGGCGGCCACGCTCGAGTACCTGATGAAACACTTCGACCTGGGGGAGTCCGATACCTATGCCTGCGACGGCCCGGTGAACCTCAACCGAATGATTGCCGTGTGCGATCTGACCGAAAGGCCGGAACTGAAATACCCGCCCTTTCAGCCACGCACTCCGCCTCAGCTTGAGCGTCATGACCTGTTCACGTCCATTCGGCGACGGGACTGGGTGTTGCACCACCCCTATGACAGCTTTCAGCCAGTACTGGACCTGGTTCATCACGCCACATCCGACCCCCAGGTACTGGCCATCAAGCAAACCCTGTATCGGACCGGCACAGACTCACCGCTGGTTGCCCTGCTGATCGAGGCTGCGCGCGCCGGCAAGGATGTCACCGTCATCGTCGAGCTGCGCGCCCGTTTCGATGAGGAAGCCAACATCTCCCTGGCCACGCGTCTCCAGGAAGCCGGCGTACAGGTTGTCTATGGAGTCGTCGGGCACAAGGCCCACGCCAAGATGATGTTGATCGTGCGCCGCGAGGGCAATCAGCTTCGACGCTACGCCCATTTGGGCACGGGCAACTATCATCATGGCACCGCCAGGGCGTACACTGACTGGAGTCTGATTACGGCAAACAGCGAAGTCTGTCAGGATGTCCATCGCGTGTTTCAGCAAATGACCGGACTGGGCAAGGTGCAGGCGCTCAAGCACATCGTCCAGTCTCCGTTTGCCCTGCATGATTTCCTGCTCAAACGCATCGAGCGCGAGGCCAGGAATGCCCGCGAGGGCAAGCCGGCCCTGATCGCGGCAAAAATGAATTCACTGACAGAGCGCAACATCATCCGTGCCCTGTACCGTGCCTCGCGCGCCGGCGTGACAGTGCGGCTGGTCGTGCGTGGCATCTGCTGTCTGCGGCCGGGCGTGTCCGGCCTGTCGGAAACCATTCGGGTCCGTTCCATCCTCGGCCGCTTCCTGGAACATAGCCGCATCTTTCACTTTGCCAACGACGGCGCTCCGGAAACCTTTGCTGCCAGCGCCGACTGGATGGAGCGCAATCTATTCCAGCGCGTGGAAACCTGCTTTCCGATTCTTGACGCCGAAGCGGCGGAGCGAGTGCGGGCCGAAAGCATCGACCTGGCCTTCGATGACCGCGTCGTGGCCTTGGAACTGCAACCCGACGGGACCTATCACCGTGTGGGCCCGAAGAAGAAATCAGCCGAGGATGCGCAGGAGCTCCTGATCAGGAAAATCTGCCATGCCTGATCCCGGACTGTTCGCCGCCATCGACCTGGGCAGCAACAGCTTTCACATGCTGGTAGCGCGTCGTGAACATGGCGAACTGCGTGTCATCGATCGTCTCAAGGACATGATCCGCCTGGCCGGTGGCGTTGACGACCAGGGTCACCTCAATGCCGAAACGCATCACAAGGCGCTGGCCAGCCTGGCGCGCTTCGGGCAGCGGATCGCAGACATTCCCAGACACCAGGTCCGGGCCGTGGGCACGCAGGCCTTCCGCCAGCTCGACAACCTGCATGGTTTTCTCGTGGTCGCCGAAACCGCACTGGGATGTCCGATCGATATCATCAGCGGTCGCGAGGAAGCACGGCTGGTGTACCTGGGCGTCTGTCAGGCCACACCCGACCCCGGCCGCCGCCTGGTGATCGATATCGGCGGTGGATCCACCGAGCTGGTCATCGGAGAAGGTCCAGAGCCATTGGCTGCCGAAAGCATTCCCTTCGGTTGCGTGGGGATGATGCAACACCTGTTTGCCGACGGGCGACTGACCCGAAAACGCTGGAAGCAGGCAAGGCAACTCGTGCAGACCGAACTGCTCGATATCGAGAAGACATATCGCGAGCTGGGCTGGCAACAGGCAATCGGCAGTTCCGGCACGCTGCGGGCACTGGAATCAATGAGTGCAAGTCAGTCCGGCGAGGCTAGCAGATCTTTCGCTCAGTCGGATATCGAACAGCTTCGAGAATTGATACTGAAAGCCGGACATGTCGATGCGCTGGACCTGCCAGGCCTGTCGGTGCGGCGGCGTCCGGTCATCGCCGGTGGCATGGTCATCATCGAGGCCATCATGCAGCACTTCGATATCGAGTCACTGGCGATCTCGCCCCATGCACTGCGCGAAGGCGTGCTGCATGACCTGCTCGGCCGCCTGTCGGAACAGGACCCTCGACTGCGCTCGATTGAGGCCATGGCCCTGCGATACCAGTGCGACCGGGACCAGGCCGAGCGTGTGCGTGACTGGGCAATGCAGGCCGCCGAACAGATCACCGGCGACTCCGCCCTGCACCGGACCCAACTGGAATATCTCGACTGGTCGGCCCGGCTTCACGAACTGGGGCTGGCGATTGCCCATGATCGCCACCACCTGCATGGCGCCTACATCGTCAAGCATGCCGACCTGCCGGGCTTCAGTCACCAGGAGCAGCAGTTCATGGCCACGCTGATCGGCTGCCACCGTGGCAAGCTCGATCCTTCACTGATCGAACAACAAGCACCCCGACACCAGCAGGCTCTGCGCCTGCTGATCGCCGCGCTCAGACTGGCGGTCACGGTTTGTCGCGCCCGGCGCGACGCCGATCTGCCGGATTTCGGGCTGGCACTCAATGATCGGACGCTGACGTTGCGCATGCCGTCCGGCTGGCTGGAATCCCATCCCCTGACGATGCAAGGTCTGCTTCAGGAGAAACGACAACTTGGCAAGTTGGGCTTCGATCTTGAGTTGCGCGACCTGCCCAAGCATCAGATGCCTACTGACCAAACTCAGACATAAACGTCCCCGAAGGAAACCTACTGACCTCGCCGGTAAGAGACAAGCAGACTGACCACCTGGTCGTAAAGTGCGGTAAACGCCATGTACTCCACCGGCGTAGTGGTCTGATAGATGGCATCGAGCAAATCGGTAGGCCGGTAACAGCCCGTATTGCGTGGCGGGCCCAGTGAACACTGCCGCAGAACCAGTGGGTGCTGCTCACCATGGCAGCCCCCGGCCTCCCGGCAGATCAACGCAGCCGCGGCCAGAAAGCTGGCGTCGAAGTAAAAATGGTAGCTACCCTCGTCTCCCGGAATCGGAGGTTCTATCAACTCGGCGCCACGCAAATACAGCTTCGACAACGCCGAGGCAACAAGACCCTCGTCCAGCACACTCAAGGCCTGATCCAGTTGTTCGATGATCTGTTCACGCGCCTGATCCTGGGCGCCGACACGGTGCAACTCCTCTATGTTCTCCCATTGCAGCTGCCATTGGGGTCGAATGCCCGGCGCCTCATGCTGCGCTGACTCATCAAGCAGAAGAAGCGACTCTTGCTCAAGATCAGCACCCACCTCATCGATGAACTCGCGGCACAACTGGGAAAACACCGCCCGGGATTCCATTCCGGGCATCTTCTCTCGAATCCGGTCGAAATCCACTTCGCGCTCACCCGATGCCGGCCCCACTTCCTCGCACCACTGTTGCCACTGCGTCTTGTTGGCATACACCCGACGCTCACTCCAGCCGTAGATCAGCGCGGCCTCCCGCAATACATCCGCAATGGACTTCCCCTCCGAATACGGATCGGGTGCCGGTTGCTCCCGAACAACGCGCTGATCCGGTGAGACTGCTCTTCTCGCGGGAAAGCCATGCGAATCATCAGAGGCCCTGGCAGGTGGCTCCTTGCCCCCATCATCCACACTCTCAGCGGCAAACGACTCATCCTCAAGCTGGACGCCATCCGACTCCTCCGCCGGCCCGTGCAGCCGCCACCACACCACTGCAATGACGACAAGAATCGCCACGGAAACGCCTGTAACCGGTCTCCAAGCCATGCTTTCTCCCCGTGAGGTCACCAATACACCCCCTCGATTCCTGCTACTGTTATTAACCCGGCAGGTTCCTACTGATCAAGTTCGGAGATGAAGCGATTCAGCCCGTCTCGATAGGTATCACCCGAAGCGAGAAAACCGGTGTTGTGATCGCCGCGGATCTCCAGCAGCGTGCCGCGCTCGCCGGCAGCCTCGTAAAGCCGTTGTCCGTGTTCGAAGGGAATGATCTCGTCATCCGGGCTGTGGACGACCAGTACCGGCATCGCCGCCTCGGCGACGGCCTCGCGGGCGTTGAAATCCAGCCTTGCCAGCAACCGTACCGGCAACCACCAGTAGAGCTCGGCGCCGATATCGGGCACCGAGGTGAAGGTTGACTCCGTAATCAGGCCCGCGGCTTCCACTTCGCTGGCCAGGCGGGCGGCCACGGCACCACCCATTGATCGCCCGAAAAGGATCACCTGGTCAGCTTCAGCCCCCTGCTCTTCGAGCAACCAGCGCCAGGCCGCACGGGCATCTTCATACAAGCCGGCCTCGGACGGGCTGCCGGTGGACTGGCCATAACCCCGGTAGTCGAAGATCAGCACTTCCAGACCCAGATCGTGGAATATCTGCAGGCTGTCCAGGCGATGCGAAATGTTGCCGGCGTTGCCGTGATGGAACAACAAGGTCGCGCGCGCATCGGCATGCGGCAACCACCATCCGTGCAGGGTTTCGCCATCGGCTGTTTCGAAGTTTAGCTCGCGGTATTCAAGACCGATGTGCTCGGGCGTGGCCACCAGGTCACGTCCCGGCACACCGGGCAGAAACAACAGCCGCGGCTGGAACAGATACAGCAGCAACAGGAGCGCCCCGTAGGCCAGCGCCAGCATCAGCAGAAATCTCAACATGGCCAGACTCCGTTGCCGCGATGATTACCCTTGCAAGTCAGCCAACCTGTCCTCAGCCCTCGAGCTTGGCACTCTGCTTGTCAATCCAGTCCTTCATGCGCTGTTCAAGCGCACTCAGCGGCATGGGGCCCTGGCTGAGAATATGGTCGTGGAAGTCGCGCAGGTCAAAATCCTCGCCCAGCTCGTCCTCGGCCTGTTCGCGCAATTCGCGAATCAGCAGCTCACCGGTCTTGTAGGCCAGTGCCTGGCCCGGCCAGGAGATGTAGCGCTCGACCTCGGTGCGTACGTTGTGGGTCGAGAGCGCCGAATTCTCCAGCAGACAGGCCTCGGCGTCGGCCTGGCTCCAGCCGAAGTAGTGCAGACCGGTATCCACCACCAGGCGACAGGCACGCCACATTTCATAGGTCAGCCGCCCAAAATCCTCGTAGGGCGTTTCATAAATGCCCATCTCGATCGCCAGGTGCTCGGTATACAGTGCCCAGCCCTCGGAAAAGGCCGTGATGCCGGAGTTGCGCCGGAAATCCGGTACATCGTCCAGCTCCTGGGCCAGCGCGATCTGGTGATGGTGGCCGGGCACACCCTCGTGCACCGTCAACGCCGGCAATTCATAGAGCGGCCGCTGATCGAGGCGGTAGGTATTGACCATGTAGCCACCGGCCACGCCGGCTTCCAGATTGCCCGACCAGTACCTTCCGGTGGTGTAATTGGGCGCAATGCTTTCCGGCACCGGCCGCACCCCGTAGGGCAGACGCGGCAGATTGCGGAAAAAGCGCGGCATCTCGTCATCGGCCCGCTTGGCGATCCACGCCGCATGCATCAGCAACTCGCGTTCGGTCTCGGCGTAGAAGCGCGGATCCGTGCGCAGGTAGTGCAGGAACTCCTCGAAACTGCCCTCGAACCCGGCCTGCTCGATCACCTCTTCCATTTCGGCACGAATGCGCGCGACCTCTTCCTTGCCGCGTTCGTGAATTTCCTCGGGCGTCGTGTCCAGGGTGGTGTGATGGCGAACCAGCGCACGGTAATACTCGCGTCCTTCGGGTACGGCGGAAATGCCCACGGACTCGCGTGGCTCGGCCAGATACTCCTCGCGGAAGAACCGCAGCAGCTCCCGGTAAGCCGGCGCGACCTTGTCCTCGATGGCCTGGCGCATGGCCGACTCCACTCGTTCGCGTTCGCCGGCGTCAACCCGACTCGGCAAGGCCTCAAGCGGCAGCAGCAGCGTGTGATCCTCCACATCCTCAGCAGCCAGCGACTCCAGTTGTTCGACCACCCGTTCAGCCACCAGTCCGGGCTGCACAAAATCGCTCTCGATCCCGCGCTTGAGCCACGCGGTCCGCTCGGCCAGAAAATCCGGCAGCGCTTCGAGCCGACGCAGCCAGGCCTCGGCCTCGGCAATCGATGAAGGGCGCGTGCTGCGTGCAAGATTGAACGGCTGACTGAAAAAGCCGGAGTCGTTGGTAAACGAAACCCGCTGCGGCTCAAACTCGGCCAGCGACAGGCGCGAGGTCAGCAGGTGCTCCATCAGGGCGTAGGTAATACCATCGCTTTCGTCGAGCTCGTCGACGCTGATGGCTTCCAGCCGCTCCAGAAACTCCGCCTCGCGCTCCAGCTTGGCCGCCAGGGTTTCGGGCGAATGATCCGGCCAGCGACCGGCCGCATCCAAGTCCCCCTGCTCGCCGGCACGGATCGGATTGTGCTCCAGCTCGTGCGCCTCGAACTCTTCAACCAGGCGATCAAAAGCATCCTCGTCGGCAAGCGCCGGGGCCAGAAACATCGTCATTAACAAAATGCCGCTCAGCAAGCGCATGAAAAACTCCAGTCAGAAAATACAGATGCCAAAGGATACGCGATTGCGATAGCGGGCCGAAAGTACCGGCAGGCACCGTCACCCGCGCAATACACCAGCCGATATTTGCCAGATGCCGCATTTGCCACTATCATAGTGCGGCTCGGGACTACCCCGAACCACTACAGTGGGCGATTAGCTCAGCGGGAGAGCACTGTCTTCACACGGCAGGGGTCGCTGGTTCGAACCCAGCATCGCCCACCACTTCCCCCCTCTTTTTCTCCTCGGATTCAGGGCCTGTTCGGCCATAATGTAAGCTGTTTCCGCCCCCAGTAAGCAGGCACGGCATGTGGACGACTCCCGACTTGTGTGACGCGCACGCCGAGGAAATCGACGTGGTCACCGGAATTGGCTGGCAACACTTTGGGGCCGTTCGTCGCTTTGGCGGCCCGGCGGCCACGGTCAGGTGTTTCGAGGACAACTCCCGGGTCAAGGAAGCGCTGGCAGAGCCCGGCAAGGGTCAGGTGCTGGTGGTTGACGGCGGAGGTTCGGTGCGGCACGCGCTGATCGGCGACATGATTGCCGCCAGGGCGGCGGAAATGGGCTGGGCCGGTGTGATCATTCACGGCGCCTGTCGCGACGTGGAGGTACTGGCCGGCATAGAAATCGGCATCATGGCACTGGGCTCGGTACCGGTCCGGAGCGTGCGGCGTGGCGAGGGGCAGTTCGGAATCGTGGTGAGTCTTGGTGGCGTGCGCTTTTATCCCGGCGACCACGTCTACGCCGACGAAAATGGCATCATCCGCGCCAGCCGGGCCCTGGTCTGATTCATGATTTCCTTCAGTTCTTGCTGATCCCGTTTGATCCGGTCATCCGGGGTCTACCCGCCCGTGGCATAAATCTGGACTCGCGGGCTTGCCAGACGAACCCGATATTACCGCTCCACTGATCGCTTAGCCGGCCGAAGGGTGACCAGCGCGATGCCGATGAGAATGGCCAGGCCAGAAAGCAGCAGGCGCAGGGTGACGGGCTCGGCCAGCAGCAGCACGCCGAAGATGGCGGTAATGACCGGTACGCTGAGTTGGCTGACCGCGGCAGTACTGGTTTTCAAGTATTTCAGGGCGGCATACCAGATGACATAACCCAGCCCCGATGCCAGGGCACCCGAAGCCACGGCAAGCACGGCGCCGGCCAAGTCGATGCGCGCCCAGTTCAGAAATGCGGCCGAAATCAGGATCGCCGGCAGGCTGGCCCGGAGAAAATTGGTTGCCGTGGTCTGGACCGGATCGCCCGTCCCCCGGGCCAATAACGTGTAAATCCCCCAGGCGATGCCGGCCGCGATCATCAATGCGGCACCGCCCGGCGGGGGAGCGGCCAGGCCCGGCAACAACAGCCACACCAGTCCCGCGGTGGCCAGCACGAAGCCGGTCCACTGGCGCAATGAAAGCGGCTCACCCCGAAAAAGCGCCCATCCGATCATGGTGATCTGCACCGCACCGAACAGGATCAGTGCGCCGGTGGCTGCAGTCAGGCTCAGGTAGGCCAGCGAAAAGGCCAGTGCGTAGACCAGCAAGGCCAGGCCTGGTGGCCAGCCGCCAGTGGACTCGGCGGCTCGCACTCTCAGGCGCAGAATCAACCACAGGACGCAGGCACCGGACACAATCCGCAATGTTGTGAACGACACCGGGTCGATCGCGGTTTCGGTCAGCGCCAGGCGCGCCAGAATGGAATTGGCCGCAAAAGCGGTCAGCGCCAGCGCCGTCAGTACTGGAACATGAAATGCTTTCACCGCGATACCGCCTCGCGCAGCATGCCCTCCAGTCCGTTGAGCTTGACCTCGTACATCAAGGCCAGCTGCCGACCGAGCTTGCTGTCGGGAAACCCCTGGCGATGAAACCAGGCCAGGTAGGGCTCGGGCAGGTCCAGCAGACGCCGGCCCTTGTATCGCCCGAACGGCATGGTCTGGTTCATCGCCTCCAGCAGGTCCTGCTGAGTCATGGTCTCGCTGCTAGTCATACTGTCGTGCAAACCAGGCCAGGGCGATACCCCGTCCGATCTCGGCCAGGACGATCAGTAGCACCAATGCATCCAGCGGAACCGTGTCAAATGCCGCCCATATGACAACGACAATGGACCACAGGGTCATGGCGCAGGCGTAGGCAACTGCCATGGCCTTGAGCTGGATCAGTTGGCGCAGCTCGTCCAATCCCTTCAGGTAGTGCGCGTGAGCCCAGGCTGTGGCCATCACCGACAACGGAACCGCCACGATCCACACGAAGCGCGGAATGACAATGTCAGGCTCGGCACGAATCATGATGACCGAGACGATGAGCACGCCCAGGGCGGTGTGGGTCTGCCAGACCAGTCGCCTGCCAGCCGATTCGCCCATGCCATAGAAACCCAGAAACAGCAGTGTCTTGTAGGGCCAGGACGCCTTGTCCTCGGAGTCGTGGTTGTTCATGACTCATCCTCGTACTGAAAAATGTCCTCGATCCGGCAATCGAACAGGAGCGCCAGCCGGAATGCCGTGGGCAGGGCCGGATCGTATTTTCCCTTCTCGATGGCGTTGATCGTCTGGCGCGACACTCCGAGCCTCTCGGCCAGCGCCTGTTGGGTCCAGTCCCGCTCCGCGCGCAGGACCTTGAGTCGATTCTTCATTGAACGTCTTGCAACCCCAGTCGTAACACGCGCCCCGGCCAGCCAGCAGGACACGCGGACCGTGGCGGCAACCGGCATCTCCGGGGAACAGGCTACTTTTGTATAGCACGCTTGACATTTAGTCAAGTTCGACTATCCTGATGTGTAAAGCATACTTGATATTTAGTCGAGGGTATTTGATATGAAACTCATCAATTCAGGTCAACGGCCATGATCGGCGGATGGATGCTGGTGATCGGTCTGGCCGTAGCAGGCGGGCCTGCGAACAGCCCCGCACTCGAGCCCTGTCACGTCACCGACCTGCCGGCCAGGGCGCTCTGTGGAAGCTACGCGGTGTCGTCGAACAGTGCAGACGATGCCCGAGTGGAGCTGGCCTTTACGGTGGTTCCGGCCCGGCCCGACCGGCGCAGCGAGGATGCGGTGCTGATACTGGCGGGTGGGCCGGGGCAGGCAGCCCGGGACCTGGCTGGGCCGACGGGAAGATTGCTGGCGAAGACGGGCAAGCGACGCGATCTGGTCTTCGTCGACCAGCGCGGCACCGGCGAATCCATGCCCCTGGACTGCCCTGACTTTCCGACCGAGACCAGCGTCCAGGCGCAAAAGGCTTGGGCCGGGCGATGCCTGGACACAATCGACTTTGCCGCCGCGGACTTCAGGCCTCGGGATTTCTCCACGCTGCGTTTCATCAAGGATCTGGAATCGGTGCGCCTGGCCCTGGGATACGAGCAATGGAACCTGTTCGCGGGCTCCTATGGAACCCGCGTGGGCCAGCTTTACATGCGTGAGCATGCTGGCGCCATCCGCAGCGCCGTGCTCGACGGACTTGCCCCCATGGGCATGGTGGTGGGTGCCAGCATGGGTGCGGATGCACAACCGGTACTCGGTGCCCTGTTCCAACGCTGCCAGGCGCAGGCGGGCTGTCGAACCGCCTTTCCGAATCTGGAATCACGCTTTCGATCCCTGATCGAGGAACTAGAACGAAGCCCGGTGAAGGTGACATTCGATCACCCGGACACCGGTAAGGCAATGGAGCGTGAACTGGATCGGGACGGCCTGGTCACGGTACTGCGCGGTCTGCTGTACCAGCCATCCATGCAGCGGCTACTGCCGCTCATGCTGCACCAGGCTACAGAAGGGGATTTCCGGTCGCTGATGGCGCTGACAGAACAGTTCGAGGTGCGCTACGACGAACAGATGTCGTTCGGGCTGACGGCCACGGTTCTTTGCAGTGAAGACATTGGACGTTTCGGGCGCGAGGCCGTACCGATGACCGAACATGAATCCTTCGTGGGCAGCGCCCAGGTCGATTTCTGGATGGCAGTGTGCGAGCAGTGGCCGCGTTACCAGGTGCCCGATGACTTCGATAACCCAGTCACGGGCGATATTCCCAGCCTGCTGATCTCAGGCGAACTCGACCCGGTCACACCGCCGCGCTACGGCGAAGACGTGATGGCTGGACTGGACAATGCCCGCCACCTGGTCATACCCGGGGGCGGACACACGGTGGCCTTTGCAGGTGGGCGCTGCATGCGAACCCTGCTCAACGAGTTCTTTAACGATCCGCGCCCGAAAGCACTGGATGCCGAATGCAAGAAGCGCCAGCAGGCAGCACCGCTGTTGACTCACCGGACCGGCTACCTGTCGGGCAACAAGAGCAAAAATCATGATTGAGATGAAAGCCGTAGAGAAACGATATGGTGCAACCTCAGCTCTGGCGGGGTTCGATTTTCGTGCCGAAGACGGCATGATCACCGGCCTGCTCGGCCCCAACGGGGCGGGTAAAACCACAGCACTTCACTGCCTGTGCGGCCTGGTCCGGCCCGATGCCGGGCAGATTGGCGTTGATGGCATGAATCCGGCAACCGATCCGGTCGATGTTCGTCGCCACCTCGGCCTGGTGCCCGACCGCGCCGGCAACTATCCACGCCTGAGCGTCAGGGAACATCTCGAGTACTTCGGTGGCCTGCAGGGCCTGACGCCGTCCGATCGCGCGGCAGCCATCGATCGGGTAGTCGCCGAGCTGGAGCTCGGCAGCATTATTGATCGACGGGCCGAGGGCTTTTCGCAGGGCCAGCGGGTCAAGCTCAATCTTGCCATTGCCCTGCTGCATCGCCCGCGCAACCTGGTGCTCGACGAACCCGGTCTCGGACTTGATGTCATGAGCACCCGGGCCCTGAGGCAGGTGCTCATGGGTCTGCGTGAACACGGGCATTGCATCCTGTTTTCCAGTCACGTCATGCAGGAGGTAGCCGCGCTGTGCGACCGAATCGTGGTACAGGTGGCCGGTCGCAACGTGGCCACGGGCTCACCAGAAGAGCTGTGCGATCTGGCGGGTGAGCCCCTGCTGGAAGATGCTTTCGTAAGACTGGCCGGCGAGGAGGGCATCGCGGCATGAACCATTCAATCATTGAAGTGGTGCGCAAGGAACTCAAGGACGGCCTGCGTGATCGTCGCTCCATGACCGGCGTTGTCGGCTATGCACTTCTTGTGCCCCTGCTCCTGGCCATGATGCTCAATGCCGCCGAACAACAGCAGGCGGAAGGCCCCGGCGAGGTCAAGATCGTGAACAAGTCGGCAGCACCGGGACTGATGGCCCACCTGCGAGCCGAAGGCTACGAACTGGTCGATGCACAGGGCGAGCCGGGCTCGGACGTGCGCCCGGAAAGGCAACGCCCGGCCTTGCGGGTCGATCCCGAGTTCGGCGCCCGGATGGAACAGGGCCGGCCGGCACGGGTGTTCCTGATGGTAGACAGCCCCCGCGATGAGTCGGCAGCCGACCGCCTGGACGAGACCATCGGTGCCTATGCTGCCGAGCTGGCTCAACTGCGCCTGCAGTCACGTGGTGTATCGCCGGAGTTGATACGTCCTGTGGATATCCAGCGCCAGGACTTCTCGACACCGGCACAGCGTGCCGCGCAGCTGCTGGGCATACTCGTATTCTTCTTGCTGATGGCGCCATTCGCTGCCAGCATGAGCCTGGCCATCGACATGCTGGCCGGAGAACGCGAACGGCGTTCGATGGAATTACTGCTGGTACAGCCTGTTGCTCCCTGGCACCTGGCCACCGGCAAATGGCTGACGGCCGCACTCTTCGGCCTGGCAGGTACAGCCCTCATACTGGTGGCTTCGGGCCTGATCCTGCCCCGTGTTGATGTCAGCAGCCTGGGCACGATTCTTGACCTGCCCCTGGAACAGCGCTTGCTGCTCGGCGTGGCCATCGCCCCACTGGCCTTTCTTGCCGCAGGGCTACAATCCCTGCTCTCCCTGTTCGCGCGCAGCTACAAGGAAGCGCAGTTCTACCTGTCCGGCCTGATGTTCCTACCGATGATGGTCTTGTTCGGACTGGACTTCCTCGGCATCGAGGAGGGCAACTGGCAATCCCTGACGCCCGTCGTCGCGCAGCATGAACTGGCCATGGAAGTGTTGCGCGGTACTGTACCGACGACCATCAGTTTTGTTGCAGCCGCCGTGCCGACTCTTGTGCTGGCAATCCTGCTGACCGGGCTGGCCGCCCAAATGCTCAAGCGGGAACGGGCAGTGTCGGCATAGGGCGCTCCTGTTGCTATTGACCCGGCACGAATGTGGATCGCATCCTGGGCAGACTTGCTGTAAACTCCATTCTACTTACCTTGGTTTACGGAACTGCGCCTGCACGGGACCCGCATCATGTCTTCGCCCCATCCAGCCGCAACCGGACATGGCCCGGTACGCAACGACTGGCAGCACGACGAGGTTCACGCCTTGTTTGCCCTGCCCTTCAACGACTTGCTGTTCGAGGCACAGCGGGTTCATCGCATGCATTTTTCGCCCAGCGAGGTGCAGATTGCCACGCTGCTTTCGATCAAGACCGGTGCCTGCCCCGAAGACTGCGCCTATTGCCCGCAAAGCATTCGCTACCACACCGGCCTGGAACCCGAGCGCCTGATGCCGGTGCAGGATGTCGTTGCACAGGCAGAAGCCGCCCGTGATGCCGGGGCAACGCGATTCTGCATGGGTGCCGCCTATCGCAGCCCGAAAGACCGCGACCTCGAAACCATCATCGAGATGATTCGCGAGGTCAAGGCGCTGGGCATGGAAACCTGCGCCACGCTGGGCATGCTCAAGCCCGAGCAGGCATCACGCCTGTCGGACGCAGGCCTGGACTACTACAACCACAACATCGACACCTCGCCCCGGCACTACAAGGACATCATCGGCACACGCACCTTTGGTGACCGGATGGAGACTCTGCACAACGTGCGGACTGCCGGCATCAATGTCTGCTGTGGCGGCATCGTCGGAATGGGCGAGACCCTTGGCGACCGGGTCGAGATGCTGCGCATTCTGGCCAATTTGCCCGAACACCCGCAGTCGGTACCCATCAATCAGCTGATCCGGGTACCCGGCACGCCGCTGGAAGATGCCGAGCCGGTCGATCCCTTCGACTTCGTACGCACGATAGCCGTTGCCCGCATCCTGATGCCCCACTCCCACGTGCGACTGTCTGCCGGTCGCACCGAGATGAGCGACGAGATGCAGGCCCTTTGCTTTCTTGCCGGCGCAAACTCCGTGTTCTACGGCGACAAGCTACTGACCACAGACAACCCGGACGAGCACCACGACCACAGACTGTTCAAACGCCTGGGGATCCGACCCGAGCCCGTCCATCATTCCACCTAGCAAGCCCCTTGCCCGGAATCTCAACACCGAGAAATGACAACGGCCACCCGTGGTGGCCGTTGTCGAAGTGCATGCCTGATGTCAGATGCTTAGAAGCGCTTGCTGAGACTCAGGAATGCCCGGCGTCCGATCAGGTCGTGGCCGGACTGCACCACGATGTTCATGCGGGCCGGTCCCGTGCCCTGGCCAATCAGGGGCGGGGCCTTGTCCAGCACATTGACCACGCCCAGCGTCATCGTCCAGTCATCACGGTCGTAGGACACCGAGAGATCGTGCTGGATGTAGCTGCCGATAAAGTCGATCTCACGACAGCGCACACCATCCGGCGCACCCAGGATGCCGCAGGCATTGGCCGGGCTCGGATCGGCGAAATCAGGCGTGTCCAGCTGCTGACCGCCGCCGATGTAGCGCATGCGCCACAGGCCGGTCCACGGACCCGTCTCCAGCGAGGTCGCCAGATTGCCGCGCCATTCCGGCGTGCCGATGGTGCCGGCGTAGTCGACAGTGGGCGAATCGGGGGTGACCTGTTCCTTCTGCTCGAGCAGATGGGTGACCGTGGCCGTGACGTTCAGGCTGGCACCATTGAGGAAGTCGCCAAGATCCGTGCGGAAGCGGCTGTTGAAGTCAAACCCGCGCGAGGTCAGCTTGCCGATATTGATAAAGGCCGCATCGACGTTGGTGATGACCGCCGTGGCCGGATCACCCGAAGCACGCCGAATGCGCTCGCAGTTGGGGTCGGCCAGATCCGGGGCACCGCCATAGCACTGACTCAGGATCGCTGACGGGCTGCTTTCACGCAGGGTGTCATTGATCTCGATATCAAAGTAAGTGGCCGAGAACTGCCAGTCATACCGGGTCGACCAAGGCTGCGAGAAGACCAGCCCAAGAGTGAACGAGTCCGAAGTTTCGGCATTGGCATCCGGGTTGCCACCCGTGGTGGTCGGAATACCGGTGGTGGCCAAAAGGCCCAGCTGGGTCGGGTCCACGCCATCGGCAACACAGTTGGCCAGCAACTCGCTAGTCCGGTTGTCCAGCGCCGGATCGTAGTTGCCATCACTGTCGCGGGCATCGTTTGGCACACGGCACGGGTCAAGCGTACCGGCAATGGTACCGGCCTGACCGGCCAGGAACTGCTCTCGCAGGTTGGGGGCGCGGAAGGTGGTGCCGTAAGTGCTGCGGAAGCGCAAGCTGTCTGTCGGCTGATAGTCGGCCTTGATGCTGTAGGTGAACTCCGAGCCGAAGTTCTCTTCGGAGGTGTAACGACCCGACAGGTTGAGGGCGAAGGTATCGTGCAGCGGAATTTCGGTTTCTGCGAACATTTCCCACAGCGAAGTCCTGCCGATGGTATCCCCTTCCACATCCGGCACTTCGGATGAAGCAAGGCCCTGGCCGCGCACGACATCCGTTTCCGAGGCAATGCGCTGTTCACGGAACTCGGCACCCAGCACAAGACCGACCGTGCCGGTGGGGATATCGAACAGGTCACCGGTCACAACGGCCGAGGCCATGGACTGCTCAAGCTTGGTCTGGGTGATCGAATTGCCGAACAGGAAATCGGCTTCTTCCTGTGTCGCAAACGTGCCGTCACCGCCGGCTGCGGTAAACAGTGTAGGCGAGAAGAAGTTGGCCACGACACAGCCCGGCGAGTTCGGGAAGCCGAAGTTCAGGGTATCGTCATCGCGGATACCACAGACGAGTTCGCCATCGGCATCCATGCGCATGGTGTAAATGGACTCACGCAGGTGCGGATCGATCATGACACGCTGCTTGGAGGTACCAAAGCTGCGATCGTAGGATACCCAGGCGTCATAAACCCAGTTACGCTCACCCAGCCCGCCGAAGTCCAGGTCGCCTTCCATGCCGCCGACGAAACGGAAGTTGGAGACCTCCGAACCGCGACGCTGGTCCAGGTCCTGGATGCGCAGTACCGGCAGGGCGTCCTCTCCGAACGGATTGAGCGGATTCTCGACCAGGACTGGAGCTCCGGACTCATCAACTATGATGTTGCCGTTCTCGTCCTCCTGGGGAATGAATCCCGGAATACCCGGAAACACCTGCTCGCGAGGAAACACACCTTCGGAGTTGCGTGATGCGTAGGAGGCTTCGAAATACAGCGTGTCGCGACTAAAAAGGTCGACATCCTGATGACCGGTCGTGAAGATATTGAAACGCTCCAGCTCTTCAAGGAGGTTGCCTTCGCGCTCGGAAAGCTGCAAGGTGTATTCATCGGTGGTGCGGAAGTTAATGCCTTCGTCGAGCAGATCGCCACCGGTAATCCAGTTGTCGGGCAAGCCCGGGCTGTTCATTCCCGGCGCGTAAAACACGAATCCTCCCGCACTGCCCACAAAGGCGGAATTGGCCGGCCGATTGTCACGGCAGGCAGAATAGACGTTGCCGTCGTCACCAATCTGATGGCTGCGCAGGCAATCGTTGTAGTTGGGACGGTTGCCGACAATGACAGAACTGCGATCGAAATACTCCAGCGCAACGGTAAAGTTGCCCCGATCGTTGGAGGAGCCGCCAACCAGTCCGATCTGGGTAATGTCACCACCAGAACGCTCTGGAGCAGTTCCAAATGCGGTCAACTCCAATCCATCCATATCACTGCGCAGAATCACATTGGCCACGCCGGCCACCGCATCGGCACCATAGATCGAGGATGCACCATCGGTCAGAACCTCCACCCGCTCAATCAGCGAACCGGGAATCAGGTTAAGGTCCGGCGCAACGGGTGCACCTCTGACACCGGCGGGTGCCAGGCGACGACCGTTGACCATCAACAGCGTCCGCTCGGCCCCCAGGCCGCGTAAAGCCACGGCTTGTCCACCCAGACCGGTGGATGAAATACCTTCAACCGCGGCGGTGGGTGAACCTGCCGTGACCGATCCATCGAGCTGTTCGCCGGAAACCACCGTCGCGTCTGAAATGATCGAACCGGCATCAACCAGCCCCAACTGCCGGGCTTCACCGGCATCGATGACTTGCAGCGGAGAAATCGAGGTGTATTCGTCTCGTCGCAACCTTGAGCCGGTTACCACCACACGATCTTCAGTCTCATGTTCGTCGTCCTGCTCGGCGACCGCCTCGTCCACCTGGGCCCAGGTTGGCGATGCCGGCATCAACGCACCACCGGCCAGGGCCAGTGATGACGCCACAAGGGTATATAAGGTTTTATGTTTCACGGTTCTCCTCCCGTTGGGTTGGTGCAATATCCGCACAGCAGTGACCAGTTGTGAGGCCAACCGGCTGTCGCGGCAGGATTGACTGGCAAGCAATGGGGCAGGTTTTCTTGTTCTAGTTTGTGAAGACACGCCCGAAAATGGACGTGTATTCCGACTTCAGCTCCCCTCACAAAGTGAACCCGGCTACACAGGAAAACAATGACGCATCCCCATCAAAGTGCTGCAAAATCAGACACTTAACAGGACCCTACGCCCTTACCTTCCATCGTACCTAAGGGTAATTGATCCGTTATTCTTGTATTCAGTTTATGTTAACCGGGGCAGTGTCGCAAGCGCATGGCATCTGCCGAAGGCAGGAGCAGCCAACCGGTGACAACGAATGCAAATCAGGCAAGGGGCCTCGATCGAGGTCGAAGCTGAATCAGATTCTGTCTATTGGGGGGCGATTGCCAACACGAATCCGCGCCAGGCTTCAATCAACCGGTGGTGTGTGTCGGTTGCGACTCAATTCCTGACTTGATGTTGTGCGAAATCGCAAAAAAAGCTGCCCGGACTCCCTGATTGCCACACTGGGCAAAACAGGGAGCCGCGGGCACAATCGACTCGATATTCAGAGTCACTTGATGGTCAGAGTCTGTATCCGACGGTAAGAAAGTACTCTCTGCCGACCGGGTTGTACTTCCTGATGTCGGCGTAGGGCCACCAGGCTTCCGTTTCGTGTCGGGGAGGTGTCTTGTCAAAGAGGTTGACCACATTGACGCCAAAGTACAGCGAATCCGATACCTGATAGTTGGTCGTCAGATTGACGGTCGTCCAGGGAGAATGTCTTTCGTACTCTTCTGCATACCGAACAGGTGATGAACCCAGTCGATTGATGTGCATGAACGTCCCCAGCTTCCCTCCAGACCAGCCCAGGGTGACATTGGTCCGGGTCCGGAACTCGGTGTTCCACAGTCGATCCCGAATATCCTCGATGTCGTCTTCCGGAAGGAACCGATCCAGCGTTCTGAGGATATGGGTATAGGACACGTTCAGAGAGAAGCGGCCGAGATTTTCCGTATTGAAATTCGAACGCCAGGTAGCATCGACACCATCCTGCTGCCGAAGCCCGGTATTGAAGGGACTCGTAATGACCGATGAAACTTCATCATTCGGACCACCCCGGGTGACCCTGTCGAGCATCGCCTGGCACCTCGGGGAAGACGCATCGCTATCGCGACCTTCTTCATCAAAGCCCAGCATGCATTCGGCATAGTATCTCAACACGGTATTGGCACCAATCAGGCCGATCTGATCTTCAAGCTTGATGCGGAAGTAGTCGACGGTAAAGGAATGGTTGTTTCCGATATCACCCACCATGCCAATGTTGACATTGGTGCCGCTTTCCTCGCGCAAGGACGGATCACCCTCCGAGAACTGACGAATGGAGCCCGTACCATAGAGCTCACCACAGCCCTGCCAGCTCTCGCCCCGGGTCAGACCCTCTTCGTTGACACACTGGAGATAGTCGACGCCTGAGGTGAATGATGAGCTGCGCTCGGCAAACATGACATGCATGTCCGGCGCACGAAACGACGTGGCACGCGAAGCCCGGAACATGAGGCTGTCTGTCGGCCGCCAGCTCACGCCGGCCTGGTAGGTCATGGCGCCACCCACATCCGATGCATCATCATAGTAATCGTATCGGGCCGCGAGCTTCATGTCCCACTGTCCGATCCGGGAATCCCGCTCAAGCAACGGCACGGCCAGCTCACCCCCGATGGCATAGCGATTTCGACTGCCGCTGCCGCGGATACCACTCCAGCCCCAGATCTCTCCATCAACGGTAGGCTGATCGGTAATGAAACGATAGGTGTCTCGACTGGCTTCGGCAACAGCAGCGAAATGGACGTCTCCCGCAGGCAGGCTGAAAGCGGCACCTGTCAGGTCTGCACTCAAAGACTGGGTCGTCGAACGCCCATCACCGCTGGATTCGTGCAAGGCTTCGGAGAACATCTCGGGAGTGAGCTCGCCAAACAGATCGAATCGGGTCGGCAGCAAATCCTGGCTCAACTGTTGTTCACCAACCCGAACCCAACGACTGCCCTCCCAGGGATGGAACCAGTCTTCACCTTTCTGCCCAAAGAGAAGGCTCAACATGGCCTCGTCATTGAATCGACCTACGCTGTCCTTGTACTGATAGCGACCTGCAGTATAGTTCAGTCCGTAATCATACTCGCCAATGAACCCCTGAATGCCCAGCGACAGCACGAGATTGGTCTCACTGAACTCTTGCTGGCTGGTGGGAACTTCATGATCCCTGAAGGATCGCCAGACATGTCGCCAGCCAACCGTCTGGGGCGCTTCGGCATCGATATCGTCGACCACTTGATAGTCGACACCAAAGCTGTAGCGATACAGGCCTGCATCAGCTTCAGAACGGGTGGCCAGCAGATCCGCATACACTTCATGCATGCCCATCTCGTGCGACAGGCTGGCAAATCCGAACAGACGGTCGCGCGCATTCCTCACGGTGTATGTCCCGAAGATATTGTCACCGCAGTACTGTTCCGGCCCCTCCCCCGCCCAGCCGGGACGAACCGACGAATAGCCCAGTGGCTCGCACATGTCGCCGATATCCAGAAGGTCCCAATCGGCTGTGCGATCCCAATATGACATGACCTGCGAAAGCTCGCGCTGTTCCGGATCGGGCGACAGCTCGGGACGATCGAACCAGTCGCGTTGATCACCTCTTATGGGCCGTCTCCTGTCAACCTCCAGCCCATAGGTGAACCGCGTTGTGTCATTGCCCAGACCGGACACCAGCGAAAAGCGGTGGGATTGCCCTCCGCCATGCCAGTTATCGCCATACCTGTAGGTCAGCTCCATGCCGTCAACATTGTCCTTCAGGATGATATTGACCACCCCGGCAACTGCGTCTGAGCCATAGATTGCAGAAGCACCACTGCTGAGCACCTCCACCCGCTCGATGGCCGTGGACGGGATCATGGCCAGGTTAACGACATTGCCTGACACGGTTCCGGCCGGCTTGGGCAATACGGGGATACGTCGCCCGTTGAGAAGAACCAGGGTGTAGCCCGGGCCAAAGCCACGAAGATTGAGTGACTGGGCATTGGCCAGGAAGTTGTTCGTCACTTCCTCGCCGATGAACATTCCGGTATTGATGCTCAGGTTGCTGAGAACATCGAAGGCGTTGGCGAAACCCTGTCGATCAATCTCTTCGGAGGAGAGCACATAAACGGGGTCGACGGTTTCCTGATCGATACGCTGAATCCTTGACCCGGTCACCACCATGCGCTCAAGCGCATCCTCCTCGTCGTAATCATCCTCGGTTTCCGTTTCGGCATGCAGATTGCCAACCACCATCATTGATGGCAGCAAAATTCCGCATATCACTTTCAAAGCTGCATTGAAATAGAATTCCTGCATTGCTTATCCCTCCTCCCTGTTCGTTGAGATGAAAATTGCTTGTCTTACAACTCATACTAGGGAGGAACATTCCGGCCGCTATAGCATTCATTGAATCAATTTGATGCGGAATCCGGCACAAGCTTGCGATCTCCCTTCGGCACGATCGCACCCTGCAAGTGCTGGACAAGGAAGTCGAACTTTTCTCTTTGAACAGACTTGACGGGGCCGTTCGATCTGCCCGCCGCATGTCGCATCGATCCCAAAAAGGGGTGCGGGAAAGAGGGCCACCTGCGGAGTGGCCCTCAGTGCGTGTCACAGTGCTTTCCTAGAAACGGGCTCGGACGCCTGCAAATACAAAACGGCCAATCAGATTGTCATGAACTTGATTGCCACGAGCCGTAAACGGATGGCCGCGGGGACCGGTGTCGAAGACATTATTCACCCCGCCATAAACCCGGAGATCATCAGTTAGGTTATAGCCGGCGGAAAGGTCATGATACCAAATGGACGGAATGTTGAACCATTCGCCAACGTCCTCTTGAGGGTTCTCAACTATATTGCTGGTGACGGTACCGCCCACATATCGGCTTTGCCAGGTCAGGTTGAACCTTCTGAACTCATAGCCGATATTAGCAATGAACTGAAACTCAGGATTCCCTGATAGTCCGGCGTTTTCGAAGGGTGTCTCCTCTCCACTGACCAGGTCACGCTCAATGAAGCGGTTTTTCATGAGATAGGAGGAGATACCCCTGAGGTTGAAGCTCCCTACTTCACGGTCGACTCTGAAAAGATCTGCACCGTCAAACTGATAGGACACTTCCATGTCTACGCCCTCGACCTCAAATGCTGACGCATTGATGTAGCTGTCGCGCACTTCTCCGATATTCCCATCTGGCTGGCGAGTAACAAAGTCGCAAAACTGATTGTCAAGGCTCGGCAGATCCACGCAGTTGTTGAGAATCTGCTGGGCTCCGACACGGGCGATGCCGCCGCCGAGATCGATGCTGTACCAATCTGCTGAGATACTCAGCCCCGGAGCAAAGCGAGGCTGCGCGACCGCGCCGATGGTCCATGTGTCACCGACCTCCACATCGAGGTCGGGATTCCCGGTGGTGAACACCAGTGTTGTGACCCTGCGGGTGTCAGGATTGAAGGTGTCGGGATCAAGCCCCAGGGCTGCACAATTCGAGCGCCGTGATTCAGATCCGCTATCGAGAAGCAGCGGATCGCATGGGTCGCTCAACCCGGCAGCACCCCGGCTACCGGGATCGAAAAGCTCTCCCAAGGACGGAGCGCGCACTGCTCGCGCCCGGGTAACCCGGAAGCGGACATCATCCACCGGCGCCCATGAACCGGCCAACTTCCAGGAGTCAACTCCGCCAGCACGCTGGTAGTCAGAACGTCTGTAAGCCCCTTCAACCTCCAGGGCTTGAATCAGCGGACGATCAACTACCAACGGCACAAGAACTTCAGCAAACGCTTCTCTAACGTCATTCGATTCTCTGACCGGCGAAAACTGGCTCGCGAAGAAGCCTTGGGCTCCTTTCCATACGGATGACGGCCTGAAATCCAAGGCGTCTTTTCGATATTCAAGACCAGCGGAGAGTTGGGCAGCACCGGCGGGCACCTCGAACAACTCCCCTGCAACCAGAGTCTGAAAGACATTCTGTGTAGTTTCAGTGGTGGTGGTGTGATCCACGCGGATGTAGTCAACTGCTTCCTGTGAAATTGTTCCCTCGCCAAAGATATTGACAGGGACGCAACCGCGGGCCCGCGCTTTAGCGCTACGACACACAATCTTGTTTGTATCAGGGTCTCGAATGGCGTCCGACGCCTCAAACCACCGCTCATCGATTCGGTCGTTCAAGTTGCGGTTCGTTGTGTTGGATTGCCCAAATTCGTAAGCAGCCGACCAAGTCCAGTCGTCAACCACTGAACCTTCAAAGCCAACAGCCACGCTATAGTATTTACGGTTGATATCAGCCCCGCGCATGCCGAATTCGTCGTGCTGTCGTGCGTACGAGAATTCGTCCAACCCCTCCGCCAGAAGGCCTTCACGGACCTGTTCAGGCATGTATGGGTTATCGACACTGACGAACGTGCTGAAGGAGTCAAAGACCGGGCCGATACGATCCTCAGCGCTGCTATCGCTGAAAGTGCCCTCGGCAAAGAAGTCCAGATTGGGCCGCAACTCATAGTTCGCCGATCCGAAGATCGTTGTCCGCTCAAGCGGAGCGACCAGGGTATCCGGGCCTTGGGTGCCACCTTCTACTTGAGAGTAGGATCCGTCGATCACGCCTCTTGGGCCCGCCTCTATCGGACGAAACGTCTGCAGGCTGCTATCGAAGATGACGTCAGTGAACTCACCATCAGAACCGAACGGCAGGAACGCCGTCGGCGTTGGAATACCGAAGTATGCGAACCTCAGGTCCCGTAGAGGGATTCTGGCGGGAATGCCGTCGTCCGGCCCGGTGTTCTCGGGATTGGAAACGAATGCGAAGCTTGCCCCTAGATCGCGGTCAGCTCTGGTGAGGCGGTCATTCTCTGATCGGCTGACGTGAAAGACGGCATTGCCACGGTCGTAGTTGGCGCCCGCGGTCAGCCCGAACATTGATGTATCGTAATCGCCGGCTCCGGTTATCCCGTATTGACCGAATGTCTCCAAACCTTCGAAGTCGTCACGGAGGATAATGTTGACGACCCCCGCGACAGCATCGGCACCGTACACGGCAGATGTGCCGCCGGTCTGCACTTCAACTCGCTCGATAAGCGCCGTTGGAATGTTGCTCAAATCAAACGCCAGAAAGTTGGAGTCGTCCGGCGTTCCCGCCCTGCGACGACCATTCACCAGCGTTAGGGTTCTCCGCACTCCCAGGTTGCGCAAGTTGACCTGATTGAGCCCAATGTTTCCAAAACTAAAACTTGTATTCTCGTTGGAGAAGCCAGTAGCAATCTGTGGAAGTTCATTAATGATATCGGCCACGTTCACGATACCCGCCGCCTCGATTTCTTCTGCTTCGACCGATATCGTAGGAGTTGGAGCATCGAATCCCGTTCGACGGAGCCGCGAACCGGTAACAACAATGGTTTCCAGGGCTTCGGGCGCACTCTCCGACTCCCGAGGCTCGTCTTCCCCTGCCTCCTGAGCAGACATGTTTACGTTGGCAAAGACTGCCAGTGCGACCCCACACATCAGTTGCATGCGAACTGCGCTGCTTAGTCTGTCTGAACCCTTCATACGTTTCCTCCCTCTCGGAGTTTTTCAGATTGAATCTTGCTGCTCCTGTGCGGAGTCTCGGCATTTACAGGTCAATCTTAGGAAGAGACGCATGTGTTCTATAGCACGGATGAATCCCAATTGGTGCGGAAGTCGGCACATTGCAAGCAGTACCGAGAAACCTCTCACGTCACTGCTCCGCACCACCACCGGGATTGCCGGAGCAAACTTTCAGCCTGCCCGGCGAGTGGCACTCAGGGAGTAGTCTGTCTATTCCACTCCGGCGTGGACTGCTCAAGCAGGTGAGTTACGAAGAAGTCGAATTTTCTTCGATTAACATAATCGATGGGGCCGTTCGATCTTCCCACTCCGTGCCCTTCACCGGGAAGCGCCAGCAGATCGAAATCCTTGTTCGCCTGGATGAGTGCATCGACCACCTGCCAGGTCGATGCCGGGTCGACATTGCTGTCCTGCTCACCGAGGATCAACAGCAGGCGGCCCTGCAGACGATGAGCCTGATCCACTCCCGAGGACTGGCTATAGCTTTCATCCACGGGCCATCCCATCCACTGCTCGTTCCAGCTGATCTTGTCCATGCGGTTGTCATAGCAGCCGTTATAGGCCACCGCAACGGTGTAAAAGTCCGAATGGAACAACAAGGCACCCAACGCACTCTGACCACCCGCCGAAGCCCCGTAGATCCCCACGCCTCGCTCGATGTCGTAGGAAGGGTCGGCTTCGGCCAACGCACGGTGCCAGGCAATGCGGTCCGGGAAACCGGAATCGCCGAGATTCTTCCACGCGACATCATGAAATGCCTTGGACCGATTCATGGTGCCCATGCCGTCAATCTGCACGACAATGAAGCCGAGATCGGCCAGGGCCTGCATGCCGATTACCTTGTCGCCTGCTGCATGGCGTCCAAATGGCCAGAACGTCTTGGGCACAAAGGAATCATGCGGGCCTGCGTAGATGTTCTCGATGACCGGATAGCGCTGTTCCGGGTCATAGTCGGTGGGCCTGACGATCAGTCCGTGGATCGGTGTTTCGCCATCTCGCCCCGGCGCGACGAAGGGTTCCGGGTAGCGGAACCCGGCTTCTTTCAAGGTCTCGACGTCACCTTCTTCAAGCGTGGCCAGCAACTCGCCGCTGCGGGCATCTCGCAGCTCGCTGACCGTGGGATGATCAACCCGCGACCAGGTGTTCACGTAGTAGTCCAGATCGGGGGACAGACTGACATCGTGCCAGGCATCGTGCGGGGTCATGTGGCGCAGATTGCGCCCATCGAAGTCGATGCGGTAGACATGCTGGAAATAGGGATCGCCGGGTTCCCGGCCACTGGCGGCAAACCAGATCTCGCGACGCTGTTCGTCCACCTCCAGCACCCGGCGAACGACCCACTCTCCTTCGGTCAGCTGCCGGGCCCTGCCAGTCTTTCCATCGTACAAGTAAAGGTGGTTCCAGCCATCTCTTTCCGACATCCACAGGATTTCGCGCCCGAGCTGCTTGACATCGTGGAAGAAACCACGGTGCCACCAGTCGTTGACGAAAGTCTCGCTGGTTTCATCAATGACCACCCGGGCCTCGCCGCTTTCTGTATCCACTTCAATGAGTCGCACCCGCTGATGCCCGCGCTCGACAAAGCGAAAGGCCAGCGACTTTCCGTCGTCGCGGAACTGCATGGCCGACATGCGGAAGGGGTTGGCGAACAGGTCCGTGGAGACATTGAGCTGGCGGGACTCGTCGACCTGAAAGATTACCGGGCTTTCGATATCCACCGGATCTCCCGGCTTGGGATAAAGCTGGGATTGCAGGCGCGGTTGAAGCTGATCCCCGGGTGCGGTTTCCACGCGCTTGACCTGGCGCGGATAACCGGGCCGGACCCGGTAGATGGCCAGGCGGCTGGAATCCGGCGACCAGACCAGGCTTTCGGGATCATAGAAGTGGCCTTCGGTGCCGTCCTGGCTGAGCTGGCGGACTTCACCGTCTTCGGTGCTGCGCAGCATCACATTGTGATCACGCACGAAAGCCTCGTAACGACCATCCGGTGAAGGTCTGGGCGTGTTGTCGGCCGGGACCGACAGGTCCCTGACCACACCGAAGGCTCGTGGACGGGATTCCGGTCCGTCGCGTGTCACGGTTTGGCATGCGTATTCGTCTTCTATGTCGCAGCGGAGTTCGTCTCCGTGTGCCCGGAAACGAACGGCTCGCCGGTCATCGCGGAAGGAGAACGAGCTGAATGGCAGCCTCAGTGCCTGTTGCTCGCGGCCGGTTGCATCGGCCAGCGCATCAGCCAGTTTCTGGTGATCGAAGGCTGGCCGTGCCTCGCCGTCTTCTACATGACGCAACATGAACTCGAAACCACCGGCTGTTGTGCGGCGATAGTAGAAATGCTGCTCATCGGCCCATCGAGCGGGCTCGGCAATATCCCGAGTCAGGTACATCCACTGATCCCGCAGGTTCAGAGAACGCTCGTAATCGTTCACTGCCGGTGCCGCCACGACTGTGGTGACACCAAGGCAGTAGAGCAGCAGGAACAATACGCCAGCATGTCTGTTTTGCATCATGTCTCTCCAGGGTTCAGCGCCGAGGTTCGATGTCGGCGGTTGTCCAGTGACCGTCAATCAGGCGCTGTACACCACCAGGATTGCGATCTCGCAGCTCGACGGGCAACAGATCGTCGGCAACATCGTCGTAGCAGTGCAGTGCGGCAAAGCGGGTAATCGCCGCCGGCATGCCCACAGCAGTATGATGGACGCTGGTCGTGCTTGGATACGGCCCGCCATGGTTCTGTGCCGCACTGACAGCCACGCCGGTGGGCATGTGACTGTTGATCAGGCGCCCGACGCGCGGCCGCAGGCGGGCTGCCAGTTTCTTCCAGTGATCATCGTCTGCACCGTCGCCGCCGCGGTAGATGGCTGCCGTCAGATTACCTTCCAGCACTTCTGCTATTGCCAGCGCCTGCTCCATGTCGCTGACCCGAACAAGCAAGCTGACCGGCCCGAATGCTTCGGCCTGCAACTGTTCACTGTCAGCCAGAAAGCGCTCGCCATCGACGCTCATCAGCGTGGGAACAAAACGATATCCGGGTGTACCGGAGTGGCCACCACAGATCAGGCTGGCGCCGGCGGCACGCAACTGCTCAACGGATGCTTCCAGCTCGTCGAGGACACCGCGCGAGAACAGCACCATCGGATCGGCCTGCCCGAACAACTGACTGGCCTGGTCGACGAAGTCATCGCCATGACGGCCACGGGGCGCGACAACCAGCCCCGGATTGGTGCAGAACTGTCCGCTGCCCAGCATGCAGGAGCTGGCGAACTCGTTGGCAATGTCCCCACCCCGCTCAGCCAGCGCGCCCGGCAGGAGGAATACCGGGTTCAGGCTGGAGAGCTCGGCAAACACGGGGACGCCGGCCGGGTCGGCTGCTGCCTTGAGTGCCAGTCCGGCCTGACGACTACCGGTAAAGGCAATGGCCCCGAGTCGTCGGTCGGCGGCCACTCGCTGGCCCAGTGCATGGTCGAAGTGATAGAGCAACTGCAGCGTGCCAGCAGGCAGCCCGGCCGTGGCCAGCGCATGATGCGCCAGTTCGGCCATGCGTCGGGTCGTGGCCGGGTGCGACGGATGCCCCTTGGCAATGACCGGATTGCGCGCCGCGATGGCGGAGGCAAAATCACTGCCGGCCACTGCATTGAAGGCAAACGGAAAGTTGTTGGGCCCCATCACCAAAACGGGTTTACCCAGCGGCGCCAGGTGTGAGCGCAGACCGGCCTCGGTATCGATGACCGGATGAGTCCAGCTGCATGCCCGCACGGCCTGTGCCGCCTCGCGCAACTGACCGACCGTGCGTGGCAACTCCACCTGCACAAGGCGTGGCGTTTTTGGCAAGGCAGTTTCCGCATGGGCCAAATTGGACAGAGTCTCCGCATCACCGGCCAGAGCATCGGCATAGGTGGCAAGAAAATCGGCCACCTGGGCCGGACTCGCCGCCGACAACTCTGCTGCAGCCTCCTGGCCGGCGGCCAGGGCCGCCTCCAGATCGATCTGGCCACTGACCGGAAACTCCGGCCCGATGGCCACACCTTGTTGCGGATCCTCGGCACGAAAAACATTGGTCGCATCCATGCTGGGTTGCCAGCACCCGGCAAGCAATAGCGGCTGATCACTACTCATCACGCGGCCTTTCGCACTGCAATGGCCTGATCGATCACCGCCAGGGCCTGGCGCTGCTCTTCCTCGGACAGGGGCAGTCTCGGTGCGCGCACCGTGGCCTGGCCCAGTCCGACCCGCTCCTGCATCAGCTTGATCAACTGAACGAACTTCGGCACGGTATCCATGCGCAGCAACGGCAACGCCCAGTCGTACAACTCTCGCGCCGCCTCGTAGCCACCATCACGCGCCAGCTCGAACAAGCGAACCGACTCTTCCGGAAAGGCATTGACGACACCGGCAATCCAGCCTTCCGCCCCCATGCTGACACCTTCGACCAACAGGTCATCCATGCCAACCAGCAGGGTCAACCGATCACCTACAAGCTCCTTGATGGCGGCAAAGCGACGGATATCGCCTGAAGATTCCTTGACCGCCTGCATGTGCGGAAACTCATTGGCCAGTTCCGCAATCTGCTCTGGCGTAAAGTCCACCCTGTAGGCCAGAGGGTTGTTATAGAAGATGACCGGCAGTTCGGTGGCTTGCATGACTGCACGCATGTGAGCACCCATTTCATGCCAGTCGCTCTTGTAGACATAGGGCGGCAATACCATCAGGCCACCGCAGCCCTCGTCCTTGGCCACGCGTGCCAGCTCCACGGCCTCATCGGTCGTCAGTGCGGCAATACCTGGGGCCACCGGCACACGATCACCCACTGCGGCAACAACCGTCCGGATGATTTCGGCCTTTTCCTCGAATGAAAGCGTGGCGCCTTCGCCCAGGGAACCGATGGGAATGATGGCGCGACATCCGGCATCGACCAGGTGACGCGAATGCCGGGCGAGAAACTCGTGATCAACGTCTCCGGCTTGCGTGAACGGTGTGGTGATGGCCGGCAGTACGCCGTGCCACATCGAATGTGTACTCATCTATCAGCACCTCTTGAGTGGGTTGAAAGGGAAGTCAGTGAATCTATGGTGGCGGGGACCAGTGGAGGCCGCGGTCGGGCCAACGGCCTGGCATATCCCGGAAACGGCCTGAGCACTCGCAGGGCCGCACCGCAGATCCGTCCCTGGCAGGCCCCCATGCCGCAACGCGCGGCCAGGCGTGCATCGCGAGCATCGGTGCAATCGCGGAGCGCGTGCAGGGGAACATCCTCGCAGCGGCACACCAGGGTATGGTCTCCGGCCAGCGCAGCAACACGCTCGTCCAGCCGGAAGCAGTCGTGCAACAGCCCGGCAAAGGCGCGGGCACGCCGTCTTTGCCGGGCCAGGGCCTGTGCCGGGGCGGCATGGCCGGCGGCCATGTGTCCGGCAATGGCACCTTCAATCAGCGCGCAATCACGTCCACCGATACCGCACACTTCGCCTGCGGCCAGCACATGGCCGATGCTGGTGTGCTGGCCGTCATCAACCAGCACACAAGGCTGCCCTGCCTCCCGGGTCAGTTGGCAGCCCAGCATCGCGGCCAGTTCGACATTCGGTACAAGTCCGTAACCGGTCGCCAGCAAATCGCAGTCGATACGTTGCCGTCGACCATGGTGATCCTCCACGGTCACGGCTTGCAGTCGCTGATCGCCGTGCGCACAAGTCACCACGCTGCCAGCCCGGTAAGACACCCCGGCCAGGCGTGTACGCAAAGCCATGGCCTGCAGCAGTCGCTGCGGCCAGCGGGGCAGGTGAGCGGCAAATCGCCACAGGTTGCGCGGCGCTGTCTGTTCGTGGATCGCTAGTACGCGGGCACCATGCCGGCGCAGCGTGGCGGCCGTGGCCAGCAGCAGCGGACCACTGCCGGAAACCACCACCGAGCGATCACGCACCGGCCAGCCCTGTTTGGCCAGCGCCTGTGCCCCGCCGGCTCCCATCACGCCCGGCAGCGTCCAACCGGGAAACGGCAACAGCAGCTCCCGGGCACCGGTGGCCAGCACCAGGCGCCGACACGGCACGCGCACTGTGCCTTTTGCCGTCTCGGCCAACAGCTCATCGGGCTGTCCCATCAGGATTTCCGACTGCCCCAACCAGGTCACGCCATGACGGGTCAGCGCGGCCATCATGCGGCGCGCCGGCGGCGGCATTCCCTGTTTTACATCGGTTCGCCAGACCTGGCCGCCGGCATCGGCCCGGGCATCCATGAGGCCAACACGCTTACCGTGCCGGGAGGCGGCGCGGGCCGCAGCCAGGCCAGCGGGCCCGGCACCGACAACAAGAACATCAAATTCCCGGCTGACCGATGTCATCGCGCATCGACCTCCACGCACATATCGTTGGTGACCGGAACCATGCAGGCGCGTTGCCCCGGCCTGCCATTGATTCGCACCCGGCACTCAAAGCAGACTCCCATCCCGCAAAGCGGCATTCGCGTCTGACCCCTCACCGAGCGCCTGAAACCGAGATCGAGCCGGGCGATAGCCGCGGCCACGCTGGTTCCCGCCGGCACGGAAAGCGGCCGGGAGTTGACGGTCAGATGAATCCACTGCCTGCTCATGCGGCCGCACCTCGCACCACGCGTTCCGGCGAGAAACAGTCCAGCGCGAGAGTCGGCGCGCGTCCAAGCACCTGATCAATCAGTACACGTGCACTGCCCAGCGCCAGGGTCACACCCAGGCCTTCATGGCCGGCCGCCACCCAGACGTCGTCTCGACCGGGCACAGCGCCCAGGTAGGGACGGCCATCCGCGGTGGTCGGTCGAAAGCCGCTCCAGACCCGAATCACCTGCATCGGGCGCAATGCCGGCAGAAACCCGGTTGCTCGACGAAGCATGCGCGCCAGCATCTCGGGATCAATGGAGGCATCGGTGTTCCCGGTTTCCCGTGTCGAACCAATCAGAATCTGTCCGCCGGGACGCGGCTGCACATTGAAGGCGACGCTGTCCTCTTCGGTGGACTTGGCTGAATCCACGTACCCGGCTTCAATCAGTTGATGCTTGATCAAACGGGGATGGCGATCCGTGATGGCCAGGTAGCCCTTGCGCGGGTACAGCGGCAGTTCCGGCAAGAACTCGGGCAGTGCAAGACCGCAGGCCAGGAGCACCTGCCCGGTCAGCTCCTCACCATCATCAAGCCGCACCCCGCCGGACAGGACCTCGAGCACACGTCGTCCAGAGAACAGTTCGGCACCATTGCAACAGGCCACGTCCATCAGCAGGCGGGCTGCTGCGGGCGGGTAGATGACCATATCTCCCGACACCCGCAGGGCACCGACCAGACCCGGTGCCAGTTCGGGTTCAAGCCGGTACAGCATGGTCTGGTTGACCATGTCGGCATTCACACCCGCCTGGGCCATTCTTTGCTTCTGTTTCGACAGCTCGGCCAGTGCGGCATCATCGGGTGCCAGCCACAACGTTCCGCAACGGTTGAGCTCGATCCCGCTGCTTGCAGCGAAACGCTGCCACAACTGCTGCGACCAGGCAGCGAACGCCAGTTCTTCCGGTGTGCCATCGAGCGCCACCACGTGTCCCATCGCCGCCGATGTCGTGCCGCCGCCAATGGTTTCCGATTCCACCACGGCAACCCGCAGCCCTTCACCGGCAGCGGCTTCGGCACAGGCGGCACCGACAATACCGGCACCCACGACAACAAGATCAAAGCGAGCCATCAGGCGGCCGCTTCGTTGGCTATGCCCCAGGCAAAGGGATCGTCCGGGTCGATCAACAGACGGGACCGACCCGTGACATGCGCCTGGCCGGAAATGCGCGGAATGACTCCCCGCTCACCCCGTCGATAGCTGGCGAGAAACCGGGTTCCCAGAATGCCCTGCTGCACCCACAACTCGCCCTCGGCCAGTCGCTGATCGGCAGCCAGGCAGGCGACTTTGGCGCTGGTACCGGTGCCACAGGGCGAGCGGTCATACACAAGGCCCGGGCACAGCACGAAGTTGCGTGCCTGACCACTGCCGTCCGGCGCCCAGCCCTCGATCTTGATGTGATCGATCTCAGCACCTTCCGGCCCAGAAATACCCTGTGAGCGCAGGGCCTTGCGAATGCTTTCGGCGTACTCGCCAAGCTCACGGGCGTTGGCAATACACATGGAGCAGGGTGGTTGATACGTAATGTAGAACCAGTTGCCACCCCAGGCCACATCGCCACGTACCAGGCCATGTCCGGGCACGGTCAGTTCCACGTCCACCTGGTGGCGATAGCTTTCCACGTTCTCCAGCGAGATGCAGCCATCGGCGGTGATGTCGAATGACACCAGGCCCACTGCCGTATCAACCCAATGCCGTCCGTAGCCGATCCTTCCCAGCTCCAGCAAGGTACGGGCCACCCCCATCAGGCCATGCCCGCACATGCCCAGGTAACCGACGTTGTTGAAGAAGATGACCCCGGTACAGGCCTGAGCACTGACCGGGGGCACCAGCAGTGCACCAACCAGCACATCAGACCCGCGCGGTTCACAGACTATGGCGCGCCGCCAGGCATCGTGGCGCTCGGCAAAGCGCTGACGCAGAGTCAGCACGTCACCCTGGCCGAGATCGGGAAAACCCGACAACACAACCCGGGTCGGCTCACCGGCCGTGTGGGAGTCCATTACTTCAATCCAGTCCATGGAAGCAATGATCCCACTGCCCATCCACACAGACTAGTGAGTTTCCGGTTGTCGCTATGCGGAAGTCAGCACAATGCCAAGGAGCCCGCTACTTCTTCTGGGTCCACCGCAATCCGTTCGGGTCATCAGAACGTGATACAAGCACTTCCAGCGATCCCTGTTCAATCAGCTCCGGAAGGCGCCGGGATACTTGCTGTAGTTGATCGGTAGACGGTGGCTCCGAACCGCAACGCACCCCGACCCAGGCATCTCGCCAACTCTGCTTGGCTGCATACAGGCACTGGTCGGCCACATTGACCACCTGCTCCCAGTCGACCCGGTGGGGGCACTGAGCGAACAGCGGGTACTGGGCGAAGCCCAGGGAGATCGTCAGCCGCAGGCTCTGACCTCCCCCTATATCGAATGGATGAGCAGCAATCGCCTGGCGAAGCCGTTCGGCCATGCTCTGCGCAAAACCGGCATCAGCAAACCGGCCCACAACCAGAAACTCCTCACCACCCCAGCGAACGATGGTGTCGGCATCACGCACCTGCTGCCCCAGCACCTGTGCCATCTGTTGCAGAACCCGGTCACCGGCTGCATGTCCGTGTTGGTCATTGACCTCCTTGAAGTGATCGATATCCATCATCATGAACAGCAGGTCCGCATTGTCAGGACGTTGATTGCGGTAATGCCTGTCGACCATGGCGATATCGGTGGGAATCTGCTCGGAGACAAAGCGCCGATTGCGCAGCCCGGTCAGCGGGTCGGTCAGACTCTGCTCGGCCAGGGCCCGATTGGCCTCCGACAGTTTCCGGGTACGTTCATTCACCAATTGCCGGAGGATGCGATTGCGACGGCGCAGCACCGTCGAACGCCATTGGAAAACGCCGGCCACCAGCAATGCCGCGGCGATGACATAAGCGAGATAGGCCCACAAACTGCGATACCAGGGCGGCAGAATGCGAAACTCCATCGCGGCCTCTTCGCCAGGCACACCGTAGACATTGCGTGACTGCACCCGAAATCGGTATCGGCCTTCACGGATATGGGTATAGTCGCGGAAGGTCTCGCTGCTCCATGCCGACCAGTCACGATCGAGCCCTTCCAGCTTCACCCGGTACTCGGTGGCATCAAAACGCTCATAGCTGGGGGCGGCGTACTCGAAGCGCAGGGTATTGTCGGCATACGCCAGCTGCAACGAAGGCAGCGAGCCATAGCCGCCGTAAAGCACCTGACCGGTCTCCCGCTCATACACGCCCCGTACCAGCGTCGGGAATGACGGGGGTTCCACTCGCCGATCGGCATCCAGGCGGTACAGCGCGTTGTCGGCGCCCAGCCAGACCACGCCTTCGTCGTCCGCTTCAATGGCTTGCACCGTCATGCCGAATACCGGTGCTGCCAGCTCATGCTCCAGTTGATACTCGCCGTCGGCTGTCGGTGATGCAACCGCGGTCTGCTGTATCTCCTGCTCGGGTTCCACGGTATACATCCAGACCCGCCCCTGCCGGTCCTGGGTGAAAGGGAACATCCGGCGAGGCCCCTCCGGAAACAGGTTCGCAAAGCGCTGATCGCCGACCAGCCCGCCACGCTCGGCGTCATAGCGCAGTATGCCGCGCCGCGACCCGAAGCGCAGAGCCCCGTCAATCTCACCGACCTGGATCAGACCGTACTCCTCCGCCTCGACGATGCCCAGGCGCTGGGGTGATGACATCTGCTGCCAGACATTCTGCCCCGGCTCGGGATCGGTATCCTGTGCGATTTTCAGTACCCCCCTGTACTGAGTGCCGGCCCACAATACCCCGTCTTCCGTCTCATGAAAGGTTCGAACCTCGTCGTTGACCTCGGGGGAGCGGCCCTCGTCAACCCAACCGCCAGCTCCATCACTGCGGATGGCGGCCAGCCCGGTGTGTTTGCCGATCCATATTCGGTCCGGGTTGCTGCGCGAACGCAGCATTGCATAAGACGTCTGGGCCGATGGTCGTATCATCCGGGCCTCACCCTCTCGCCACCGGAAAACGCCTTCCATGGCACTGACCAGCAAGCCATCATCGGTGGGCAGCAGACCCCAGGTCTGTCCCCGAATCGCCTCGACGGGCTCGAAGCGAGCCGCCCCGTCCGCACCGACCGCCATTCGGTGCAGGCCGTCGGTGGTGGCGACGAAAATCGTACCCTGGTAGCGGTCAACCGCCAGCACCTCGCCTGCCAGACCCAGACTGCGGTCAAAATGGCTGATCGGGCTGCCTGGCTTCAGCCAGGCAATGCCGTTATTGAGCGCCATCCACAGGCCACCCTGACGGTCCGCGTGCAAGCGAAACACTGCGCTATCTGGAAGGCCATCCTCGCGGGTCATCCGGCGCAGGAGGCGTCCATTCTCGTCGAGCAGACTCAGGCCGCCGCGCAACGTGGCCACGGCCAGATCACCGTTGTCCAGGCGAACGGCGTGATACAGCAGGTCATCGGGCAGAAACTCGTCAATCCCCGTTTCCCATTGCTCGAGACCATCTCCGTCATGCACATACCAGCCGACCTCCCGGGTGCCGATGAGTATGGACCCCTCGGGGTACCCTTCTCGTTCTCCCCAGGGCAACATGACATACACCCGCTTGTCGGCGAAATGATCGCCATCGGGTACGGGCTGCAGTTCATCATCGATCAGCTCGAAGAGCCCGCGATCCACCTCGCGGACAAAGATCCGTTCAGCCACCTCGAACGCAAGATGAAAACGGGTCTCCGGCTCCCAGACCTGCACGCCATCATCGGAAATACGGTACAGCCCGGCAAACGTGGAAAAGTAGACGGCATCGTAGGTGGGAAAGATGGCCCAGACATCGGCAAACTCCCGATTCTCCTCCGGCAACTGATCGCGCAGAGAGACAAAATGTCGACGCCCCTGCTCATCGGGCTCCAGATACCCGAAGTCTCCAACCGTGCCAACATAAATGCGGCCATCCGCATCGGCTGCCAGCGATCGAATGGTTTCAGTCCCCACGCGGGTGCTCCGCCAGCGCACACCGTCGAAACTCAATACCACGCCGTCCACGTTGCCGACGTGCACCATGCCCCGATCATCCTCGGCCAGCGCCCAGTTCTGGCGGGCCGCGCCATAGTCGTCATCGTCGAAGACCTGCAGGGGCGGCAGACCGGTCTCGGGACCGGCCAGCGCCATCGAGGCCATCAGAACCAAAGAGAACTGGGCCAGCAAGACACTGGCCGGGCGAAGACAAAATGTGACCCTGGGCGCGATGTCGAAGAAGTCGAAAGACCCACCCCCCTTGACGGAGGTCACGTCTTGAAACTGACTTTGACGAACAAATGCATATAACGCATTAATCTAAGAAGGCGCTAATAGCATTCTAATATATTTGTGCCGGCCGGCGAGAATCCGGCCACTTTCGGCCGGATCTCGGCACGTTCCCGTCCAAGCCGTACGGGGCCAGACAGACTGTCTATTCAGTACTCACATGGAGCCTTACGCCATCCACCTCGGACAGTCCATACAGGGATGTGTATAGGTACTCGTTGCCTTCAGGAGATGACACGACGATGGTCTTCGCGGTGCCCGTGCTCGTGTCGGATTGGTCGTACTCTTCCGTGGTGGCCCATCCGGCCTGACGCACGTACAGACCTACATCGCCGCTGCCTTCGGACAACTCGATCCGGATCGAATTCACCCCTTCCGGCACGAAGGTGTAAAAGTATGCAATTTCGCCATCATTGAGGCTGAGATCCTCCAGGTAGCAGTCCGGACCCACCTCGCTGTCGGACTCGTGGTCGCACGCCTCCGGATCCGGCTCTGGGGGATCTGGATCAGGAGATTCATCTCCAGCCTCAAATCTCGAGTGGAAGATCTCGTCGGTTCCCGGCTCCGGCTCGGAGGTATCACAGAGATCCGACGATCCGGCATCATTCAAGCAGTCGATCCACTCATGGAACTGCTGGTCGAGAGATGAACCGATCCCGTCCAGGTACTGATGATACTGCGAATACTGACCCACCCGCCAATAGTCCAGCATCTCATCGACCTTCTCTCGGTGAAGTTCGAACATGAACCGCGTGGCCAGGTACCCCCATGCATAGACACGGTCGGCATTGTGCTGGTAGGTGTTCTGGAACAGCTCACTCAGCTCATAGGTCTTGTTCGAGCTGATATCAAGCGCCCATGGGTTATCGTTTCGCATGGAAATATACTCTGCCAACCCTTCAATCCACCAGATGGTCGGGGCTGAAATGCTTTCCACGAACCCACCGTAGAGATTGAATCTTCCATCGAGGTAGTGCACATACTCATGCAGGAAGTTCCAGATCACGAAATCGGGCAACAACCACTCAGCCTGGTAGGCAATAAAGCGGGCCTGGTTGTTGGGGTCGGAGGGATCGCCCTCCAGGTATATTCCACCGTTATTGGTATCGTTGCCGAAAATCACACCGGAATAGGTCTGGTAGCTATTGCTTGAGTCAAAAACCACCATTTCCAGGGTTTCGTTATAGTCGTCGGGAACAGGGGTGTCCGGCGTCGTGTCAAACTCATCGTGGAACTCCTGCTCCAGTGCAAGCGCCTGACTGCAACTATCCTCCAACTGGGGCTCGGTCATTTCCTGCGCGCGGATGTAGAGTGTTGCGCTGCATTCGTGTTCAATCGAAAGCACCTGGTTCTCCAGATCCTCTCGAAAGTTGCAGATTCCGTATTCCTGGCAGTAATCCGGATCGAACCACAACGCGATATCCGCCGTTCCAACCCATATGGAAGCACCCGGGCCCATCATGGACCATTCCTGCAGCACGTTCACGACCATCGGCCTGATCGTTGGGCGGAGATCGGCATACTGGAGGAAGCGGGCAAGCTCTCCCCCGGCGTTGGCAAGCAAGTACTCGCTGTCCGTGCCTTCCAGGTAAGAATTGTCGGACAGGAACCTGTCCAGCGCGCTCAGGATCTCCGAATCGTTCAGCACATGACTCAGCACCCCATCAAGCTGATGACTGCGGAACAGCACGACAAACACGCCATTTGCTGCACCACGCCAGTGCCAGATACCATTGCGCTGACTATCGAAAGCGTCAAGCACGGTAACCAACGTATCGAAATGACTCAGAGCCTGCTCGGCGCTGTCGATCAAGGTTATGAATTCGGAAAGCGTTTCCGCATGAGGTTCGCTGGCATCAAGAAAATGGGGTGAACCAACGAACTGATCCATGGCGGAACCAATCGCGCTGTTCAGCGAAGCCCCATACTCCGGAATGGAATCCGAATACCATGCCACAAAGTATCCTGCACGCAGATAGAGAATGATCTGCAGCAGCCCGTCACTGTTATCTCCCTGGTACTGGCTGGCATGGTGCTGCAGACCATTGGCCATGTCGACCATGCGACTTTCAGCGAAGGCATCATTCGCCAGGGCGTCGTCAATCGAGAACAGACTGTTGATGCATGTCGTTGAGCGAGAACGCACGTAATCCACAAGCGCCCACCCATTCAGAGATGCAAATTGTGCATGATCACACTCACCACGTTCCAGCGCTGCAATGGCGCGATGCGGGTGAGCATGATGGTCCGGATGCTTTTCGTAGGCTTGATCCGGATGTGGAAGTGGTTCTGAAAAGGGCGGACGCTCGTCAGGCGTGAACGTCCGGCGATCCGGCCGCTCTGCAGCCGGATTGTTTAACGACCCTACGGAATCATATGAAGCAGGTGGCGGCGCAGAGAGCGCCATGGTGAATGGAATGACTGAAAGAGCAAGTAGAAAAGCAAAGCGAATCGCTCCGCCGCCATTGCGCGGATACCGCATGAAAACCTCCCGTTTCCCTGGTTATTAATAAGCTCGCCTTGCCTCTGCAGGCGTAGCGAGAACGTCATCCCCTTGTTGTTTGTCTGACATTCTCAGCACTGGTGGAAGGCAAATATAGGCGGCACTCGTCTCGGTTCATGCGGATATCAGCACAGTCGTTTTCATTGCTCCCACGGGAGTGAGCCGCGCTCGCGCTGCTGCGGGGCGATCTGGTGCAAGGTCAGGGCATCGAACAGGCGACCATTGACCATGGTGTATTCGATCTCTTCGGCATGACGCAGATCTTCCAGGGGATCGCCGTCAACGACCACCAGGTCGGCGAGCTTGCCGACCTCCAGGGAACCGAGATCGGCATCCATGCCGAGGTACCGGGCGCTGCGCAGGGTAGCTGAACGCAGCACCTCGTGATTACCCATGCCGCCCTGGGCGAGCAAGCGCATTTCCCAGTGAGCGTCGATACCGGCCATCTGCCCGTGCCCGCCCATCTGTACCGCGACCCCGCGCCTTGCCAGTTCGGCCACGCTGCGCGACACCTCGAAGTGGTGATAGTCCTCTTCCGGCGACCACACCGGACGGCGGGCCATTGGAATCACCACTTCGCGGGGCATGAAGGTGAGCAATCGCTCGTTTTCATGGACGCGGTCGCGGGCATAGAAGTAGCGCTCGCCCCATTGGCCACCAAAGACCGAGACCAGGGCCGGGGTGTAGCGGGTGTCGGACTCGGCCCAGAGCCGAAGCACGTCTTCATACAATGGTGCGATGGGCACGTTGTGTTCGATGCCCGTGTGCCCGTCCAGAATATGAGTCATATTGAAGACAAACGTTGACCCGCCTTCGGAGACGTTCAGCATACCGAGCTCGCGGGCCGCCGCGACAAACATCTGGCGCACGTCCCGGCGGGGCTGGTTGTAGCTCTTGACCGAGAACGCGCCGACATCGCGCAGGCGGCGAAGATGCATGAGGGCATCCTCGTAGCTTTCCACCTCGGCACGGAAAGGCGCCTCGGCACCATAGAGGTTGGTTCCGGTACTGAACAGGCGCGGGCCGATCATCTCACCGGCTCGAATCAACTCGGCATTGGCAAAGAACTGCTCGGTATCCGTGGACGGGTCGTGAATCGTGGTGACACCAAAGGCCAGACTCGCCAGGTACTCGTAGTGGGTCTGCGGCATGATCCCGTTGCTACCGGTGGGCCCATGCCAGTGCACATCGATCAGCCCCGGGATGATGGTGCGGCCGGAGACATCGATCCGCCGGGCGTCGGCAGGAATGCTCACCTCATCGGAAGGGCCGACAGCGGCAATCCGGTTGTCAGTGACCACGACCGTGCCCTCGTCGATCACCTCATCGTCGCGCATGGTCACCAGGCGGGCCCCCTCAAGGGCGATGGTGCCGCCGGGGCGGTCGCTTGCCGTCCGGAACCCAATCGGAGTCTTTCGGGCCGATGCAATCTCGGCCTGGCCAGCATCCTCGTCCCCCAGGAAGTCAAAGACCCCGGCCAGTGGCTGCTCATACAGGTTGGGACCCAGCGCCCAGTAGACACGGTCGCCCTGCGGGGCCCAGTGCAGATAAAAGCCGGAATCGTCCGTTACCGGCTGGATCGGATAGGCGCGCTCTCCCGGTGAGAAAGTCACGACTCGGCCGGCGGACGGCATCGGTGCCATATACATCCGAAAGCGCTCCATCACGGCCACGAATCGGCCATCCGGCGAGGGGATGAAGTCGCTGGCCTGATCGGAGCGCATATGAACAAAGGGCTCGCGGCCGTCACGATTGACGCTGAACAGAGTGCGGTCACCCTCCTCGAAACCGTTGAGATAGACCCGCTCCCCGCTTTCGGTAAAGCGCGGCCGCGCACCCGACTCGGTCACCAATCGCGGCTGGCCGCCAGTAGCGGATATTTCGTAAATGCCGGTGTCGCGTGAATAGAGATTGCCCCGCAGCCGGTCACCGGCCACGCGCCGGTAGAGAATGTGCTGCCCGTCCGGGGAAAAGACCGGCTCGACATAATGACCCGGTTCGCCGAGCACCATGCGGCCGCCACGGCCATTGGCGCGGATGGTGCGGACCGTGCCCAACTCATCGTCACTCCAGGTGGTGTAGACAATGTGACGCCCGTCCGGCGACCAGCTTGGGTGCAGCTCCCAGTGATCGTTCTGGCGAGTCAGTGGTCGCGGCTCGCCGTCCGGGAAATCCTTGATATACAGCCGTCCAAGTGCCGAGTAAACCACCTGCCGACCGTCCGGCGACACGCTGGCCCAACGGAGCATTCGAACATCGAAGCGCTCCGGGTGCGGGTCGACCGAGGTACGCACCGCCTCGGTGATCTGGTGCTGAACGTGGGCGCGGAAGGGAATCTTCTCGGCCTCCCCGCTGGCTACATCGATACGGTGAAGCTGCCCACCGGCCCAGATCACGATGGACTCGCCATCCGGCGTCCAGGCGTAACCGGGATAAAGACCGAACAGCGCCCAGCCCTCCTGCTGGTCGTGATCGAGGCCGTCCCATAGCGCGCGTTCGCGCCCACTTTCCATCTCGTGCAGCATGAGCACGGAGCGCTCATCGATGCGGCGCACAAAGGCCAGCGTCTTGCCGTCGGGAGAGACCCGGGGAGTGACCTGCCCACCTGGTGCGCTGAGAAAGCGCTCCCGCTCGCCGGACTCGAGATCGACGCGGACAATGGCGTAGATCAGCCCGTGGGGGTCGCGGCTGTACTCGAAGCCGCCGCCGGGCGAGACATCCTCGGTGTAGAAAAGGTAGCGCCCGTCCGGGGATATCTCGGGATCGGTGGAATTCTGCTCCCAGTTGGGCCGGTCGGTCAGCCGAAGGCCGCTCCCGCCGCCATCCACATGCCACATCCACATCTCGCCGGCACCCAGGGACCGACGGTGCCGGAAATGCTTGCGGGCCACGATGTAGTCCCCGTCCGGCTTCCAGACCGGATTCTTCACCTGGCGCTCATTCTCGCGGCTGACCTGTTGGAGATTCTCCCCGGACCGATCCATCACCCAGATATTCTCGATCCCGTCCCGGTCGCTGACGAAGGCGATCCGGGACCCGTCGGGGCTGAAGCGGGGCTGGGTCTGGTAGGCGTGTCCGCTGGTGAGCCGCCTGGCCTCGCCGCCTTTGATAGGCATCAGGTAAACATGGCCAAGCATGTCGAACACCAACTCGCGCCCGTCCGGCGAGACATCGACATTCATCCATGTCCCCTCCTCGGTCCAGAAATCGACCTCGCTGCCCACGTCGCGGGCAACGGTCACGTCCCAGGCCTGTCCATCACCGTCGGGCAGCCCCTGGGCATGCAGCGGCGAGAGCGAGAGTGACAGAAGCAGGAACAGCGGTAGGGAAAAGCATGCCGGTGTCAGTGAATGTCTGCATGAGTGAAACATAAGCGTCCAGTATCCTGATTGCCGGGTGTATTCATTATGCACCAGCCCCTCTGGCCAGCTCGGCCCGCATCGCCCCCTCAGCAATCATCCCACCGCAGGATGCGCCAAACTAGTTGGAATCCGACATCCCGGATGCGGAATTGAGCACAATTTGACGCCGGCAACCGGGCCGGATAACTTGCACCACATGCAGCACACACCGAGGCCAACAGCGATGATGAGCTCGTCAGTCCCTTCGGCTGACATTCAGGTTCTGTTCGATGCGCTTCCGGACACGGTCTTCTTCATCAAGGACCAGCATGGCCGCTACACCCACTGCAACCTCACCCTGGTCAAACGCCTCGGACGCAGAACCCACGACGAGGTCATCGGCAAGACCTCCGAAGAACTGTTTCCATCGCCGCTGGGAGCGTCCTACAGCTCACAGGACATGCGGGTGGTCAAGGGAAATCTGATATCGGACAAGCTCGAAATCCACCTCTACCCCAATCGCCGACCGGGCTGGTGCCTCACCCTGAAGCGCCCGCTGTACGACAAGGAACAGGTACAGGGCCTGATCGGCATATCCCATGACCTTGGCAAGACCAACAGTCGCCACTCGGCCTACGAGCGACTGAAGAAGGTCGTCTCCCATATGCGAGATCATATTGACGAACACACCCGAATTGATGCTCTGGCCGAGCTTGCCGACATCTCCGTCGCACAACTCGAACGACAGTTCCGCCATGTCTTCCAGGTCAGCCCCCAGCAGTACCTCAAGAAGCTGCGAATCGAGCTGGCCATGAAGCTGCTCGAGGGCGATGAAAACATCGCCTGCATCGGCCAGCAATGCGGCTTCAGCGACCAGAGCGCCTTCTCCAGACAGTTCAAGCTCACCGTCGGCATCACCCCCATGCAGTTCCGCAAGATGACCCAGTCCGAGCCCAGCAAGCAACCCTGACCCGGCGCCCGCAACGCCATTGAATTCCGGCCATGGGTACGGCAAAATTGATCCGGGCGCGGGCAGATAATCTGCTTCAATGAGCTCGTGAATGGATTCTGACCGATGAACCCGGAGTCACGATGTTGAGCAAGCGAGTACTATCTGTTTACCTCCCGATCCTGCTGCTGATCATATCCATAATCCGGTTTATTCTGGAAGCAGACTACTCGCATTTCATTCTTATTTTGGGAATGGTTAGCGTGAGTTGCGGCATCATCCTCGCCAGAAGCGCAATGCACTCAATACAGGAAGGGAACGATTTGGATGGATTACATCAGGAAAGCATCTGCAGGCCAGCATCCATTCAGTTGGCACGAACGAACGCGCATCAATCAGCATCAACGGCCAACCCATCGTACTGACAATATATAAAGGTGGAAAAGAGGCGGTAATGACGTTCGCACACGTCCAGGATGTTGCCGATTTTCTGGAATCCAGTTCAACAATGCGCCTTCGTGACTTCCAGCCGACACCTCCAGAAAAGGACGGCCTCACAAGCCCCGCTGACCATCAGAACCGGACCGCACCTTGACTCAACTGCTACTGAAAAGCGCGCTCGCCGCCGGCCTCTTCATTGCCTTCCTGGTTGTAGCGATTCGAATCAAGGTTTGGCGGTTTCGTCAGTCGGCCCGCAATAAGCGACCGACTACATCGCCCGAACAGGATCGAGAAGACATTCTTGAGCCACCCCGGATAGGCCACTACCCTCGTTGGACGGTACTGACCGCGGCTGCTGGAGCTTTCGTTGCTCTGACCTCGCTTCTTGCGGCGATTGGCACACCGAAAACAGAACCCCCGTCCGCGCAGGAAACCCTGCTCTGGGTTGTCTTCTCGCTGAGCCTGCTCTCGTTTCTGCCGCTGGCATTTATCAGGCTGAAGGAGATCGTCTACTCCCTGGCAGGCATCCCGCCGGATTTCGGCAGCAACAAGGACCAGAACCCCGGAAGTTTCGGAAAATCCGGTGGAACCAGTCCAGGAACAAAGGATCAGAGCCGAGGCTGACAGGGACCCGGCCAGGACTCCCTTCACTTCACGGCCCGACCTGCTCGGTCGGACAAGCCACCAACAAGAACCAACAATGGAGAGATCAAGTGTCAGAGGCGCTATTCTTCCCCACCATTGAGACCGGACGACTGCTGATGAACCCCCTGACAGACGAAGACTCGGCGGAACTGTTGGGCATTTTCTCGGATGCGGACGTAATGAGGTACTGGAACACACCGCCATGGAAGGATATGCAAGACGCTCTGGATTTCATCAATGAAAGCCACGATTCCATGAAGGCCAGAAAATCAATCGTGTTGGGAATCTACAGCAAGTCGACCAACGACCTGACCGGCAAATGCATGCTCTTCTCATATGACGAGCAGTCCAAACGCGCGGAAATAGGTTTCGGCCTGGGCCGGGACTACTGGGGAAAAGGCTACATCGGCGAGGCAGGAGAAGCCTTGATCCAGTACGGATTCAAGTCACTGGGCCTGCGCCGCATAGAAGCGGACATCGACCCGGACAACCACGCCTCGGCAAAAGCACTGGAAAGGCTGGGATTCCAGCAGGAAGGCCTGCTGCGACAACGATGGGAAGTCAACGGCATCGTCTCCGATTCCGCACTGTACGGAAGACTGGCCAGCGACCCCTGCCCGCAGCAACAATAGTGAACCGGGCCGGGTTATCCATTTCATTGCCCGGCCTATAGCCTACCGATCATTTTGCAGCATCCGGTGACATGGAAGGCGACAGGCAAACCGACCACATGTGACCATCCGGGTCGACAATCCGCACCGGCAGATGATCTGAGTTCGGCGCACGCACACCCTGAAAAACAGTACGCCAAGCCCCAGGCCGAAGCATTACGCGATTGAGCGGCAGTGTTGACAGGGGGACACATAGGTCAGACGAACGTACCGGCCTGGGAATGCCGGGCAATTCGCGTAAACGTAGCTGGCGCTGGCGACCCAGTGACAATGTTGCACCACAGCCTGATTCACAAACCAAGCCAGCCCCGAAGAAATGGGTGTAGAACTCAATGCTGCGTGCAATATTGTCGACAAGCAGATCGAAGTAGTGCATAACGAAATCCTTTCGTTCAGAAGTGAACCTGCACTATACTGTTTCTCAGAACAGCCGTTAACCCACCTTGAGATGATTCACTGTTTCCTGCACGATACAATCCATGACTGGTTCTCCTGATTTTGTTCGCGATATGGCGGTGTTCGCCAGAGTCGTGGAATCCAACAGTTTTACCGCCGCCGCAGAGACGGTCGGGCTTTCCAAGGCGGCTGTCAGCAAGACTGTCCGACGGCTGGAAGAGCATTTCAACTTGCGCCTGCTCAACCGCACGACACGCAGCATGACAGTGACGCTCGAGGGCCGGGCGCTCTACGACTATTGCCGCGATGTCGTGTGGCAGGCCGAAGCGGCTGAAGGGCATTTGCGCGCCTTTCTGGAAAAGCCCGGCGGATCCCTTCGAGTGACTGCACCAACCACCTTCGGATCGGTCCGTATCGCCCCGTTGATTTCTGAACTGCTGCAGTGCCATCCGGAGCTACATGTCGATTTAGTGCTAACGAACCGTCAGCTCGATCTGGTCGCCGACAACATCGACATAGCCGTGCGCTGCGGTGCATTGACCGACTCTTCGTACATTGCCCGGCGAGCATCAAGCCTTCCACACGTACTGACCGCTACCCCCGGCTACCTGGAACGTCACGGCGAACCGGCCTGTCCGGAAGACCTTTGCCGTCACCGCTGCCTAGTGCTGACCGACATTGGTGGTGCCACCTACTGGCGCTTCGAGCGCGACGACAAGGCCTTCACCGTGAAGGTTCATGGCCCCCTGGCCAGCAACCACAGCGCGGCCATACGCCACGCATTGCTCAATGGTGTCGGCATAGCCAACTTGCCCCGGTACCAGGTATGCGATGAGCTGGAACAGGGGAAACTGCAATCCGTGCTGGAGTCATTCATGCCCGAGCCGTCCAGTGTTCACCTGGTCTATCAGCATCGCAGCCACATGAGCGCGGCGATGAAGAGTACACTGGATTTTCTGCATGAGCGCCTGTGACGACATCCAATCTAAGCCGGATCCGCACGTTCCGAAAGGAACCTTCCCGGCGTGTGGGCGAAAAATTGAACAACAGCCACTCTAACGACAGTCATGCATCAGCACCAGGCAAACATCAGCTGTACACGCGGTGAGCAATCTTTTTGAGATAACCGGTTCAGTCGTACGCATACGTGGGCTTTCGACGGCGGCACCCGGACAACAAACGCTCAAAGGGCTGACAATCAGTGGTTTCCTCCTGCGTTGCTGGAGAAACGGTCCTTCAAACATGAAGCCGCCACAGACTCCAAAAAGCAGTCCTTCTCGTAGCTCTTGAGTATCTTCTCGTTGGCACCCGCCGCCAACAGGCGCGACCTGAAGTCGGCGTAGTTGACCGGGTCTCTTGGTGACTCCAGAACCAGCTTCGATAGGGCACGCATAAGCACGTCTTCTCCTATGCGCTCGGCCAACACGACCAGTAGTAGCGGACCGATGCGAAATGGAAAGTCCCCGCTAAGCTGCGGAGCCCGCTCAACCTGATCCATTGGAACCATCTCGCTGGACGCTACCTCCTGATAATGCAGGCCAAGTTGGGCCTCGTACCGGGCGTCACCGTCAAGCTCACGGATGACCTGAAGCGCCAGAAACTCAGCCGTGGATTCCAACAGGAAGTTCACCAAAGGTCCACGGGGCATATATCGACCACCGAAGAAGTAGTGTGCCATTTCATGGCTTATCAGCATCTGTTTGTCAGGCGTGAGTTGCAGCTCCCCATCTTGCTCTTCCATTAGTGCCGCGAAAGGCCGTCTACCGGAAAGAGCGATAGTGGGCCAGGTCAGAAATGCCCAGTCCACCTCACCGAGCTGGTGCTCCCTTGACACCGATGCAAACGAAAGCAGAGCCGGCCTTTCGTCGTATTCAATACCCAGAAAGCGCTCCAGTGTCCGCGCGATTCTGACAACCTCCTGATTGATGGCCACCGACACCTTGGGACTGACTTCGGCACCCAGAAAATGTGCATCGTCGGTGGAAAGCACCGGAAAGCTGCCAGCATACAGCAGCAAGGCTCGTGGATCGGTAGATTGAAAACGAGCACGGTGTTGGCCGACCACTGGCGCAGACCCACCGATGTAGATGGCGTTGCAGGTAGAGCAGGAAACGTGGATATCGAAAGTGACACGCTGAAGTGGAGCGCCACTTACAGGGTCAATCGGCACAGGATAGAAACGCGCCTGCTCGGTTGCCCTCACTGTGCTACCGTCGAAAGCAATCTGTCCTTTCCAGTCTATGGTGCTGCGCTCGCCGGCATCCACGTCATAGATAGGATAGGCGCCTACATACTCCACGCACAGACTTTGCTCGGGGAACAACCCGCTCACACTGTAGCGAGTCGCATCACCCTCGCTGACTGCGTTGAAAAACCCCTGGTAGGCGAGCGGGTCACCGTCGGGGCTGCTTCGAATGGCGCGCAGATTAAGGCCACGATTGAGCAGGAACTCGTACTCATCGGCTTCAGCCAGGCCTGAAACACATAAATTGCCTTCAAGCATGCCTTTGTCCATCGTCAGCACCAGGCTGCCTTCTACATGCGGATCGGCGTTTGCGGCCAGCGCGCTGCCGCCTGCCAGAGTGAGCGCAATGAACGTTAGGGCTGGTTTGATATTGATCATTGCCAGCCTACCTCAAGATCTCATCTGGCTCGACAAGGCGCATGGCACCCGATTCGCGCACAAACTGACGCAGAAGATGGGCATGTCCACTGCCGTAGATAACTAGTATCCGATCACCAGGGTCGTCAGCAAGCCGGACCAGATTGGCGAAAATACGCATATTTCGCGCATACCAGTGACCTAGCCAGTTGGCGCCCGGCTGTTGCTCCTCATCTCCGAGCATCGCATAGTTGAAGTATCTGCGATGTCCCTGCGCCAGAGATTCTTCACGATTGACATTCAATAGCCAGCGACCCACGCTGCGGTCACCCAGTTGGGTACTAAGGTGGAACCGGTCTGGATCTCGCATCGCAGCAACCCAGTCCTGGTGCTCATTGTTCTCGCCCCATTTCAGCCAGTTATAGTCATCCAGTTCGCCGGGTGGATAGTCATTCCAGTCCACGGCATGGACGCGCTTATGGCCCAAATGAGCTGCCAGCCGCATACCGATCTGCTCTTCTTCACCACGGCCAAGCTCATGCTCGCCACTGAGATAATCACCATAAAGCTCATCCAAGCGGTGCTGGTCGGTTTCTAGCCATTCGACCGCGATATGCGTGGGGCGAAATTCTGCAAGCTTCTTAGTCAGAGCAACAAGCTCCTGCTGACGCCGGGGGATGAGGATGTCCTCGACCTCAACATTCACCACATCGCGCCCCGGATTGGCAAAGTGTGGCACTCCCAGCACCAGAATCTTCGGCTGCTGTTCGAGCTTACGCTCACTCAGAAGTTCCACCGAAGTATCGGGAAACACTGGCAGGCTCAATCCTGCCAGCAGAGTAATCATGATGAATTTGGACATACTGGATTAGGAGCTCACTGTGAGTCAGGAATGCACTAATCATAGAATTCTCACAATTGAAACACATGTGCTTATAGTAACGAGTCGCTGCATCAAACCGGCCAAGCATGACTATCTTCCCGACGATCAATCGAGGGCACTGGCCTCATCGGCAGCCGGAAAAGAATCCTTACCCTTGAACCACAATGGCTGAGCGCTGGTGTGCACCATCTCGTAGGCCAGACAATGAACTTCCGGACCCTTGATATTCATGCTCATGGCCTGCCGCCGGGAACCACAGACCGCAAAAATATCGAACGCTTTATGACCGACTGCCATTGCCTAGACTACCCAGGTAGTGGCAATCTCCAGGGCCGCGGTTCGCAGGGCCCGTTGTGGGGCGGGACCTCCAGATAAGGTTCTTCATCCACTGTGATCAGCTGGTGGCGGGGATGCATCAGCCCGGCGGGGAGGTCAAGAGATGCTTCGGGCATTGAACTCCGTGCGTGATGCAGCCAGAGCGCGACGGCCAGAGCATGTCGTCTTGCTCGTTGTTCGAGCTGGGCAACGTGGAAAGTACCGAAATCGTATGCCATGAACCCGAATACCTGACACCCGGTAACATTGGACAGACAGCGAAGCTGCCAAAGCGATGGTTTTTCGCGTTGCTGTGGCGATGGCTTATCAACCTCGATGGCAGCAAGCATGTCCGCCTCGCACCATTGTGCGTAATACGGGCCAGCCAGATCCAGCACAGCTTCGGCGCGAGAACCAGTGATCCTTTCGGGCAACCACGACCGAACACCTTTTGCATGTTCCCGGTAGGTGTTCTCAAGCTCATTCAGTGTGGACGTCAGTAATTGGTACTGCCCCCGCGCAAAACTGCACAAATTCGGAGTACCTGGCTCGACTGGCGCGCCCAGGCCGTGACAACTTTCCGGCAGCAGATAGCCGGGCGGCAACTCAACCAACATCTCGGCCATGAGACGCCCGTACAGACCAGTGGCCACATCTCCCAGCACGAGCCCTGTAGAAAGCAAATCGGCACGATCAGATAGCCTGAGCAAGGCACTGGCATACTCGCAAACCTCGCCCAGAGAGCTGTCAACATCTCCATCAACGAACCGCACTGCAAGGGCGGTGGCCGGCAACTTGGCAAGCCGCACTTCCGACAGCGACACAAGATCGTCGTGAGTGAAACTACTCGTCACGTGATCGGCACCACTCAGGCGTTCCAACTGTTCAATCACGCCCCCGTAGCGATCAACCAGGTCCCGATACCGGTCCGGCTCGGAACGAACCCGCGCCAGGCACTCGCCATGCGAGGCTGAACAGAAAAGCTCGGCATGACCCTCGGCGACAATATCTTCCCCATCACCATCCGTCCCAGCACGGATCTCCCTGAACAGGTCCGCGCCGTTAGTGCCCGTAGCCGGCTCCTCGAAAGCCAGCAACTCCCGGGCAGCCATCTCCTCGTCGCTCGGACCAACAGTGAAAGAGACACCCCAGGCCAGAACAACCACCACCGAGAATGCCAACAGCGCCCAGCCCAACTTCCGAGTCACCGAGCCCAATCGCCCCATCGTGCAGCCCTCCTCCGATTACGCAACCGTTAGCCCGGCCCGGCTGTTGTATCCACCCGGAGCCGCAGGCCAGCATAGCAGCCACCCCTGACCAAATGACATCATCTTCGAGACACCTCGAACTCACCCCCACCGGTTTGTTGGTGTTTATCCGTCATAACCCCCGACAACAACGCACATCGAATTCGTGTCGATTCTGGATACCTCGACCGTCGGGGATGCAACCCCGACCTACTCCGCCGTTCGCCTCTCTGCAGACGGACCAACGTTGAACCCGCCCGCATCGGTTCGCTGGCTTTGATCAACATGTCGATATCTCATGATTTTTCGACACAATCGCTTGACCTGTCGATTCCATCGACATTAAGCTGGCCACCAGCGCAAATATGTCGATGAAACGCGGGAATTCGAACATGACCTGGCCGGCCGACCGGCCGTACAACGATCTACCGCTGCTGCCGCCTGAGCCGGACCAGGTGGAAACCCGGGCTGTGCTCAAGGCCTGCATACCGGCGCGGGCCGCACTGGCGGAACTCCGGCAGGCCGGCGAGCTACTGCCGGATCCAAATCTGCTGACCAACCTAGTTCCGATCCTGGAGGCCCGCGACAGCTCCGAGATCGAAAATATCGTCACCACCACCGACGACCTGTTCCGGCATGCCCACCGGGAGGACAGCGCCGATCCGGCCACGCGGGAGGCACTGCGCTACCGAACCGCGCTGTTCGAGGGCTTCCAGCAGCTCAATACCCGCCCCTTGTGCACGGCCACGGCCGTCGAGGTCTGCAGCACGATCAAGAACCGGCCCATGCAGATCCGCAAGGTACCGGGCACCATCATCGGCAACCAGCGCACCGGCGTGCCCATCTACACGCCACCCGAGACCGAAAGCCGGCTGCGCAATCTGCTCGGCAACTGGGAGCAATTCCTGCACGCCGGTGATGAGCTCGACCCGCTGATCAAGATGGCGATTGCCCACTACCAGTTCGAGGCCATTCATCCATTTACCGACGGCAACGGCCGCACGGGCCGAATCCTGAACGTCCTGTACCTGATCGAGCAGGATCTGCTGACATTGCCCATCCTTTACCTGAGTCGTTATATTGTCGGAAGCAAGGGCGACTACTACCGCATGCTGTTGCAGGTCACCCGCGATGGCGACTGGGAGTCATGGATTCTGTTCATGCTCAACGGCGTCGAGCAGGTCTCGAAGTGGACCTGTGCCAAGGTCGCCGCAATCCGGCAACTGATGGAGGAGACATCCCGCCATGTCAGGCAGCAACTGCCCAAAATCCACAGCCACGAACTGATGCAGGTCATTTTCGAACAACCCTATTGCCGCATCGCTTCCCTGGTCGAACGCGATATCGCCAAGCGACAAACCGCCTCGGTCTATTTGAAGGAACTCGTCGATATCGGCGTGCTGGAAGAACGACAAGAGGGCCGAGAGAAGCTGTTCGTCCACCCGAAGCTGATGCGGCTGATGACTTACGCAGACAACGAGATCATTCCCTACCCCACGCCCTAACCGACTCCCAGAACGAAGTGCGCAAGCACCTGGGCATCCGCCGCCTGCGCACCAACCAGCCGCTGACCGAAACCGGCCTCAAGGGTCTGGAACAGACCCTGGCCGAGATTGGCGAACGGGTGTGGCGGTCGAATGGCGATGCGTCTGAGATTCAAGCACACGCATCCTGACCGGTTCCCTGCATACCTGGTTTGAGCTGGTGATGCTCATTGGTCGGGATCCTCCTCGAAGCGATCAATGAACAAGCCCAGGTTGACGGTCTGGATGATGGGCTGGGAGGTGGAATCCTCGAATGCTTCCAAGTCGGTGAACCCGGCCTCGACGCCACGATCGCCAACGGTCTCGAAGGCGATCTCACAAGAGTAGGTCGCCGTATTGCCTGAAACCGCCGGGTCGCTGTCCTGGCAGGTCTCGGCGCTGGTTGCCGTGACGGTCACCAGGCCGTCATCGGGCGCGGCATCCGGGTTGCTGACTTCGACGACAAAGGTCACGACCTCATCGACCTCGGAGGGGTTGAGCAGGCTGTCGATTGTGGTTTCAGTGCCCGGGTCCGGTTCTGGGTCGGCCGCCACGCCACGCAGCACAATCTCGCCGGGCGCGAGCTCTTCGTACTGGTTGGTGAAGCTCAGCGAAAACGATTCGCCGTCGGACCAGGTACCGTCGATCACGCCCGAAAATGGATCGCTGTCGGCGAATTCCGGATACAGATCGACCAGGCTGACGCTTTGACCTTCACCCACGACTACCGGCTGCGGCCCATCAACGCTGCCGTCGATGTCGACGGTGAAGTCATCGGCAAGCCCTTGAATACGGATGATTGATTCCTCGAATGCGCCCAGGCTGTAGGAATCGAGCGCGGAGTCCGCCAGCACTTGGCCGTTGCGCATCACGATCAGCGATTCTTCGAGACCAAGCAAACCGAAATTGCCACTGCCCTGAATGTCAATTTCTCCACCGTTGATTTCGAACACCGAGCTGCGACCGAAGGCGCCGTGTGCCCCGCTCTGCGGGTCGGTCGATTCGCGATCGCCCGTGGTCGTGATTGAGGTACTGCCGGAGACGGCCACCGAGCCCTCGGCAAAGAAGTAGATGCCTGGTGCATCCACCGCCGTCGCCTCGATGCTGCCGCCAGTCATTTCGACCCGAGAGCGATTGCCTCTGATGCCGGGGCGATTTTCAACGCCCGTCAACACCTGGCCGCCATGAACGAACAGCTCAGCACCCCGGCCCAGGTTGATCGGCCGGTTGGCATCGGACCCGGCCGGTGCCTCGATCTTACCGTCCAGAAGAATCATGCGAGAGCCATCATCGACGTCAACGACACGCCCGGAGAGTGCCGATATCGAAGTGTTAGCGCCACTGATCGTCAGCAGCGAGCCTTCGCCCACGCGAACGGCACGATTGTGGCCGTTGACGATGGCCTGATGCAGGCTGACCTGGGAGGACTCCCCGGTATCGATCTGCCCGGTCAGGGTCGCGTTATTGACACTGAGTACAAGCCCGTCGCCATGGTTCACCGAAGCACCCTCGGCCGATGTCACGACACTGCCGGATTCGATCACGACCGTACCGCTGTCGATCATCTCGATGGCATTGCCGGGGGTGTCGATCGACGCCCCGTCGGACAGACGAACCACACCGCCCCCGCCAATATCGATACCGAGTTGATCGATCCCCTGCCCGGTGATGCCGCCACCGCGCATGTGAATCCGGGCATTGGAATCAGCGCTGATTCCGGCCCGCCCTTCCAGGCCTACATCATCGTCCAGGATGAGCGGCCCTCGCAGGTCCAGCTCCAGGTTGTGGTCGGCACTGATGCGACTGTTGAGTGCAGATTGCTCGTCGAGCAACAACTCCACATTGGAAGAAAATCGGAGCCGATCGGAGACGGTGCTGTTGAAGATTTCAACGATGGCATCACTGTCAAGCCATACGCGTCCGGGGGTGGTGTTGACCAGCTTCACGCGACTGCCTTCGTTGCCGCGCACATTGCCGCTGAAGCCCGAATCGATGATCTCGAGCGTCAGCCGTTCATCGGCCGACACATCGTCACTGAGCGTTGAATCCTGAACCAGCACATTGGCCCGTGCAGCCAGGTTGAGCGTTGTCGTATCTCCGGATAGCAGCTCGGCACCGTTGACGATGGTGATATCGCTATGCGACCGCGTGGCAATGGCATTGCCATTGACCGTCTCGATGCGGCCACCATCAACGGTAATACGGGTACCGACCTCGGCATCGATCCCGCGAGCATCGTCGGGCGGCTCGATGACACCGGTGCTTTCGACGATCAGCTCAGTTCCGCTGGGCAGAAGGGTGGTTCCGAACTCCACCCCGTCGATGATCACGACATCGTCGGCCAGGGCAAGCATTGAAAAAGGCGTGGCGAACAAGCAGACAGCCAGTGCCGGGACACAGGCGTACACGGTGCGAAGCATGGAATTCTCCCTTTTTGGATCTGGCCTGCACCCGGGCCATTCAGCCGTCCCCTGCCGGACAGTCTAACAGGCGCCCTGCCAGCGTGCCGAGATCCGCCGGGACACCAACGACGGACTAACCCGGCTATTGCATAAATCTCCGGCGCAGGACCGCTCTACTGCCCGGTATGGCAGCGCAGGCGGGAACGGAAGGGCGGTTTGCGCCGAAGGCGAAAAAAGCCCTGCAGTGGAACCGTTGCGCGTGTTTCCGGTGCGCGTGCTTGATTTTTCAATCCTCACATAGTGTGAACTATGCTCCGGTTGAAAGATCTCCACGCCACGCCCCGAAAACACTGCTCTCCGGACTCCTGTATCCGGACATTTATGCAATAGACGGGTTACTATTAACCCGGCACGAATGTAGATCACATTCAGGGCTTCAATCAGGGCCCGAATCAAGGCGTCGCTCGCCGCCAAGGGTGATCCCCTTGGCAAGAGCGAGAACGCAGAGTCGGGCCCTGATTGAAGTCCCTAACTATCTGATTCTAAAAAGTCAGGCCGCAGTGTGCGCTTCGGCAGACTGCGTTATCGAAACTTGCTGTAGGAGTGCTACAGCGGCGTTTCGCTGCCTTGCTGCCGAAGCGCACACTGCGGCTGAATGCGATCTACATTCGTGCCGGGTTAATAATGCGGTCACTAATCAGCAGACATCGGATCAAGGTTCGAACTCATCACTCCAACATCAGTAAGTTTTTTCGATTGGCGCAAGCTGTTCGTGGTTTTCAGCACAGCGCCAATGTACGAAGTGCCAGAGGGCCGAACACAGGTCGGTACGCTCGATACGGCATTCGTGGAAAGTCTGGAAGCACCTATCTACTTTACCATTGCCAGCAGACTCTGGAAGGCCGAGCGTGTGGACTTTGAAAATCACGCGATAAAAGCCAAGAAGGCGAAGGAAGGCATGGCGCCAAAGTGGAGCTCATTTGGTGGTCCGGACACTCCATTAGAGACCGCCCAACGAGTAGGTGAGTTTCTGTACGGGCATCGTTCGTTGCCTTCATTTTTAGATGAGTCTTCCCTTAGCACCCTACGTTCATTGTGTCAGGACGGACCCACTAGCACCGGCTGGTCGCCGCAATCACTCGAATACGTTCATATTGGAAACGGAAAGGCCACGGTTCGAACTTACGCCGGAGACAAACTTAACCGCACACTCGCTCGGCTACTTGAGAGCCAAGGCCTGAAGACTTCATGGAACTATGCCTCCGTGACAGTTGAGAAAGGGCCTTCCGATCCGGGAAAGCTCCGCAACCAGGTCTGCAAAGTAGTGACCAACCTGGTGGAAGCGACATGGTCGGATGATTTTATCGAGATACTGAACAGGAATCAAAAGGCCTGGCCATTTTCACCATTTGTACCTATGGTGCCTAACGACCTGGCCCACTAGCAGTTAACAACGATGGAACGAAACGGCCTGCAGGCAAAAATCGAAGCACTACGCCATTGGTCGCAACCGATAAAACCAGGACCTACGTTATTCATTGTTTTACCCGCCTCCACAACCCCGCGCCAGCGTCTGATCACGGTGCGTTCAATTTCCTTTCTGCCGCGTGAATTTCGCTGCATCAGGCACCAGCCCCACCCTGAATCACCCGAAAATCCGAATCCCGGGCACGCCAACACCCGGCAGTGCAGGTTCAAGTCAGTTCCAGGTTGAGTTGAATCGTCAGGTAGGCCGTTCGCGCAGGATTTTCTTAGCCACCTGGCCTGCTACGTGAGCGCCATTCCAGACTTTCCTCATGAATTGATCCAGTCCTGGATGGGGCGGGAAAGAAATTGTGCCAGGTCGATGCCGTCTGCGCCGACCAGCAGGGTGCGCTGTGGCTCGAAAGCTTTTCGGAATGCAGCCATTCCCGACAGGGCGTCACGCCGGGCCGTGCTCTTGACCTCAATGGCGAACAGGCGCTGGGCTGCTCGGACGACGAAATCCACTTCCCGATCGCCCTGGCGCCAGTAGTACAGCTCGCAGGCGCCTCGCGCAGCCTCATTGACCAGGTAGGCGCCGACGGCGGATTCCACCAGTCGACCGTAGAACTCGCTGTCGGCGCGGGCCTGTTCCGGGCTCAGGCCGGACATGGCGGTCATCAGTGCAGTGTTGAATACCTGCAGCTTCGGACTGGAAGCACGCTGGCGCACGGCATTGCCGGCGTATTTCTGCAGGCCCGTGAGCATGCCTGCAGCCTCCAGCAATTCCAGATAATGGGCCAGCGTTGTTGTGTTGCCGGCGTCCTGCAGCTGTCCCTGCATCTTGGTGTAGGACAGCACCTGCCCGGAAAAGCGGCAACCGAGCTCGAACAGACGACGCATCAGCGCCGGCTTGTCGACCCGGGTCAGAAGCATGACATCGCGGGCGATGGTGGTCTCGACCAATGCATCCAGAATATACCGGCGCCAGCGCTCTGGCTCGCCGGCCAACGGTGCGGCACCGGGGTAGCTGCCGTAGTACAGATAGTCTTCCAGGGAGAAGCCGAAAGCTTCCTGCATCTCCGACAAGGACCAATGCGGCAGATGAAGGGTCTCGAATCGGCCGGCGAGGCTCTCGGTCAGGCCCTGCTGAAGCAATAGCGGCGCCGAGCCCAGCAGCACCACCTTGAGCGGGCGCTTCTCGCGGCTATCCTCGTCCCACAGCCGCTTGACGGCCTCAGACCACTGCTCAACCTTCTGGATCTCGTCGATAACGAGGATCCCGCCAGCCTCAGCCAGCTCGAACCGCGCTGCCTCCCATTGGGACACCAGCCAGTCGCGGTCTCTCAGCGAGGGTTCGTCGGCACTCGCGAATCGAACCGGCAAGTCGATCTTTCGGGTCACCTGCTGAACCAGTGTGGTCTTGCCCACCTGACGTGCACCGGTGACGACCTGAATCCATCGCCGAGGCTCTTCCAGACGTCTCGCAAGCTCCGCAGCTTGCGATCGTTGAAACGAATTATCTGACTTACTCATCATGTTGAGTATTTTTACTCAATGATTTGAGTACGTCAATTCAGTACGGGATCAAGCCCCCTCACAGATTCTCGAGCGGATGCGTATCGGCTTGAGTTGCTGCCGGCCTCGAAAGCAGGCGATGACGTGGTGACCGAGGAGAGGCTGGAAGCCGCATCAGAAACGACAAGAGCCAATGGCAGGCACCCAATAACCTTGCAAATCTGGAGGCTTGCTCCATAATTGCAAGGATGAAATCGCGCAAACTGAAAACCAGGCTGCTGGAGTACCTGGACGTATTTCCCGCCGTGGCCATGCTGGGCCCGCGCCAGGTGGGCAAGACAACCCTTGCGCTGGAGATCGGCAAGGAACTCGATGCCGTCTACCTGGACCTGGAATCACCAGCCGACCGCAACAAGCTCCGCGAGCCCGAGCTCTACCTGTCCCGCCACCGGGATCGGCTCGTTATCCTCGACGAGATCCATCGCGCTCCGGAGATCTTTCAACCCCTGCGCGGACTGATCGATGCTGCCCGGCGACAGGGACGAAAAGCAGGCCACTACCTTCTGCTGGGTTCGGCCTCGATGGACCTCCTGCAACAGACCGGAGAAAGCCTGGCCGGACGCATCGGCTACCTGGAGCTGACACCACTGGACATCAGTGAAATCGGCGCCGACCAGCAATCAACCCTGTGGCTGCGCGGCGGATTTCCCGAAAGCCTGCTGGCCTCCGACGACAAGACCAGCCTGCTGTGGCGACAGAACTTCATTCGCACCTACCTGGAACGCGACATCCCGGCACTCGGCTCGCGAATCCCGGCCGAAACCCTGCGTCGATTCTGGACCATGCTGTCTCACCAGCAAGGCCAACTGCTCAACGCCGCCCAGCTCGCCCGAGGCCTTGCCGTTGATGGCAAGACCGTTGCCAACTATCTCGACCTGATGGTCGATCTGCTGCTGGTAAGACGCTTGCCACCTCTTCTGGCCAATATCGGCAAACGCCAGGTTCGCTCCCCACGCACCTACGTGCGCGACAGCGGCCTGGTCCACGCACTGCTTGGCCTGGCCAACGAAGAGGAGCTGCTGGGCAGCCCGGTGGCCGGGAGCAGCTGGGAGGGGCTGGTTGTGGAATCACTGATCAATGCCGCCCCGGACGACACCAACGCAACCTTCTATCGCACGGCTGCCGGTGCCGAAATCGATCTCGTGCTGGACATTCCGCGCCATGGCCGATGGGCATTCGAAGTCAAGTTGAGCCTGTCCCCTCGACCTCGTCGCGGCTTTCATCACGCCTGCGATGACCTCGGAACAGACCAGCGCATCGTCGTGTATCCCGGGCGGGAAGACTACCCGCTAACCGAAGCGATCGAAGTGGTCGGATTCGCCAGCGCGGTGAACCGGCTGCAGGACCTCGACTTGCTGGCAATGCCAGCCAAACGGGACCACTGACAGAGGCATTGCCCGATGTCGATGACGACCTGCCACGGCCGGACGAAGACTACCGATCGGTAGAGGACTGAATTCGCTCGTTGGCTTCAGTGGGCTGATCGAAGATTGATGTCTTGATGCTTTCAGTAGTGATGCCAGGATGCATCCATGCAGACGACACTGACCATTGACGACGAACTGGCCCGGCTGCTCAAGCGACGCGCCGCCGAGACTGGCCGCCCGTGTTGAATTGCACCCAAAATTGACCCACTAGCCCCCCGGATTTGCATCGAATTTTAACCCACGTACAACCCTTCCCTGCCAACGAATTTTGCAGGGGTATCGAGGAGTGATAAACGTGGCATTAGTCAGCGTAATCCGGCGTTGGCATCTTCGCGATGGCACGTCCATCCGCGAGATCGCCAGGCGAACCGGCCTATCGAGAAATACAGTTCGCAAATACCTGTCCAATGAAGAGTTGGAGCCGAGCTATCCGGCTCGTAGGAGCCCCAGCAAGCTCGATGATTACGGCAAGACCCTGACCAGTTGGCCGTTCCGCGAGTCCCGGCGGCACCGCAAGCAGCGCCGAACGGTCAAGCGGTTGTATCGGGATCTGGTCGAACTGGGTTATACCGGCTCCTATGACCGGGTTGCGGCCTTTGCCCGCCAATGGCGCCAGGGGCAGCAGGAAGCCAGGCATCTTGCCGGCAAACAGGCCTACGTGCCGCTGCAATTTGCCCCCGGCGAGGCTTTCCAGTTCGACTGGAGCGAGGACTGGGTCAGAATCAACGGTGTCAGCACCAAGCTCCAGATTGCCCATTTCAAGCTGAGCTTCAGTCGCGCTTATTTCATGCACACCTATCTGACGCAGTCCCACGAGATGCTCTTTGACGCCCACCACCACGCCTTCAGCGCCTTCGGTGGTGTCCCCGAGCGCGGCATTTACGACAACATGAAGACGGCGGTGGACAAGATCGGCCGGGGCAAGCAGCACCAGGTGAACAAGCGCTTCTACGCCATGGTCGGGCATTACCTGTTTGAGCCGGCGCCCTGCGCAACGGCGCGCCGTTTACACAACTGCCGGAGAGCTTCCGGCACCTGCAAAGCCGGTTGCTCAAGCGCCCCGGTGGCGACCGCGAGATGGTCGATATCCTGGCGCTTGTGCTGTTGCACGATGAGCAGCTCGTGGAACAGGCCATCGTCCAGGCGCTGGAAATCGGTGAAGCCTCCAAGGACCACGTCCTGAACTGCCTCAGTCGCCTGGAGCAACCGCGGCGGCCGCAACCCCTGCACACCCCGCCGGCGCTGAAGCTGGTCAACGAGCCGCAGGCCAATACGGCCCGCTACGACATACTGAGGAGCGCCCATCATGAAGGCTGACGCCATGATCACCACCTTGAAAACCCTGAAGCTGCACGGGATGGCCGATGCCGTAACTACCCTGGCAGGCCAATCCTCACCCCCCCTGCCAGCAGGCGCTCCCGATACTGGAGATACTGCTCAAGGCAGAAGCCTCGGAGCGCGACGTGCGCTCGATGAACTACCAGATGAAGGCTGCCAAGTTCCCGGCCTACCGGGATCTGGCCGGCTTCGACTTCAACCAGAGCGCGGTCGACAAAGCCCTGGCGCGCGCCCTGCATCGTTGCGAGTTCCTCGAGGATGCCCACAACTTCGTGCTCATCGGCGGGCCGGGGACCGGCAAAACGCACCTGGCCACAGCAATCGGCATCCAGGCCATCCAGCATCACCGGTTGCGGGTACGCTTCCTGTCCACGGTCGAGCCGGTCAACGCGCTGGAACAGGAGAAGCAAGCCGGGCAACAGGGGCGGCTGGCCAACCGACTGATCCATACCGATCTGGTCATGCTCGATGAACTGGGCTACCTGCCTTTCAGTCAGGCCGGCGGCGCCTTGGTTTTCCACCTGATCAGCAAGCTCTACGAGCGCACCAGCATCATGATCACGACCAATCTGAGCTTCAGCGAATGGTCGAGCGTATTTGGCGATGAGAAGATGGCCACGGCCCTGTTGGACCGGCTGACGCATCATTGCCACATTCTGGAGACCGGCAACGAGAGTTACCGGCTGAAACACTCAACAACGAATCAGGAGGGAAGCGAGGCGCGTGCATTTCGCCGGCTACCTAAAGGGTGCCAGGATGATCCCGTTGACGACAGGCTGATTCGTTCACAAGACTTGCTCAGCCTCGTTGGGTTCGCACCGCTGTCCCGATAACCTGCCGAACTTGACGTCGCATCGTCGTTGCGTGTGCTTGCGTACAGACAGCCACTGAGCTAGGCCACAAGATGGGCGCCTGTTGCAGCTTGCAAAGGAATGTCCCGTAATGTACCGATCCGGCTTGATCCTCTCCGGAGTAACCAGACTCCAGCATGGTAGTGGCGCTGGATGGATGCGCCTGGAACTGGCTTTCTGGATTCTGGGCATCGCGTTGATCACCACTTACCTTGCAGCAACCGCCACGCTGGAGAATCAACGCACTCAGGGCATCGAGCTGTTTGCCGAGGCGAGGGCAACGGCAATGCTCGCTGGCCCGGTTGCCAACCGCCCCGCCACCAATGCGTCTGCACGGCTTCAGGACAGGCAAGCCGTTGTACCCATGCCCATCAGCGCAGGCGCTATCGAAACGCCCCCCCTGCCGATTGCGGTGTTGCGCATGGATCGAGTCGGATTGGAGGTTCCGGTTTACCCGGACATCAGCGAACTGAACCTGAGCCGTGGTGCTGGCTGGATTGGCGGAACTGCCGCGCCCAACACGGGCGGCAACGTGGCGGTTGCGGCCCATCGTGATCGCTACTTTCGACCGCTGAAGGACGTCAAGGTCGGTGACATCCTCGAGCTGGAGAGTCTCTCCGGTCGCGGTGAGTTTCGCGTGTCCAGGATTGTCATTGTCGACCCGGCCGAAGTCTCGGTACTCGATGACACTACGGTGCCCACTGTCACTCTGGTCACCTGCTACCCCTTTTATTTCATCGGCAATGCACCGCGTCGCTACATCGTGCAGGCCATTGCCGTTGATCAATCCGGGAAGGTATCCACTTCGGACGCTCTTCTCACCGCACTACCATTAGGAGAAACACCATGAATACCCGCTTGAATGTATTGGCCATGACATCGGCAGCCTTGCTGCTGGGTCTGGCATGGACTGGAAACTCACTGGCCCAGCAAGCCTCACCTGCGATGCCGGCGCCGGAACTGGACCGGGTCAGTTGTACCGAGGTTGACTGGCATCAGAATATGAAGCGTGACTATCCCTGGGTTGCCAACGCCTGCCATGAAGCCATCGTCGTCGATGGGCAGAAGTGGGCCCGCTTCGAGGCGGTTTTCCAGACACTGAATCGAGATGGATCGATTACCTCGAATTTCAGGAATGATCGTGGCCGCTCACTGGGCAACGTTACCCTGAAGCCGGGTCCGGATCAGCGCGTGTTGCTGGACGGTCGTCCCACACGATTTTCGGATCTGCAACGCGGCCAGGTGCTGAACTTCTACGCACCGGAAGGCATGTACGCTTTTACCACTGCGCCCGGCGTTCCGGCTACCGAAGTAGTCCAGATTGTGGAGCCGGCACCGGTTTCACAACCGCCACGACAACTGGCCCAAGCGGAACCGACAACGACGACTCGACCTGCCACCCTGCCGGCGACCGCAGGTCTACTACCGATCATGGTTTTGGGCGGACTGTTGTCGCTGTTGGGTGGAATCAGTCTGACCATGCGTCGGTGCTTGACCGGTAGGAATGGTCGATAATCAGTTCTGCCACTGACTGGCAAGTTGGAAAAGGACATGGGCGCTGATGCGCCCATGTCCTTTTGCGCGGCCCGCCGAAGTCACACGGGGTCATCCCGCAAAGCCCCGTCGCGCCCGCGCAGAGCTATTCAGCGGTTCCCTAACGAACACTGTCCGATTGCAGACCAATCGAGCAAGTGTGCGCTCGCGCACAGATGAAAGTTTCCATTGCTTGCTAGGCTGATCGATCTGCCAGGCTGAATATGCCAGGAAAAAGTGTATGTCTGATCAAATGTCCGATCGTCAATCGTACATTCACGGCCCTCGGTGGCATTCCCAAGATCTGGATGAGTGGGAGAATGAAGGCGGCAGCGTATTTGAGTTGATTACGGCAGAGTACTCCAATAATCACCAGAGCAGGGTTTGTTCCGAATCCGGTTCCGTGCTGCTCGATTCGTTGCCCACAGCTATTCTGATCACCGATCTCGACGGCAACATCGTCTATAGCAATCCAGCCTGCCAGAAGTTGTATGCCGCTTCGGCGTCGGAACTGCTTGGCACCCACTGGTGCCAGGCCATCGATGCGCGGGATCGCGTGACCATTCCTGCCCGTTGGCAGGAAGCCGGCAACGGCCGAGATCCCTTGACTTTCGAGTTGCGGATGGTGACCCCCTCGGGAAAGCGAATCTGGACACGACACAGTATTGCCCGTCTTGCGCCGGCGCCGGAGGTCGAAACGCGTATCCACACTATCGAAGACATCACCGCGATCAAGTCCTCGGAGCAGGCGGTGGAGACTGCCACGGAAGCACTGTCTAGAGAACGGGAACGCGCCCGGGTCACGCTGGAATGTGTCGGCGATGCGGTCGTCAGCACCGATGCCGCAGGCCAGGTGACCTATCTGAATGCCGTGGCCGAAGAGCTTACCGGCTGGCCCCGCGAAGCTGCTTGCGGTCGGCCGTTCAGTGCGGTGTTCAGGGTGGTCTATGCGGATAGCGGTCTACCCGTGCACAATCTGGCTGATCGGGCCATGAAGGGGCTGGAAATCGTGCAGATGCCGCCAAACTGCCAGCTGCTGAGGCGGGACGGCAGCAAGCTGCTTATCGAGGATTCCGCCGCACCCATCATCGACGCAGACGGTCGGCTTGCCGGCGCGGTCGTGGTGTTTCGTGACCGCAAGATGTCCAGGCAGAGCGTGGCGAAGATGACTTACCTCGCCCGCCACGATGCCCTGACTGGCATTCCCAATCGGGCGGTGTTTTTCGAACGGTTCGATCAGGCCATCCATCTGGCCAGGCGGCATCAGAATCAAGTGGGAGTGCTGTTCATCGACCTCGATAATTTCAAGCAGGTAAACGATAACCTGGGGCACAAGGTGGGGGACCGGCTTTTGAAAGATCTGTCCCGGAGACTGACCTCCTGCGTGCGCAGCACCGACCTTGTCTGCCGCTATGGTGGCGACGAGTTCGTTGTGCTGCTCACTGAAATCAGGCAGCCCGAAGATGCAGGCAGAATTGCCACGAAGATGCAGATGGCAGCAGCCAGGCTTTTCCATGTTCATCGCCATCCGGCAAGCCTGGAGTTGAGTGTTGGAATCAGTCTCTATCCCAAAGATGGCGCCAGTATGAAGTTACTGGTGCACCGGGCGGACGTCGCGATGTATAACGCCAAGCTCGGTGGTGGAAGGCGATACTGCTTCTATGAGGCCGGCATGCAACGACCCATGGCTGGGTCTCGCTTTGACAAAGTAGCCAATGTGTCCAAGCGCACAGACCGCCTTGGATGATCCGGGTGAAGATTCCATCCAATGCTCTCTTGCCTCGACTATCTTCGTGGCGAGATCAAACCCGGCGCCGGCCTTGACATGCCTGCCATTTCCGTCATCACTGTGGATATACGATCATGAAAGTTTTCACAAGGATTTTTGCATTATTTGCCGTGGCCCTGATGCTGGCTGTTCTTGCCGGCTGCGCCGGAACAGATACCCGTTCATCAACCGGCGAGTACCTTGACGATACAGCCATCACTGCCCGGGTCAAGGCGGCCATTTTCAACCATCCCGATCTGCGCTCATCCGAGATCAACGTCGAAACGTACAGGAATGTCGTCCAGTTGAGCGGCTTTGTCAGTTCTCAGGCCGAGATTGATGCCGCGGTTGATCTGACCCGGACCATCGCTGGAGTGCAGTCGGTAAAGAACGATATGCGGCTGCGCTGAGTTGGAATCATTTGGAGAATCAGTCATGAACAAGAACCAGATCAAGGGTAGTTCGAAGGAACTCGCCGGAAAGTTTCGGGAAACCACCGGGAAGGCCGTTGGCAACAAGAAAATGGAGCGCAAGGGCAAGACCAAACGTGTTGTGGGCAAGGCCCAGAAAGCCGTGGGCAATGCACAGGAAAAGATCAAGCGGAGCACATCATGAACAAGGCCAGCGAGATCGCCAGGGAATCCTTGGCGGAAGGCCGGTCAGGACACAGCAATAAAGCTTTGCTGCTCTCGGCCACCACGCTGACAGGCAACGAGATCTGCAACCGCTATGGCGAAAAGCTCGGCCATATCCGGGATTTCGTGCTAGATATGGACAATGGGCGTATTCGCTATGCGGTGATGAGTTGCGGTGGTTTTCTTGGCATGGGAGACCGATTGTTTGCCATTCCCTGGAGTGCGCTTGACCTTGATACTGAGCACAAGCGTTTTCAGCTTGACGTCGGCATCGATCGTCTCAAGGCCGCACCGGGCTTTGACAAGGATAACTGGCCCAACATGGCCGATGAGCAATGGGCCGGCAAGGTGCGCTACCATTTTCGTCGAATCAGGGATGACTCGACTTCAAGGTTGTAGTCGTGGGCGTGGATTGGTTACGTTCGGCAGCGAACAGATCCAACCGCTGTGGGCATGATGGAATGAGCCTGGGTTCTTCGCTTCGCTTGGCAGCCCGCGATCATGACGACGAATAAACCACCCCTGGCCACTGCCAACCTAATCTACTTCGTGGCCGTCCACCTGCTCGCTCTGGTGGCCGCGCCCCTGTGGGCTCTGCTGGTCGGCTTCAGCGGCTGGGCCTGGCTGACTGCCGGGTTGATCTGGTTGTTCAGTGGGCTTTCGATCACTGCCGGCTACCATCGTTTGTGGTCGCATCGCAGTTACCAGGCGACCTGGCCACTCAAGCTGTTCTTTGTCATCTTTGGCACCTTCGCCCTGCAAAATTCGGTGTTGGTCTGGTGCGCGCGCCATCGCCTGCATCATCGCTTTGTCGATGATACTGAGCGCGACCCCCATTCGATCCGAACGGGATTCTGGCATGCTCACATTGGATGGATGCTACGTCACTGGCCCACGAGTGAGATCGATTTCGACCAGGTCAAGGACCTGGAACGCGACCCGTTGCTGAGATGGCAGCACCGTCACTATTGGCTGCTGACCTGGTTGCTCAATCTGGGCGTGCCGGTCCTGCTCGGAGTGCTGATTGGCGAGGTGATCGGCATGGTACTGCTGGCCGGCGCGGTCCGTCTGGTGTTCAGCCAGCACTGCACCTTTTTCATCAATTCGCTGGCACATACCTGGGGCAAGCGTCACTATACCGACAGCAATACTTCTCGTGACAATGCCTGGCTGGCGCTGGTGACCTGGGGCGAGGGTTATCACAATTTTCATCACGCCTTCCAGGCCGATTACCGCAATGGCGTGTGCTGGTGGCATTTCGACCCCGGCAAGTGGCTGATCGCAGCCTGTTCGTCGGTTGGATTGGCCGGTAGTCTCAAACGCACCCCGGCCTTCAGAATCCGGAGGGCAAAGATGACAATGCAGTTTCGCCAACTCGAACGTGAGTTGGCCTCAGGCCATGCCAGCGAGACCTGGGCCGAGGCCATCGAGCGCGAGTATCAGCAGTTCATGGACATCGTCAGCCAGTGGCAGGCCGTTCAGGCCGAACGTGTTCAGGCCGGCACTGCTGCAGCACGCGATCGATGGCAGCGGCACAAGTTCAGGCAGCGCTTCCGGGAACTCGATCGGACCCTGAAGGACCAGGCCCGCCGCCTGGCCTGCCTGCAACAGCAATGGCATGAAAGTAGTCGTGATGTGGTTTGACCCCACTCGTCGGTGGATGTATTGCAGGCCTTGGGTTACGCCGATGATCGACTGATCGGTCTTCTCTCTCAAAAGTGTGCCACCGCACAGACCGCAATCCGCAGGTGGCTTATCGTGCATACGTGGTTTGTCTTCTGCCATCCAGTGTTTGGTGCTGCGGCAGGTTTATCAATCAATGCACCGACTTCAATATCCCAGCATCAATCCAGCAGCCGCAGACTCAACAAGATCTCGCGCTTGCCACCCCAAACCCGAATCACGAGGAACTGAAATGAACAAGACAGGATATGCAGCACTTCTTCTCATCTGCGCGTTGCCGGTTTCGGTCGTCGCACAGCAGTCTTCCGGCAGCAATGCTGGAGCTTCAGCAGGCGACAGGGAATTCTCGATCTCCGGTACCGGCAGCAGCGACAAACGTTTCAAAAGCGGCACCTTTGGCGTAACCGGTGACTATGGCTGGTATCGAAGTGATCAAATGATCTGGGGTGTACGGCAAAGCATCAACTATGCCAGCATCCGTGGAGAGAGCCTGAAGAATGATTTCTGGAATGGTTCGACTCGTGGCTACCTGAATTACCAGTTCGGCACCGGTCCGTCACGGCCTTTTGTTGGCGGCAGTCTCGGTCTCATATACGGCGACGGTGTCAAGAACAGCGGTTTCTCCGGCCTTGAGACCGGCGTCAAGCACTACATGAACCCGACAACCTACTTTCTGGGTCGAGTGGAGTACCAGTTCTTCTTCAGCAAGGAACGCAGTGAGTTCGATGAAGGCTTCAAGGATGGCGCCTGGGCCTACACGGTGGGCCTGGGCTACAACTTCTAGTGTTCTCTTTCAGAGTCTCCGGCGGAGCCACCGGCCTCGTCGGCTTATCACCACCGGCCGGTCCTGCGCGCCACATGGATAAGCACAAGTGCCACCAGCATCATCACCAGCAGGCCGGACATTAGGCCAGTCTGGGGTGCCAGTGCCAGCAGGGCATCCACCAGGCGGCCCTGTTGCAGCGCACCGGCCATGAACCAGGCGACCACCGCAACAATCACCAGGCCGAGCAGGGCCACATCGAACAGCTTGTGACTGTGCACCATTGCGATTGCCGCCAGTACCAGCACCAGACCCAGCGGCATGTACCAGATCGACCCGGCCAGCAGGGCTTGCCAGATGGCGACGGCCGCGGCCAGGGCCCCCAGCAGCGGCGCCAGCAGCACCAGCACCAGCGCCAGCCCGTAAAGCAGCGCGGTGGCAGTCCTTGATCGTGTCCGTGGCGGCAGCATCGTGTTCATGCCGCCAATTGTGGCCGCAAGGGAATGGGCGGTCGGTGCGTCAGGGAACAGAAGGCATGGTCGAGCAGCCGGTCGTTATCCGATTCTGGCGCCAGGGCCAACCGACCTGCGCGAACATGGTTGGTGCGCTAGCGCACGGAAGGCAGCTCTCGATCGGTCCAGACTGTAACCGTTGAATGCCTGCGTGGAGCATGCTCAAGATGAGTGTTGGAACGGTCCTGCTGATCCTGATTGTGTTGGCGCTGGTCGGAATCATCCCGGTCTGGCCGCATAGCAAGGCATGGGGCTATGGCCCCACGGGCATCATCGGTTTCATACTGCTGGTGTTGTTGATCCTGTTCGTTATGGGCAGGATTTGATTCTGGCAGGGCCGGGCATGTTTTGCTGGTAGCGCATGCCCGGTTTTTTTTGCGATAGCGAACCGACCGTGGCACGAGTGGCCAGTCGACTGCTTCTCTGCAACTCACAACATCGCTTGACTTGGTTTGGCACATGATGAACGTTTCATTCACATTGAATTACCGACTACTTGTCTCCCTGGCGGCTGCATTCATGCTGCTTCAAGGCTGCGCTGTCAATCCGGTCAGTGGCAAGCAACAATTCGTCCTGGTCAGTGAAAGCCAAGAGATCGCCATGGGCGCGCAGGGTGCCGCATCGGTCTCACAATCCATCGGTGTTGTCGATGATCCCGCGCTGCAAACTTATGTTCAGGAACTGGGCAGCCGGATGGCGCTGGCTTCCGAACGTCCGCACCTGCCCTGGTCGTTCAGCGTGCTCGATGATCCCACCCCCAATGCATTCGCTTTTCCCGGCGGCTATATCTTCATTACCCGAGGCCTGATGGGGCTGATGGGCAACGAGGCCGAGCTGGTCAGCGTGCTGGGGCACGAGATCGGGCACGTGACCGCACGTCACTCGGTAGCCATGATGACCCGCGCGCAGGTGGCCCAGATCGGGCTGGGTGTGGGCAGCATTCTCAGCCCTGAACTGGCCCAGTTCAGCGAAGCTGCGACCGGAGGTCTGTCACTGCTGTTCCTGAGCTATGGACGCGACGCCGAACGCCAGGCCGACGATCTTGGTTTTCAGTACGCGCTTGACCATGGCTACGACGTGCGTGAAATGGTCAATGTGTTCGCCTCGCTGCAGCACGCTGGCCAGCTCGCCGGCCACAGCCCCTTGCCCAACTGGCTGGCCAGCCACCCCGGCCCGGCCGAACGCATCCAGCGCATCGAGACCCGGTTGGGCAATCTGGACCAGTCGCTGGCCGGTACGCGCGTGGGCCGGGATGATTACCTGGCCCGAGTCGATGGCATGGTGTTCGGCGTGAATCCGCGCCAGGGCTATTTCGAGGACAACCGCTTCATGCATCCGGATCTGGCTTTTCGGATCACGTTTCCCGCCGGCTGGAAAACCCAGAACCTGGCCCAGGTGGTCCTGGCAGGCAGTCCCGATCAGGATGCCGTGGTGCAGTTGGCGCTGGCCGGCGGCACACCATCTGAGGCTGCCAAGCAGTTCTTCGCCCAGGAGGGCCTGACATCCAGCAATGTGGGCCAACGGTCAATCAATGGCCTCAGCGCCATGCTAGGGCGCTTCCAGACGCAGACCGCAAGCGGCCAGCTCGGCGGCCTAGCGGCCTTCATTGCCCATGGTGGGCACACCTACCGCGTGCTGGCATACACCCCGGCCGACCGGCTCAGCCACTACGGTTCAGCCTTCGAGCAATCCATCCTGAGTTTCGCCAGGCTGACCGACCGCAAGGCGCTGGCCAGGCAACCCGAGCGCATTGCCATCGTGCGCACGTCCCGGGCCATGACGCTGGCGTCGTTCAACGCCCAGTATCCGTCGGTCATCGACCTCGAACGCCTGGCCCTGATCAACCAGGTCTCCGGCCCCGATGTGCCCATTCCGGCCGGCACCCCGGTCAAGCGGGTGGTGCGGTAACCATTCGGACATCCGAGTCCCGAGTCCCGGTGAGATCGGCCACCACACCACTGTCGTCTCTGGACTAGAATGGTCAAACCATCCCGGAAGGAGGTACCTGGTCATGACCAGCAGCAAGCGGAACGGACCGGAGCATTTGCGCGCCGATGCCGAAGGGCGACTGCGCACCGGCACGGCACCAGTGTCAGCGGGGTGGACGGTTGGGGCCGAGGCGCTGTCACTGCTGTACCGGCTCGCCAGCGACCCGAACAGTTCCGCCAATGCCCAGAAACTGCTGCACGAATTGCAGACCCATCAGGTCGAACTGGATCTGCAGCATGCCCAACTGGCAGAGAATGAGCATGAGCTGGCGCTGCAGCTGGCCAATTACGAATGTTTGTATAACCATGCGCCGGCAGGCTACCTGGTGCTTGACCCCAATGGTCGCATTCTCCGATCCAACCGGACTGCAAGTGAGTTGTTCGGGCTGGACGCGGATCAACTCGAGGACAAAATGCTGACCAGCCTGCTGAGCCCGGAAAGCCGGTCGGCACTCCAGACCGCGCTGAAAGACGCCGGAATCGGCAAGGCCACCGAAGCGATCCAGGTACAGGCGCTGGACTCCCGCCCCCTTGGCCTGTTAGCCGGCATGGCCCCGGGAAAGGATGCCGTTCTGGTGATGGTGTTTCCGGAACGCCCGACCCAGGGAGGCTGATCTCCCCCCGCGCGCAGTGACTGATAAGTCCGCCACCGCCAGCGTTGACATCGTCGGCATCGGTGCCTCGGCCGGCGGCCTGGAGGCCCTGGAAGCGTTTATTTCGCATATGCCGGCCGACTGCGGCCTGGCCTTCGTCATCGTCCAGCACCTCTCACCGACCGAGAAAACCAATCTTTCGGAGTTGCTGCAGCGCGTCACCTCATTGAGCGTGCATGAGGCACGGCAGGAAGAGTTGATCCAGCCGAACTGCGTTTATGTCATCCCGCCAAACACCGAAATCCGGGTGGTCAAGGATCGCCTGCACTTGGCCAGACCAACCGAACCGCGGGGCTTGCGATTACCGATCGATGTGCTGTTTTCTTCCCTGGCCAGTGCCCGCGGCAGAAAGGCCATTGGCGTTGTCCTGTCCGGCATGGGCTCTGACGGAACCCTGGGCCTGCAGGCCATCAGGGCAGTCGGCGGCCTGACGGTCGTGCAGGCTCCGGCATCGGCCCAGTTCGATTCGATGCCCAAAAGCGCAATCGCCGTCGGATGCGATGACATCGTGGACACGGCCAATGCCTTGCCGGAGCGAATCCTGGACTACGTCGGAAAGCTCAAGAAGGCGGTGGCAATCGACCCCGAACCGACCGAATCAAGATCAAGCGAGGAGGCCTTCCAGTCCATCGTCGAGCTGCTGCAGCAGCAAACCAGACATGACTTTTCCCAATATCGATCGAGCACCCTGAACCGACGCATCGCGCGCCGCCTGGCGATTCACGGTCTGAGCGAACTGAGCGAGTACGCCAGCCTGCTGGCTGCCAACCCGCAAGAAGTGGATCTGCTGTTCAATGAAGTGCTGATCGGCGTGACCGACTTCTTCCGGGACCCGAAAGTCTGGAAATACCTGACCGATACCGCCATCCCGGATCTCCTGGGCAGTAAGGACGAGGGTTCGGAACTGCGAGTGTGGTGTGTCGGTTGCTCGACCGGTGAAGAAGCCTACTCGCTGGCCATGATCATGGTCGAAGCCATGGAGCGCCAGTCACACGATTTCAAGCTGCAGGTTTTTGCCACCGATATTAATTCGGATGCGATTGCACGTGCGCGTCGCGGAGAGTATCCGCTCACCATCGAGTCACGCTTGGGCGAGAAACGCCTGGCCCGGTTTTTCAGCAAACACGATGATCATTACCGGGTCAAACAGTCGATCCGAGACCAGATGCTGTTTGCGCAACATGACGTGATCCTGGACCCGCCCTTTACCAAGCTCGATCTGATTGCCTGCCGCAATCTGCTGATCTATTTCGATCCAAAGCTGCAACGGAGACTGTTACCCTTGTTCCACTACAGTCTGTGCCCCGGTGGCCTGCTGTTACTCGGGAGTTCCGAATCAGTGGGCCGACTCGGCCACCTGTTTACCCCCTTGCAGTCCAAGCTGAGACTTTTCCGGCGGCAGGACCGCGCGGCGAGCCAAAGGCCTGAGTTCCTGCTCAATTCCTATCCTCCGCTTTCGGGGAAAGCCAAGGAGCCCAAAGTGAAAAAGCCCGAAACGTCCTCGTCCGGCGATGGGAGCCAAAGCCTGCAAGCGGCAGCCGACCGGGTCCTGTTGCAGGTCTATGCACCGGCTGCCGTGGTGTTGAACCGCGATGCGGATATCGTCTACATCAGTGGCCGTACCGGAAAGTACCTGGAACCGGCGGCCGGCAAGGCCAACTGGAATATTCACGCCATGGCCCGCGACGGCCTGAGGGCTCCCCTGGCGCAGGCCATCAAGAAGGCCGCCACCGAGACTGCCTCGGTCAACCTTCATGGCATTGAAGTCAGAACCAACGGCAGCTCGCAACGGGTGGATGTGACCGTACGGGCCTTGCACGAGCCGGCCAGCCTGCGCGGACTGACCATGGTCGTGTTTCGCGATGCACCGGATCTTCCAGCGGCGTCTGGAAAGGGAAAAGGCAAGGAATCGCGAGCCCGGCAGGCCGAGGCCCAGCGCCATCAAGACGAGATCCAGGCCCTGCGCGAGGAGTCCCAGCGTCACCGTGAAGAAGCCGAAGCGGCACAGGAGGAACTGCAATCGACCAATGAAGAACTGCAGTCGACCAATGAAGAGCTGACCACCTCGAAAGAAGAGCTGCAGTCCATGAACGAGGAGCTGCAGACCATCAACAGTGAACTGCAGACCCGGCTGGATGATCTCATGCTGGCCCAGAGCGACATGCAGAATATCCTTAACAGCGTCGAAATCGCGATTCTGTTCCTGGATCGGGACCTGAACGTGCGCCGCTACACCGAACGCGCCTCAAAGATCGTCAATCTGCGCGAAAGTGATGTCGGCCGCCCCTTGAGTGATCTGACGACCACTCTCCAGTACCCGGATCTGCAGCGCGATGCCACCGAAACCCTGCGCAGTCTGAAGCCGACAGACAAGCAGATACAGTCATCGGATGAGCGCTGGTTTTCCGTTCGCATCATGCCCTACCGCCGCCTGGACGACGTGATCGACGGGGTCGTGATCACACTGGTCGATATTACCGATACAAAGGAAATCGAAGAGTCCCTGCGCAATCCTGACAAGAAGCATTGAGGGACTCGGGACTCGCTAAGAGGCCGGGACTCGGGACCCGGGACTCGGGACTCGCTACTGACGGCGCCGAGGCATGGTCGAGCTTGAGGGCTCCGACCAATATGGGATTGGTCCTTTGTTCTGATTCTGGTGGTTTTCCCGAGTCCCGAGTCCCGAGTCCCGAGTCCCGGGGCACAAGTACGACTGAGACACAGCGCAAGTCAGGAAACTCGCTTTGCTCGCATCCCCCTGACCCCCTTCTGAAGAAGGGGGAACTAATTCGAGTGCTCCCAACCGACCTGAAAGCGTGACCCACCTCCCATATTCGGCGCTTCAGCACCCAAAACACTTGACGCCGGTACCCGGAACGGCGGAGGATGCGACCTGGTGTTTGGCTCGGGATAATTTTTCTTGCCCATGAGATCGTTGATGATCTCGGGAGAAAGGCTATCAAGAGCGTTTGCGCACGGTTTGTCGGTCTGCTGTTCGTCATGGCCTTGGGGGGCTCGGCCGCCCAGGCCGGCTATGACTATGGTTTTGACCATGATCATGACTATCCGGCCCGCCCTTATCTGGAACAGAATCTGGCCCGTGCGGCCGAGCAGTTCCCCGGCGATTTGCCCCACCAGCGCTGCTGGGCGGCGGCCAACGCGGTCTGGGAATACACCCTGGATCACTTCGGTCCGGACCATGCTCACGCCTGGATGGCTCCCTGGTGGCACGGCGGCCAATGGCGCAAGCTGTGCGATGGCGAAGGCATGCGCGCCAGGCAGCAGTCACGCCACTGGGGCATTACCTGCCCCTATCGCTCCTGCCCGGAAGGCGAGGGGCCCTACATCAGCATCAATCATGATCGCATCTACTCGGGCCAGCGCCCCGAGTCCTGGCTGGACGGGCGCTTTTACTATGTCATGGCGCACGAGATGGCCCATGCCATCGGTCACTACTACGGTGACCCGAACTGGGCCGATGACCACTGGGCCGACGGCGTGGCCCGCGCCTTTGGCGCCCCGGTCTGCTTGCATTCTCCATACTGCCGTCGTGCACCACCCTACCCGAAGTTTGAATCGCATGCTTCGTTGGATGCCGTGGTCGTACCACCGAGAGCCCCGCTCGGCGACTGAAGGCGACCACTACTGCTCGAATCGATCATGAAAGATCTGGTCGAACTCGATTGGCACTTCCCCCAGCACCTCGGAGACGGCCGAGAATTCAGAGGTATTGCCCTCGCTGTCGGTTGCCGTGGCGACCATGAACTCACCCGCGTCGATCTGTGTTGAGCTGAATGTCAGCGTGCGGCTACCGGCCTCCGGGTATTCGTGTTCGATCAAAAACAGCCGCCCCTGCTCACGTTCGCCATCGGCCAGAAAGAATTCGATGACCAGCGGAAAGTTCTCTTCCTGGTCCGGTACGGAATAAGTGATCGTGACGATGCCGTCTTCCTTGAATGTATGGCTCATGTCCGGTGCGGGCTGCAGATTGTTCGGTCCGGTACCCTCATCGCCACGCAGGATGATGCCGCGACCTTCGTTGGCGTACATGACATTGCGTTGGATCCGATTTCTCTCAGACATCTCCAGCTCCATGTAAATCCCACCATCACCATCGCCACCCCCGCCATTGAAGGCGAAGACGTTGGCATGCCCCGCTTCGGGCCCGCCAATCATGGTCGATGCGCCCCGAATGATGTCGATTCCCGCGAGGGTGTTGCCCAGATCGAGCACGCCGTTGCGGTCGGTACCGAAAAAATTTCCCTGTACTACCGTATTTTCGGTGGGTGTGGCCTGTAGGCCATCGCTATCGATATACAGCCCGGCGGTGCCGTTGAAGCCGATGACATTGCCGCGGATGGTCTCCCGATCCTGGAGGACGCCGATCAGGTTATGGTCTGCACCCGGACCCCCGAAGATGGCGATGCCGGCGAACTCGTTTCCCAGCGGGCTGACGCCATCGGCGGCGATACCGATCTGGTTGCCCAGTACGGAGTTGTTGATCGGCATATTGTCTTCCGGCTCGGCGCCGCAAAGATTGCCGCCGAAAATCTCCACCCCGTTGACATCGTTGGCCGCAATCAGGTTGGCCTGCTCTGGTTCGGCGCCGCCGATGACGTTGCCGGAACTGTCGCAGGCCAGAAAGACACCGGCGGTCAGGTTGCCCGGGCCGGGCGACATGCCGGTGCTGTCGGTGCCGATGGCATTGCATTCGATGCGGTGGTCATGCGAACCGACCAGCGCGACCCCGTGCTCGAAATGGCGAATATTCAGGCCGCGGATCACGCTGCCGTCACTGCCCGGACCCAGCTCCAGGCCAAAAACATCCTCCCCGCCGTTACCCTGCAGGGAAACGAGGTAGGCAGGCCGATCAACGATGTCGGATTGACACACGCCTTCATTGCCCGGCTGCGTCGACCCGTCCAGAACCACCGGGCTGGTGATCAGCGGCAGTTTCTGGCCATCCTGTGAGTCGATCTCGATGACACAGTGGTCATCGGGACAGCCGGCGATGTCGAAATGGATTTCGACCGGGACCGGGCCCATCTGGTTGGCTTCCTGCAGTGCGGCTCGGAGTGTGCATTCGGCCACCTCGTCGATCAGATTGTCGGTGGCGCACTCACCGTCCAGTACGGTAGCGGGGTCATCGCCGGTCGAATTGACGGTGAAGGTCTGCGCCGAAAGCGGGCCGGCCAGCATCAGGCTGGCCAACAGCACGGCCGGGACCAGCCGGTGGATGAGTGGATGGTGAAGTTGCTGCGATATGAGTGTCATTGAATATCTCCGGTTTTGGCTTCGAAGCGGTCCTGAAACAGCTCGACGCGGCAGTTGAAACAGGCCAGGGCGAAATCCTGGCGGGTGCTGACGGGTTGCCAGGGGTCAAGTGCATCGCCGGCGATTTCCGCGGCTGACACGATGATCGTGACCACACCCTGGTGCTGGTCCGGGTTCAGGTAGACCGCCTCCAGGTTGTTGCGCTCGTCGGGCTGGCCACCGGGCGCCGACCAGCCATCGACGCCGATGTCGTTGCCGACGTAGTTCAAGCCGTTGGCCCGGACCAGCAGATCGAGATTGTTGACCCAGGCCGGCGTGCTGCCGCCCAGGCCGTGGCCCGGTGCGTCGGTCCAGGCCAGCGTGATGTGCATGGGAGCATGCGGGTCGGCTGCAGAGAGGCTGAAGCGCCGTTGCTGACCAGTGGCCGTCAACACGGTCTGCTGATCGTGGACGAAGAGTCTGCCAGCGGGCGCCATGACCGCCTGCAGGTCCAGCCGGCCGTAGCCCTGGAAACGATCCGGACGATGCCCCAATGGGTCACCGTCGGCATTGAGGTGGCCGACCAGGTCAAGAGCGGCCCCGGCAAACACTGCCCTGGCCAGAGCCGGAGATGGGGGTGTGCCGGTCTCGGCAATGACCTTTTCGGCCCACACGGCAATCGCCCCGGTCACGATGGGTGAGGCATGGGAGGTGCCGCAGAAATTGTGCGCGTGGGCGGTATCCGAATCGGCAATGGTGCTGTCGGTGCTGCAACCCGGCGCCACCAGCTGCGTGACCCGGCGACCGTCACAGGCCGGGCCGTGGGCTGAATTCGCCGACATGCTGTAGATGTCGGTCCCCTGCGCGCCGGAGCCGTCCGTCAGCCAGCTCGATGCCACCGCCAGCAGATTCTTCGCTTCATCGGGCGCGCCCAGTGAGCTGGGGGCGCAGTCACCCTCGCCATCGCCGTGCCCGTTCATGATGGACCAGACAGCCAGTATCGGATGCTGACCGGGTTGGTCCGGGTCTGCATCACGACTGATCAGATCGACCTGACGGGTGGGGATGTCGTAGCCTTGCGGCGTGTCGCTCGACCCCCAGGAATTGTTCGCCAGCACGGCACCGCTGCGCGCCGCATCCTCGTAGATTTTCAGCATGCCGTCCGGGGCCAGTCCACCCGGCCCGTCGGCGTCGAGAAAGGGGGCCCAGATCTGGCTGACCAGCCCGGCACCCGGTGCCATGCCCTGGCCGCGCAGAAAGTCGTGAAGCGTGATTTCACTGGCGCCGGTTCCGGCCAGGGCGCCGGCCACGTGGGTGCCGTGATTGCTCAGCTGCCCTTCGCTGCAACTGGCGTGCTCACCCAGGCAGGGCCGCATGCGCCCGACCAGGTCCTGGTGGCTGGCCAGAACCGAGCCATCGATGACACTGACAACGATGCCGCTGCCGTCGAACCCGATATCGCTCAACCAGTCGGCATAGCCGGTCTGGATGGTGCCGGTGTCGTCAATGCCGCCGGCCACCGACTGGTTGCTCATCTCGCCACGGTAGCCGGCATCCGGTGGAATGGCCTGCACGGTGTAGACAAAGGGCAGTGCGGCCAGGTCGAGATAGCGATCACCGGGCACGGCCATGTGGACGACGTTGAAGTGAGCACCTTGCGGGGTGCTGCTGATGACGCGACCCAGTTCGGACAAGCCGGCATGAACCCGGCCGGCATCGGCGTGAGCACTGGTCAGCAGCATGGTATCGACCAGGGCAGTGCCGAGCCGCCGCGAATGGGGCTGGACTTTCCAGGCTGGCAGCATCGCACCGAGCCAGCGCAGCTCCGCGCGCTGTCCGACCGCGGCGATCCTTTCCTGGGTGGCCCAGACCAGATAACTGAACGGGTGCAGTGGCTGAGCCAGCTCAACGCCGCTTTCGCGTACCGACTGCAACCACTCAGGCCTGATTGGGCCCGAAAACTGGACCAGGTAAAAATCGCCGGTCGGGTCGGGTTGGTAATCCGTCCATGGCCCGTCCGCGCGGTCCGAACCCCGTGGATCGACCAGCGGATCGAATCGTTGGCCGCCCAGGTGCACCGAGAAGGGGTCGTCTGGCGTACTGATGATCAGACCCTGCTGCCTCATGCCAGCCAGCTCGGCCGGGTTCACCCGGCCCCAGGCAAAGGCGCCGTAATCGGCAAGTGCCAGGTCCGCGCCCAGGCGGGCCTCATGCGGGTTGGTCGTCATCACCCTGACCCACGATGATTCGGCGCCGCAGGCAACCACGCTCCAGGCCAGCAACACGCCGGCCTGCAGGAAACGATTAGCGACGATGAGGACCGAAGTTGACAAGCGTATGGGTTTTCCTGGGCATGAATAGGTCACCTGCCGTCAATGGTCAGGTGTCGTAAGTAGGCCCATACTCACTTCTTACGCCGATGCCCGTCTGTTCGATACAGCACACATGGGCACCCCGAGGGACCGGCCAGGCGCCGGACTACAGGTGCTGCGTGTAAGTTGCCAGGCGGTCGGTTTCCTTCTTGGCCATGGCGTAACACTCGCAGCTGAGTGCTTCCAGTTCCTTCCGATCGATCACGGTGATATGTCCGCGCCGATATTGGATCACGCCCAACTCCTGCAATCTGCCGGCCGACTCGGTCACGCCTTCGCGGCGCACGCCCAGCATGTTGGCGATCAGTTCCTGGGTCATGGTCAGCTCGTTGGTCGGCAATCGGTCCAGCGACAGCAGCAGCCAGCGGCACAATTGCTGGTCGATGGTGTGGTGCCGGTTGCACACCGCGGTCTGGGCCATCTGGGTGATCAGGGCCTGGGTGTAGCGCAGCAACAGGATACGCATGGCGGCATCGTTGTTGAATTCGCTCTTGAGCTGGGTCGCCGACAGCCGGTAGGCGGGGCCGGCACTCTGCACGACTGCCCGACTGGTTGTGCTGGCCCCGCCCATGAACGCTGAAATGCCGACGATGCCATCGTGGCCGACGACAGAGATCTCGGCCGAATGGCCGTCGCGCATCACGCAGATCAAGGAAACGATGCAGTCATTGGGAAAGTAGACGTATTGGATTTCCTCGCCGGACTCGTAGAGCACTTTGCCCAAAGGCAACTCGACCAGCCGCAAATGCGGGATGATCCGGTCCTTGACGCACTGTGGTAGAGCATTCAGCAGTTGATTCTGCTTTGGATGACTCACTCTTTTTACCTCCAGCACTCAGTGCCGCCGACGAACCCGGCAATCACTCGGCCAATTCCCCAAAAGATGTGATCTTGCTGTCCAAAGGACAGACTACTCAATCCCAGCGGCATGCGGGCGACTGCCCCCAGTCTCGAGTTTGCCACAATTTTTCGTTCACTATGCGTGCGTTACCGCACACAATGACCGCAAATTCTGGATTGATGGCGTAGCTTCTCCTGCGTTATCAGGAATTCAATTGATCTTCAGCTTTCTCCTGTGTGCTCTTTGTGTCTCTGTGGTGAGCTGGAACCAGCCGGCAACGAACCAGGCTGGAGCCGAATTCGCGCAAGAGTCGATGCCGCAGGATCGACAGTCCCCGGATGGGGACGGTTTCCAGCCAGTCAATCGTCAGCGGACTGGCTTCGACCAGCCGCTCGAACTCGGCGATGCGGATCTGGTTCAATCCCCCCTCGACTTCACCGAAGCGTTGGGCACCGTCCTGGCGAAAGCGTGCCCGCCATCGGATCAGCGCCCGCTCGGTGAAAAGCAGGTGTGCCCAGGGGAAGACCGAAAACAAATGACCTCCATAAGGATGTAGCCAGGTCGGCCCGAAGGACACCAGAACCTCACCGTCCGGTTTGAGCAGCTTGCTCATGATTTCCAGTATGGCCAGCGGATCCGAAAAGTGTTCGAAGGCATCGAAACTGACGATGACGTCCGCACGCTCTTCCGTATTCATTGCGAAACTGCAGCGATTCTCCAGGCCGGCCTGCTCGGCGCGCTGGCGCGCCCGATCCAGGTGTTTGTGCTGAATGTCCAGACCAATGACCCGGCAGTCGGGTGCCGCCCTGGCCATGGCAATGGCCTGTTGGCCATCACCGCAACCGAAATCGATCACCGTCTTGCCGGCAAGCGCGGCTTGCAACCTCCCACCGAAAGCGGATTCGATTTTTCTGTCAGTTGCATCCGATTCCGTTTCCTCTTCCACGAAGTCACGCTTCGGTAAATCCCGCGCAATGGTTCTGAGAATCCGCACCCCGACTATTCCACCCAATATACCCATGCATGACCTTCCTTAAGAACGCGACCTTGTCGGTTCGACAAATACAAGATTATGCAGCGCATGCGCGAATAGATCTGTACGCCAGCACACCTTACTACCCGAAACATCATCAGCGTGCATGTTAGGTTCGCCAGCGCACAGATGCACTCGAACAGATGCCGGAAGATCGCTATCCCTGATCGTGATTTGAAGGCATAGAGTGACAGGCATGTTCAAGACATTCGAGCCGGCTTCGGTAACGACAAGCGAAAGCGAAACATTACGCACGCTTGAACCACCACATCGTTCGGCCAGGCTGGCAACCAGAATTCAGATTCATCATTGTCTGGTCGGCAGGTTGGTCCGTCAGCAAAGCCTGCGCTGGTTCGTAATACTGGCGGCCGTTGAAGTCATCCTGCTTCTGCTTGCGCCCTGGCTAGCGATCCAGACACGCTTTCATGCCGACCCGGCAAGCCTGGGTGCCGCCGGCACGATGCTGCCACTTCACAGCGGTGTATTCGCCGCAGTGATCTGGGTCAGCATGGTGGCGCTGGGCATGTACCAACGTCACGGTCGAGAGATCAAGGGTGTAGTGATTGGCACATTGACTCGTCTGGTGTTGGCAATGATCGGCGGTGCGCTGGTCTTGATGGTGTTTTACTTTCTTGCGCCGGGTGTGGAAGTCGGCCGCGGTGTACTTGCGTTGTCCCTGGTTTATGCTTTCATGCTTCTGATCCTGTCTCGCCTGACATTTTCCAGGCTTGCCCACGGTGGCCGTCTGCGTCGTCGCGCGCTCTTTCTTGGTGAGGGCAGCAGGGCTTCAGCCTTGCTTGACGACGCAAACCTGGAAGACGACCTGCGCTCTGTCCAGATCGTGGGCTTTGCTGCCAGCGGACCTGGAACCCAGTCCAGGCCCCTGACTCGGGACCCTTCTCGAGTCATCAAGATTAACGGGTCGCTGGTGGACACGGCTTTTGAACAGCAGATTGATGACATCGTCGTGGCCTCTGACGATATGCGCAACTGTCTGTCCATGGATGAACTGATGACATGCCGGCTGGCCGGCATCAATGTCTTGCGCCTGGAAAACTTCTATGAACGTGAAATGGGGCGCGTGATGCTGGAAGGCCTGCTGCCTTCATGGTTCATCTTTACCCAGCGCTTCAACGGCACGGTATTGCGCCGCTTCAGTCGGCGCCTGTTCGATCTGGCTTCGGCTACCGGCATTCTGCTCCTGGCCTGGCCGATGATGATCATGGTTGCCCTTGCGATCTGGCTGGAGTCCGGCGGCAAGGGCCCTGTGCTCTATTTCCAGGACCGGGTCGGTGAAGGCGACAAGGTCTTCGCCCTGGTCAAGTTCCGCAGCATGCGTACCGACGCGGAAAATGACGGCGTTGCGCGCTGGGCGCAGGCCGGCGATGACCGCGTCACCCGGGTCGGCGCGTTGATCCGCAAGCTGCGCCTGGACGAGCTGCCGCAACTGTATAACGTCTTCAGGGGCTCCATGAGCATGGTCGGTCCACGTCCTGAAAGACCCGAGATCGTCGCCGGCCTGCAACGCGATATTCCCTACTACGGACTGCGCCACAGTATCACTCCGGGTCTGACCGGATGGGCCCAGTTGCGCTATCCGTACGGTGCATCGGTCGAAGATGCGATCGAGAAGCTGCGCTACGATTTGTACTACATCAAGAACCAGAGCCTGCTGTTCGATCTGCAGATCCTGCTACAGACCATCGAGGTCGTTTTGTTCCGGCGGGGCAGCCGATGAATACCAGGGCAGCCAGAAGCAATCCGACTTCCCGCTTGCCACTGGTCTCGGTGATCACGCCCGTGTTCAACGGTGCGACCTGGCTGGAAGAATCGATCGACAGTGCGTTGGCCCAGACCTTTCCTTTCCTGGAAATCATCGTGGTCAACGACGGTTCGACCGATGACAGCCTGGCCATTGCTCGTGCCCGGGCTCGCAACCATTCAAGAATCCGGGTCATCGACCAGGACAACGCCGGCCTGCCGAACGCCCGCAACCGGGCGCTGAAGATGGCTCGCGGCGCCTACATGGCCCTGCTCGATGCCGATGACGCCTGGCTTCCAAATCATCTGCAGTTGGCCATGCAGGCGTTTGAACGCGATCCCGATCTGGGCCTAGTCCATGCCAACATCGAGCGCGTCGACGCCGATGGTGCCCGTGTCAACATCCCGGAACGATCATGGCATGAAGACATGGACGCCTTCGATGCCCTGGCCTTGCGCCATGAGCACGTGTCCTGCCCCACCGCTGTTTTTTCTCGCGCAGCCATTGACATGGTCGGCGGTTTCGATCCCCGGTTCACCGGGCTGGGTTGCGAGGATCGCGACCTTTGGCTGCGCATCGCCGCACGCTTTCGTATCCGCTTTCTTGACCAGGTCACTGCTCGCTATCGTCTCCACCCGGCCAGCATGAGCGCTGCCAGCGAGCGCATGGCATTGGCACGACAGTTGCTGGTCGCCAAGCTGGCCGTTTCGGCACAAGGTGCGCGGCTGGTGTCGCAAATGGAGGCCATGATCGACAGTGATCTCGGGCTGGGCCTTTCCGAGCAAGGGCGCCATATCCGGGCGATTGCCCGGCAGTGGGCTGCCTTGCACCAGAGCCCGACCGACCGGCTGATCCAGCGCCGGTTCATTGGTGCCCTGCTGGCGCCCTGCCGTTCGCTGGTGCCGCAATATCTCCCCAACCCCCATCGAGGTCGAAGCTGATGAAACGCAGACCAACCCTGCTCGTGACCGGTGGTGCCGGCTATATTGGTTCCCATGTCGTGGCTCAACTTGGAGCTCGCGGCGAGCGCATCGTGGTGCTGGACAATCTCAGTACTGGGCATTCCCGGGCCGTTCTGCATGGTCGCCTCGTGGTTGGCGATATTGGCAACCAGCGCCTGCTGCGCGCCCTGTTTCGTGAATACCGGATCGAGACCGTCCTCCACTTTGCCGCCCGCATCGTGGTGCCGGAATCGGTCGCCAAACCGCTTGAGTATTACGACTGCAACACGGCAAAGGCCCGTACTCTGCTGGCCGAATGCGAGCGAGCCGGCGTCGAACAATTCATCTTTTCGTCGACGGCTGCGGTCTACGGCGACCTGGCCGGCGGCCAGGCGAGTGAATCCAGCCTGGTTGACCCGGCCAACCCCTATGGTCGCTCGAAACTGATGACCGAGTGGATGCTTGGCGACCTGTCGGCGGCATCAAGAATGCGCCATGTCATCCTGCGCTACTTCAACGTAGCCGGTTGCGATGCCCTGGGCCGGATCGGCCAGGACACGCCCGAAGCAACCCACCTGATCAAGGTGGCCTGTCAGCATGCCGTGGGCCTGCGGCCCAACCTGGAGATCTTCGGCACCGACTATCCGACACCGGATGGCACCTGCGTGCGCGACTACATTCATGTAGAAGACCTGGCCGCGGCCCACGTGCTCGCGCTCGAATATCTGCGTGAAGGAAACGGCTCGCTGATAGCCAACTGTGGTTATGGGCACGGATTCAGCGTGCGTGAAGTCATTGACGCTCTTGGGCGGATTCATGGCCAGGTGCTCAATGTCCGGGAGTCCGGCCGACGGGCCGGCGATATGGCCAGTATCGTCGCCAACAGCGACCTGATGCGTGAGTGGCTGGGCTGGCGCCCGTCGCGCGACGACCTGGATCTGATCCTTGCATCGGCCCTGGCCTGGGAAAAACAACGCCTGGCACGGGCAGAAATTCAAGCAGACATCCCAGAGCCTGCTGTAACGGGATGGCGCAAATCGGCTGCCAGGCCAGGGGTAAACCCATGAGTGAAATGAGCAACAATCGATCGGTCAGGCAAATGGGCAGCAAGCTTCCGCTGGTCAGCGTGATCATTCCTGCTTTCAATGCGGCCCGTTTCCTGCCACGAGCGCTGGTTTCGGTGGCCGGGCAAAGCTATCCGGCCGCTCGGATCGAGACGATCGTGATCGACGATGGATCGACCGACAATACACTGGCCATTGCCCAGGCTCTTGAGGGGCAAGTGTCCGGGGTCAAGGTCTTCAGCCAGCCCAACCAGGGCGTGGCGGCTGCCCGCAACCTGGCCATTGCTGTCAGTTCCGGTGAACTGATTGCCTTTCTTGATGCCGATGACCGCTGGCTGCCCGACAAGATCGCGGCCCAGGTCGGGATCTACCAGGCCGATCCGGATGTGGGCCTGATCCACTGCGGCTTTGACTTTGTCGATCAGCACGGGACCGCCCTGCCTGACTGGCCGCGTCGGTCGCGACTGGATCAAGGCGATGTCCTGCTGGAATTCCTCTGCGACTTCTTCCTGATCACTTCTGCTGTCATGGTTCCCCGGAAAGTCCTTGAAAAGGTGGGCGGGTTTGATGAAACCCTGAAAGTCGGCGAAGACAACGAACTGTTCTTGCGCATCGTCAGTGCTTACCTGGTCGGCTGCGCGCCGCAGATACTGCTCGAACGCACGGTTCGGCCAGACAGTCTGAGTCGCGAGGATTTCGACCTGGATGCTCGCGTGGATCTGGCCACCATCGAACGGTACCTGGTTCAGCATCCGGACTTTGCACGCCAGCATCGCGAGCGTATCGATGATCACCTGGCTACTTACCTGTACGGCTTCGGTTATCGTCTGCTGGATGAAGGCCAGGTCAGCCAGGCCCGCACCATGCTGCGACGCTCTCTTTCAAGACGCTGGTCGGTACCTGCCACGCGCAGCCTGCTGCGCAGTTACCTGCCCGAAGCACTGGCCCGTTCCGGAAGGGCGGCCCTGCGATGAGTTCGCGACTGAAATCAGCAACCGGCTCACCGCCGAGCGAACTGCAGCCGAACTCGACTCCCCTTCAATCTCCGGCCTTCGGTAGTCGCTGGCGCGGCGCCCTGGCGCGGTCACGCCTGATGCGTGCTTTGAGCCGTCCATGGGCGGGGTTGGCCACTTGCCTGATGTATCACCGCATCTGTCCGGATCAAGCCGGTTCTGACGACATGGCCCGGGGTTTTGCCCCGAACCTTGACTTGAGCGTCACGGCAGGTGCTTTCGATGAACAGATGGCCTTCGCGGCGCGACACTTCAACTGTCTTTCACTGCCGGAAGCGATTGAACAGCTGGCCGCAGGAACGCTGCCGAAGCGCAGCCTGATCGTGACCTTCGATGACGGTTACCTGGACAATCTCACCCTGGCCTTGCCGATCCTGCGCAGGCATGCGGTCCCGGCCACCGTCTACATTGCCACCGGCCTGATCGAGCAGGCCGAGCTGCCCTGGTGGTATGAGCTCGAGGATCTGATTGCCGGTGCTGACGGATTCCACATTCACTGGGACAATCAACATCTGCATTTCTCGACCATCGATGCCGATGCCAAACGCAGAACCTTCGACATTCTCAATCCCATGCTCAAACGCATGGATTCTGCCGAGCAGATCAGGTTCATGGGATTGCTGCGGCAAAGCTCACGCCAGCCCGTTGAGAAGGACAACCAATTCATGAACCATCGGCAGCTGATTGAACTGGCTTCCGATCCACTGATTACCATCGGCGCGCATACCCATCATCATCTGGCGCTCAGTGAACTCAAGCCCATCCGACTGCGCCATGAGATCACTCACTCGAAGGAGTTGCTGGAAAACTGGCTCAAGCAGCCGATCGAACATCTGGCCTATCCGTTCGGTGGCGAGGCGCATGCAGCGACTCGTGAGTTCAGCGTGGCTGAAGAGCTCGGCTTCTCCTCTGCCGTAACGACCCGGTTGGGGCATTTTCAGGTCTTTCACAAAAATCACCTGCTGGCCCTGCCGCGCATCGGTATCGGCTACCAGGACTGCATGGCGCGTTTCGAGTGGAAGCTCAGCGGTCTGTACAGCATGGTCAGGGCGCCGACCAGCCGCTGGACTTGCTAGTGAGGGGATAGCGGCCAGGCACCGGGAAGCCACCAATCGGGACGACACGTGCCTGATGGCTGGGCCGCCCGGTGCCTGACCGGTAGTTCTTCTGGTTGCAGCCGTTTGTAAGGGAACAGGGGCCAGGGATCAGGGACCGGTGGTCAGAGGTCAGAGGACCCGGAAACCGGAAACCGGAAACCGTCAAAGGTCGGTGAGCCCGAGGAGCCTGTCCGTCTTCCCTAGTCCCTAGTCCCTGGTAACCAGCTACCAATCCGAATCCAGGAATGTGAGGTCCCACTCGTCCGGGTCGGCGGGCAATCCTGCACGCTCGAGGTGTTGCACGAAGCAGTGGCCTGACCGGTGGCGTCGAACAAAGCCCATGCCGCGTATCAGTGCATCTACCCGCGGTCGGCCAAGCGACCAGAATGCGACGGCATCACTACGGTGATTTTCGTAGATATGGCGGATCAAGGCCTGGATGTGTCGCCTTCGTGGATGTCGAAGCCTCAACTCGAGTACCTTGGTCGTGGCTCCCATGATCTTGGTTACGGCATAGCCTTCCAGAAGCTCACGCTCGTAGATCATGAGGAGCTGGATATCATCTCTCGGGTTGTGCTTTACTCGCCATTTCATGAACTGAGCTGAGCGATCACCACAGATCCGCTCGACCGGGGCAAACACATTGAACTGGGTATCATCGCCGCTCCAGCAGCGTACCTGCACCGTTCCGGTCTTGGGCCCCATGACCCATTTTCGATAAGCGGTCCAGGGAAACTCGAATGCCCGCCGCATCAGGGCGACCCCGGCCTTTTCAAGCGGCAGCCTGGGTGTGAGCATGCAAATCGACAGGCTGAAACTGGCAAGCCGGTCCCAACCGGAGCTTTCATGCGCCCGTATCGATGCGGGAAGCGACGGAAAGCTCAGGTAAAACGATTGGTCGGACACTCCCGCAGGCCGTTGCGCTACAAGGAACTGCATCACCTCGGAGAAATTTCCCTTGCCGCGAACCTCCTTTCCAAGCAATCCATCAACCGTCTGAAGGCCGATGATTTCGCGACCACGCCAGAGGAAGCGTTGCGGAATGATCGCCACCGCACCCACGACCTCTCCTTCGGACAGTATCTTGAAGCGCTGCGCCTTGCCGGCGGGATTCGCATCGTATTTCCACTCGAACCAGTCCATGGACTGCAGGGCGAATCGGTAGCGCTTGAAAAGGCGAACGATGGCCTGGCTGTCGTCGACGGTGGCTTGCTCGATGTTCATCGCGATGTCCTTTCGAACGGACCTCGCTGAAGGCTCATCAGGTAGTTGCAGGGTCCGGGTTTTGGGTTCAGAGTTCAAGGGTTCAGGGTTCAGGGTTCAGGGTTCAGGGGTCAGGGGTCAGGGAACACCTCTTTGCAGGCCGCTTGCATGGCCCGGGAATTTTGCAAAAAGGTGTCTTGTTTTTGGGTGATATTCAGTGTTTGCTGGCAAACATTGTGATCGCCCTCCTGTTTCTTGCCTGAAAGCATCGACTACCGCACTACGATTCAACGAACCGGCAACGCCGGTTGCAGGCGTTTCTTAACAACTTCACGGCCATACTTTTTCTCGAAGACCGGCCGGTAGGCGGTCAGCCCGAATGATGGCTGATTGTCGACCCCCCGGAACAAGGGGTGTGTCAACCACGAGAGAAAGCTCAATGATGTCTCGATCCAGTTTCCAAATCCGCGCATTGCGCGGGTCAGCCATATTCATTCTCCTGTTTCTGATCGTTCCGGTGGCCTTGGCTACGGAGTGGCATGTCAGGACCGACGGCGGCAGCGCCAGTCAATGCACCGGACAGGTCGACGCCGCCTATCCGGGTAGCGGCAGCAACCAGGCCTGCGCCTGGAACCATCCATTCGTGGCGCTGCCACCGGGTGGGTCGGCTCGAATCCAGGGCGGCGATACCCTGCACATTGGAGCCGGCGACTACATGATGGGCTACGGTGCGCCCAGCACGGAAAGCTGTCACGGGAGCATTCCCTACAATTGTTTCATGACCCGGATCCCGAGCGGTCCATCGCCCACACAACCCACCCGAATTCTCGGTGCCGGACATGACAAGGGCTGTACCCAGGCTCCCGAACTGTGGGGTACGGAAAGTGCCTGGATGGTGGTCAACATGGAAGGCAGTTCCAATGTCGAGCTGGCCTGCCTGGAAATCACTGACCGCTCCAGTTGCATTATTTCGCATTGCCACAACGGTAAGTGTGGTGGCGAAGTGGCCGCGTGCAATCAAAGCTCGCCGCCGCTTGGCAAGTGGGCGTCGACCGGCATCTCTGCACGTGATTCCAGCAAGGTCATCCTTCGTGATGTCAATATCCACGGCCTGGCCAATCGCGGCATTCATGCCGGTCGCATCAGCGACTGGACACTCAAGCGCACCCGGATCAACGCTAACGGCTGGGTCGGCTGGGATGGCGACCTCGGCGGGAACAGCTCCAACAGTGGCACCATCAAGTTTCTTGAATCCGAGATCGGCTACAACGGCTGCGCCAAACGCTGGCCGAGTGGCGAAATCTTCGGCTGCTGGGGTCAGGGCGGTGGTGGATACGGTGACGGGCTGGGGGTTGGTGAGTCCGGCGGTCACTGGATCTTCGAAGACAGCACCATCCACCGCAACACCTCCGACGGCATCGACCTGCTCTACCTCAATAATCAGGGCAAGGTCACGATCCGGCGCACACTGGTCGATTCCAATGCCGGCAACCAGATCAAGGTCTCGCGTTCGGCCCTGATCGAAAATTCCGTTGTGGTCGGCAACTGCGCTTACTTCAATGGCGAGGGCAACATGCTTGCCGGTGATCACTGCCGCGCCATGGGCGATGCAGTCTATGTCGGGCTGAGCAACAATTCGCAAACCGACCTGATCAACAACACCTTTGTCGGCCAGGGCAACTGCGTGATCAGTAGTAGCGGTGGCACCTCGGGCTCGCGACTGCGCCTGACCAACAACCTGATCATTGGCAAGGACTACTGGCTTGATCCGAGCAAGCTCAGCTGCCTGTATTATTCCGGCGCCAGCGAGGAGATGATCTGGGACCGCAATTTCATCAGCAATGTTCGCAACGGTGCCTGCCCGGGCAACAGCCTCTGCGGAAGCGCACCGGGGATCGCCAGCCTGGATCTGGGCACCTTTGATCCCGAGCCATTGCCGTCGAGCCCGCTGATCGATACGGCTTCGACAGTACTGGCGCCGTCCGACGACTACCGGTCGCTGCCGCGCCCGGTAGGCAACGGGCCGGATATCGGCGCCATCGAGTATGGCGCGGGGGCGCCTGCCGTGGATGACTCCGACCGGATCTTCGGCAGCCGCTTTGACTAGGTTCAATGGCATGCTCATTCGGTTCAACAGATCGGACCGACTACAGTCAGGAAAGACAGGATCGGACATTGCCGAGGCCTTCACCGTGCGCTGTCCCACATAGTCGAGCCAGCGCGCCGAATCCATTTCTTGACCAGTGCTCGCGCCCGGGACAGGCGGAGGTCACCCTGGACTGCGCTGGCGCCGGATCCACGGCGTGCATACAGTCGCCGGCTCACCAGCCGGCGGCTGCCATTGACCCAGTCGGACTTGTACGCTTCATCACCGCGGAGAAAGTCGTAGCGGGACAAGCCTGAACGGATGGCGTCGGCAAAGGTTTCGCCAATCAGGACCAGGCCCACACTGCGCGAACGCCAGGCCGGGTCCATGCCGGCCTGGTAGTAGTAGAACGTTTGGCCGTGGATCAGTGCATACACGCTGGATACCGCCTGCCCATCCACCCACAGGGTGTAAAGACGCAACTGGCCGGCGGCCATCAGTCGGGGCATTGCGTCGCGATGAAAGGCCTCGACCCGTGCGTCAGCGATTCCGGAAGAACCCCCGTCCTCGTGCCAGCGCATGCGATGGAGGCGAAAGAAATGCTCAAGGGCCGGTTGCAGGGTGCGCTCATCCCGGCACACCTCGATCCGGAAATCGGGTTGGCGTTCCAGCCATTTGCGCCGGCGGGTGTAGTTCTGAAAGCGGCTGGTCTGGCTCATGAAATCGGCCAGCGGAAGGTCGGGGTCGAAGTCCTGGATAGGGCAGATGAGACCTGCATCCGAGCGCATGTCGAACCCGTCGCCCAGCGCATCGAGCAGTTCATGCGGTGTATTCGACTGCTGGTCCATATCGCGCAGTTCGAGCAGATCCCAGTCGCTTTTTCGGGCAACCAGCTCCGCGCCGAAAGCCCGGTTCACTGCCCGGTGCCAGCCGGGTTCGATCAGTGCATCCAGGTAGTCGCTGCCGACCTGATCGTCGCCTATAAAGCGCAGTCTGCGAATGCGGCGAAATCCGACTCGAGTCGTCTCCAGGCTCAGCGCCAACAGACCCCGCAACAGCCCGTCGTCATCGCGGGCGAGCATGATGAACAGCTCGCGATCTCCGGCCAGGTGATGCCACCACGGTTTCAACCACTCCCAGGACAAAAACAGATCCGCGCCGCTGGCCGCGTGCAGCTTCCGCCACTCGGGCCGGAGGTCGGCCAATGCCGCCGCGTCAGTGATGACACAAACCGTCAGAATGGCGCCAAGGCTCATCTTCAGCCGCCGGCAACGATGGAGGGGTCGAGTTCGGCTTGGTGGCCACGCAGTTCCAACTCCACCTGTTTGGCGATCCAGTCCATGGTGGCCGGTGACAGGTCCTGGTGACAGGGGATTTCGACAATATGGCGCCGGGCACGCATGGCTTCTGGAAACTCGGCCGGATCGCAGGCCGGATGATGGTCACCCCAGAAATCGACGGCGCGTATGCCCCGTTCGCCCAGGCGCTCGAGCATGGCGGGCTTGTCACTGACCCACAGCGGGTAGAACAGCGGGCACACCCCAGGGTTCAGGCGCTCGAACAGCGGTGGTGACAAAGACTTGAGCCGATCGTGCAGCAGCAGGTAATTGCGTCGCCGGGTGGCCACGATGCGATCGGTCTGCTGGCGTTCGGCAATGGACTGCGACAGGGGCGATATACCCAGATCCGCGTGCTCGGGCTTGAAATGCATGGTGCCGACCGGAACCCGGTCGACGCCGGACGCACGGACGACCAGATGGGCCATGCGCCGAATCGCGGCCCGGAGCAGATTGCCGGCGCGTCCGGCCCGCATCTCCAGGTTGAGCAACAGCGATGACAGGGTCAGGCTGACCACCGAGGCCAGCTTTGGAGCCCTTTGCGGCAGGCATTCGCCGTGCCGCGGCCGGTTGAACTTCAGCGCACCGCCATTGGGCACCGGCAGGGTCTTGTACAGGCAGAAGATGCTGACATCGCCGCGACTGCCCAGTTCGGACACACCATCGCATGACAGCAGCGACAGCGCGCAATCCTCGATCAGAATGAGGCCGCGATCATTGGCCAGCTGACGCATCTGTGCTGCCGGGCCGGGAAAGCCTGCGTAATGGATCAGGTAGAGCGCTTTGGTGTCCGGTCCGATTCGTCGCTCCAGATCCTTCAGGTCCACCTGCCAATGGGCATCCACCCGGTAGAACACCGGGCGCGCCCCGGCGGCCACGACGGCCTCGACTTCGACCCCGTGATGATAGGCCGGCATCAGCACTTCTCCGTTGCCAAGTTCGAGCAGGCGGCAGGCTTCGAAAATGGCGTTGCGGGCCAGGAAATACCAGTGCACGTCACCGCCGCAGAAGGGCGGGCGGCGATTGGTCCTGGACCGTCCCAGCAGCATGGCTGGATACAGGGTCGGGATATCGGGAATCAGGCGTGAGTGGGTCATCGGTGCATGCTCCTTGTGATTCTTCGCAGGCGCGGCAACAGACTGAATTTGAGTGCTCGCAGCATTCGGCCGCTGGCGGACCGGCGAAACACGAACAGCCAGTCCTGGGGGCAGGTGTCCGGTCTCCAGTCCTGTTTCCAGGGCATGTCTTCACCCAGAAATTCGAATTGGCTCAGGCCACGGTCGATCGCATCGCGCAGCACTTCGGCCATCAGTAATTGACCGGGGCTGTAACGGGCCAGCGATTCGTCGTAAGCCGGTTTGAGCAGCGCGTAGCTGCCTCGATGTTCCAGGCCGAACTGGAATGCGATCAGGCGTTCATCCAGGTACAGCGCCCACAGCGCCAGCCGGCCCTGTGCGCCAAGCACTCGTGCCAGGTCGGTATAGAAGCCGCGGGTATCGGCATCCTGGGCCATGGCAGTTCCGGCGCGACCCTTCCAGCCCTGGCGCTCGAGTTCGATGCCCGCCTCGACCCGTTCGGCTGAATCGGAACAGCGTTCGACCCGCACCACGCCCAGCGCGTCCAGTCCGCGCCGGCGGCGGCGTAGATTGGCGCGAAAACTGCTCGACAGCTCACTTTCCAGCTCGGCCCAGGAGGCCGGCAGCATAAGGCAAGGGGATTGCATCGCGCACCAGCGTCCGGTCGGGAAGCCCCGGTCGCCGGCGACCTGTTCCAGTGTTCTTGCATGGCCCTGACGCGGTAAATCGGTCAGGATCAGCACATCCCAGTCGCGCGCGTCAGCCAGATAATCGAGAAAGGCGGCACTGGCCTGTTCGGGCTCATCGGCAATCAGGTCGAACCGGCCCGAATGCGAATTGGCCGCACCGCGTAGCTGGCGCAGCGGCAATCCGTGCAGGCGTGCCCAGCCATGCAGCAAGGGCAGGGCCGCCACCAGGCAGTCGGCGGGATCGCGCAGCAAAAGAATGCGCCACTTGCCGGTGGCAAAGTGATTGAGCCAGGTCTCGATGAATTCATGGCGATAGAAGACTTGGTCGTCAGTGCGAGAGACCAGCGCATTCCACTCGGACCTCAGGTCACGGAACGCGGAAGGCGAAGCGACGACTTCCACTCGAAGGCACGGCGAGCGCTGCGATTGTGTCATGACCAGCATGGTGATGCCTGGGCTTGTCGAAGGGCCGCCAGTGTGCGCGATCGCACCGAACCGGCCACCGGACTGTGCAAGATTCGTCTCAGGTCCCTGAGCAGCCCGCTCGACCATTTGTTCAAGGAAATCGAATCGACATGCGAAATTCCCCCATTACCAGGCTCGCCATCACCCTGATCCTGCTGGCTGCGGCAGGTTCCATCGCTGCAGCCGAAACCTGGCATGTGCGCGCCGACGGCGGGAGCGCTGAACAGTGCACCGGCCTGGTCGACGCCCCCTACAGCGGTACTGGCAAGGGCCAGCCGTGCGCTTGGGCGCATCCCTTTATCGCCCTGCCCCCCGGCGGCCCGGCCAGGATCGCCGGCGGCGACACGCTGCACATCGGTCCCGGAGATTACATGATGGGCTACGGTGCGCCCGACACTGAAAGATGTCACGAGAGCATTTCCTACAATTGCTTCATGACCCCGATCCCGAGCGGACCATCGCCTTCTCAGCCCACCCGAATCCTCGGTGCCGGACATGACAATGGCTGTGCCCAGGCCCCCGAACTGTGGGGCACGGAAAGCGCCTGGATGGTGGTCAACATGGAAGGCAGTTCCAATGTCGAACTGGCCTGTCTGGAAATCACTGATCGTGGCGGCTGCATTTTGTCGCATTGCCACAACGGCAGGTGTGGTGGCGAAGTGGCCGCTTGCAATCAAGGCAAGCCACCGCTTGGCAAGTGGGCCACAACTGGCATCTCTGCACGCGATTCCAGTCAAGTCATCCTTCGTGATGTCAATATCCACGGCCTGGCCAATCGCGGCATTCATGCCGGCCGCATCAGCGACTGGACGCTGGAGCGGGTGACTATATGGGCCAATGGCTGGGCCGGTTGGGATGGTGACATCGGCCCCGACAGCGCCAACAGCGGCACAATGATCTTTCGCCAGGTCGAGATCGCCTTCAACGGTTGCGCCGAGCGCTGGCCCCAGGGCGATGTCTTCGGATGCTGGGCGCAAGGAAGTGGCGGCTATGGAGATGGTCTGGGCACGGGGGCGACCGGCGGTCACTGGGTGTTCGAAGACAGCCGGGTCCACCACAACACTTCCGATGGCATCGACCTGCTCTATCTGACCGATGGCGGCCGGGTCACGATCAAGCGCACACGGGTCGAGGGCAATGCCGGCAACCAGGTCAAGGTATCCCGTGCCAGCCGGATCAGCGACAGCGTGATCATCGGCAACTGCGGATATTTTTCCGGTCACCCCAACATGCATGATTCCGATCACTGTCGCGGGCTCGGTGATGCCGTGTACGTGGGCATGAGCGATGGCGCGCAAACTCAATTGATCGACAATGTCATTGCCGGCCAGGGCAACTGCCTGGTCAGCAGCGGCGAAAGTGATCGCCACTCGCGCCTGCTGCTGGCCGGCAATCTCATGGTGGGCAGTGACTACTGGCATGATTCGAGGAAGAAGGCTTGTCTGTTCCATGCCAGCTCGCGCCACGGCGGGGTAGACTGGCTGGCCAACACCATCGGTGAGGTTCGCCACCGTCACTGCCCACCCCGCAGTCGCTGCGGCGTGGAAGCGATTCGCGATGATGGCCGCCTTGAGCGTATTGGATTCCTTAATCAAGGTCTATTCCCTAGTACGTTGATCAACAGATTGACGCCTTGAAGCGATGATCATCTGTTCGCTAGCGCACTGAACCGGACTCGCGGGCCGGAGATGATGACGGCGTTGCAACTGGGTTCTTGTGATGAGATGTGTGGGTGGTCGGCGGAAGAATTCGGGTGGCCGCACTGACCACCCGGCAACCGTCGGGCACATCGGTAACCACGGTGGTGTTGGCGCCGATGATCACATCGTCACCTATCTTTACGCCACCGATCACCATGGCCCCGGCACCAACATAGACCCGATCACCAATGACCGGATCGCTGTCAGAGTGCCCCGCACCACGCGCGCCAATTGTTACACCCTGACCGATGGAGCAGTGGGCACCCAGCTTGCAGTGAAGATGGATGCCACCGAAGTGACCGATATAGAATCCCGGACCAATTTCACAGTCAGTCGAGATGCTGATACCGAACAGCACCTGGATGAAGAACTCGAGGATGCGATAAACCACCTTGACCGGCAGCGCCAGCCAGCGTGGCCGAATGGTGCGGCTCCAGCGCCCCAGGCGGTAAACGGCTATGGCCAGAAAACCGAACTCGGTGGCAGCGGCAATTCGCGCACGCCAGGGCCCGTGGATGGGCTGCATGGTGACGAGGTATCGCCTGAAGTCGGACTTCAGTGGCGATTGCTGTGGCGTCTGGGTTGTCTGATTCATGAACGGATGCCTCGAGAGTGCTCCTCCTGCCATCCGACAGACTGCCATCCGACCCCCCGTGAAGTCTGTTCGCTGGCAAACATAGGTGCTCCGTGAGCACGAATCAGCCAGCGAAGACGAGCGTGTTGGTGCATTACCTGCGTTACCTGGGCGGGAACCTGATGATCATTGCCGCAGGTTTCGTTTCCTTCCCGGTCATGACCCGGCTGCTGGACAACCACCAGTTCGGGATCCTGGGCTACTACGAGGCCTGGTTGCTGGTGATTGCCGGTCTGCTCAAGCTGGGTGCGCAGCACGCAATACTGCGGTTTTACCCTCATCAGGGTAGCGCCCGTGCCCTGCGGCGCTTTCGCACCAACTACCTGTTATTGCCGCTGGCCCTTTCGATGTTGCTGTGGCTGGTCTGCGCAGCCATAGTCGTGCTGGCGATTGCGCGCTTTCCGGTTGCCGAGCAGCCTATTCTGTGGATTCTGATCGTGACCCTGCCGCTGATGATCTGGTCGAGCTTCGTCGAGGCGATCATGTATGCGCTGGAACGCTCGGACATCTCCCTTTGGCTCAAGACCGTGTGGCGCTGGAGCGAACTGGCCCTGGTGCTTTTGACCATCGCAATGATCGAGCGCAGTGCCCTGGGCGTGTTCAGTGCCCGGCTGGTGGTGCTGATTGTCGTAGCCGCCTGGCTGACGTGGTGGTTTCTGCGCTGGTGTCGCGGTCGTATCGCCAGGCCAAGCCGTGCACCGATCGTGGCCGGGATGGCATTCGGCGTGCCGATGATGTTCACTGAACTGGTTTCGGTGCTGTTCGGCTTTGCCGATCGCATTCTGCTACGTGCACTGACCGGCAGCTTTACCGAAGTCGGCATCTACACCATTGGGTACGGCCTGGCCATGGCGGTTGCCGCCGTCATGGGCCGCACCCTTAGCGAAGCCTTTCTGCCGACGGCGCTTAGGCTCTACAAGGCCAGTGGTGCCGCAGCCGTGGTTGAGCTCAAGCGCGAGATGCTCGATATCTGGGTGCTTGTGGTCGGTCTGGCCAGTGCATTGCTGCTGTGTGTCGGACAGGATTTCCTGGTTCTTCTGGCAGGTCAGGACAAGGCCGCATCGGCTCCGGTATTCGTGGCCATCAGCATCGCCATGGTCTGGAGCTCTCTGTTTACCATTGCCCAGTACGGTCTGTTGCTGCAGCGTCGGGCACTCAGGGTACTTGTCATCACGCTGGCCGCGACCGTGCTGAATCTGGCCCTGAATGTCCCCCTGATCCTGGCCTGGGGCGTGACCGGCGCCGTCGCCGCCACATTGCTCAGCTACGCTTTCCTGGCACTGGTCCAGTTGTGGCAATGCCCGGCCGAGTTACGCTACCTGCCGCGGCTGCGCCGCCTGGCCGGGTCGGCCCTGTTTGCCCCGCTCATGCTAGTGGTCCTGGTCCAGATTGACTATTTCGGTGCCGCCTCCCCGGGGTCACGGCTGCTGGTCGGAACCATGACGGTACTGGTCCCCGCGATCGGGCTGGCTGCGTTGGACCCGACATTGCGAGCCCGCATCCGGCGGATCCTTGCTGCACGGGTCACGCCGTAAGCGCGATCAGATTCCATCTGTGGTGCAACGTACAGAAAAATTGATTGCGTGCTTCTAGCCTAACGACTCGGCTGGCAGTCCGTGAGTGGCAGCTGGCCGAGAAGTCACTACACACCATCCATCCAAACCAAGGATTAACCATGAAGAACCAACAACAAACCGACAACAAGCGCCAGTCTAGCCAACAACAGCAGCAGAACCAGTCCGACAGCAAGCGTCAGCCTGGCCAGCAAGCACAGCAGGTCCCGGGCAAGTCCTCCTGGGACCACGACAACAAGAGTGACCGTGAACGTGCGAACCAGGAAAAGGAAGGCAAGGGCAAGATCGCTTCCAGCACTCCCTGTGACGACAAGTCTGACAGAAAGCACCTCTGACCTGTTGATAGGCACCTGAGCTTGATCAAGTGCTCAAACCCCCGCTCAGGCGGGGGTTTGTTTGATGTCAGGTGAGCAGTATTCGATGCAGCCCGCGGCAGATCTTTCTAACGAGCGATACTCTGACGGCATCGTGTCGCAGGTTGGGCATGCCATTTCAATTTGTAACGATGCGTCGGAGTTTGAGCGGCTTCGCCCGGAGTGGGAGCTGCTGCGGCAACCAGGCGAGGAGCAGGATCCATTCCTGAGTTGTGACTGGTTTGCGAAGTGGTGGCGGGCCTTTGGCGAGAGTCGCGAGCTGTATCTGGTGACCGCGAGGCGCAATGGCCGCTTGCGCGCGGTTTTTCCGTTGATGCTGGAAAGGGCCTGGCGCCACGGGATTCCATTGCGTCGACTGGCGGCGATCGGAAATGACCACACACCACGCTTCGACCTGATCAGAGCTGATGATGACGAGCATCTGCATCGTGACATCTGGAACCATGTGATGACGCTACGAAACCGATGGGATGTGTTCGATCTTCCCCGGCTGAGCGCCGACTCGACTACCGCTGATCGCTTTGTCCGACTGGCTGAAGAGCAAAACGTGAATCATAGTCTCTGGCAACGCGCGCCTGAATCACCCTGGATCCATATCTTTCCCTGTTGGGATGACTATCTTGATTCACGCAGCGCCAATTTTCGCAAGGCACTACGCCGCAAGATGCGACGACTGGCCGCGGCGGGAAGGGTGGGTCTGGAAACGGTGACCGGCCGCGAGGAGCTTGACAAGGCACTGGCTGACGGTCTGCATATCGAGGCCGAAGGCTGGAAAGGCTCCAACAGAACGGCCATCTCATCACAACCGGAAGTGGAGGGCTTCTATACCGAGCTGGCCGGGGTCATGGCAGACAGGGGGCAATTACGTTTGCACTTCCTGACGCTGAATGATGTGCGTATCGCATTTGACTATTCCGTCATTGCAAATCGCTGTCTTTATTCCCTCAAGGCAGGTCACAGCAGTGCCTATGCCCGGTTTTCACCCGGCACCGTGATACTCGGCCTGATTCTCCAGCGGGCCCATGACGAGGGCTTGATCGGCATGGATCTGTTGGGCGATACAGACGAGTTCAAGATGCACTGGACTGATGCCACCCACACGCACCAGTGGTTGCATTGCTACTCGGATTCCTTGCGGGGGCGCCTGTTGCATCTCATCAAATGCAGATTGCTCCCGACTATACGAGGGAGCCACTGAACAAGCCCGAGTTCGTCCCTTAATCCGCTTTCGATCAGCAATCGGGGAATAAAGATTGAACCACAGAGAACACAGAGGACACAGAGAAAAGTAATTATTTAAGGCTCTTCCCGACTTTGTGTGGGTTGACCGCTTCGGATAGGCTACCTGCTGGCCCCGATTCAAGTCCATTATCATGCACGACCGTGAGCTCTACCGACAGATTCTTGGTATCCAAGCACCCTGGGAGGTTTCCGAGGTGGAAGTTGATCTGCCCGGTACCGGCGTGACCGTCCATATTCGGCATTCGGGTGAAGGGTTGTCCTGTCCGCAATGTGCTGCAAGTTGCCCGGGCTACGACACCCGAACGCGCAAGTGGCGCCATCTGGATACCTGCCAGTACAAGACCTGGCTGGTGGCCGAGGTGCCGCGAGTGGAGTGTCAGGAGCACGGTGTCCACCAGGTGCCGGTTCCCTGGGCCGAAGGCAACAGCCGGCTGACGGCGCTGTTTGAGGCCTTGCTGATCGACTGGCTCAAGGTGGCCACGATCTCGGAAGTCGCCAACCGGTTGGATCTGGGCTGGTCGGTGGTTGCCGGTGTTCAGGAACGGGCGGTTCGCCGGGGATTGGCGCGGCGAGCGCAGTGTTTTCCTGAGGACATTGGCATCGATGAGACCTCGTTTCAAAAGCAGCATGAGTATGTCACGGTCGTGAGCACCGAGGACCGGGTTCTGCATGTGGCCGACGGCCGCGGCCGGGACGCTCTTGACGGGTGGTATGCCGCACAACCGCCCGAGATGCTGGCCGGGCTTAATACGGTGGCGATGGACATGTGGTCGCCCTACATACGCTCGACGGTCGCGCATGTGCCCGATGCCTGGATGAAGATCGCGTTTGACAAGTTCCATGTCGCCAAGCATTTGGGGGATGCGGTTGACCTGGTACGTCGGGCCGAACACAAGGCGCTTCAGTCCGCGACAGGCGATTCTGTGCTGACCAGCACCAAGTATCTGTGGCTGCAGCATCCTGACCGAATGACCGACAGGGCCTGGGAGTACTTTGCAGGGCTGAAGTCCGCGAACCTCAAGACTGCGCGGGCTTGGGCGATCAAGACCCATGCGATGTGCCTTTGGGACTACAAATCCCGCGGCTGGGCCCGGCGCGGCTGGCAGAGCTGGTACAGCTGGGCGATTCGCTCTCAACTCGAGCCGATCAAGAAGGTGGCTCGGATGATCAAAAATCATCTTGATGGGATCGTGACCGCCGTGGTCACCGGCGTAACCAATGCCCGAGCGGAAGGTTTCAACACACTGATCCAGAAGCTCAAGCGCGATGCTCGGGGATTCCGCAATCGAGACCGGTTCAGAGCAGCGATCTACTTTCATCTTGGTGGCCTTGACCTGTATCCCGATGCAGTCACGAAGTGATGCTACCCACACGATTTAGTGAAGAGCCTTATTTAATTGCTCTGTGAGCTCTGTGTTCTCTGTGGTGAATGCTTTTGCTTTTCAGTCAAGTCAAGGAGTGGAATCTGTTTGATGATAGGCACGGAGGCGCGAAGGTCGCAGAGGAAGAAATTTCTGGAGATTTCTATTCGAGATTCTTTTGGTCGGCACGCAGAGCATGGCGGATAATGATCATGCTGTTGTTTTCGACCTCCATGTCCGGCCGATGCAGATTGACATAGTCGACCATGTAGGGGCGCGAAACAAAGAATTTCCGATAGCTGGCCAGGTCAGTAGCCTTGACATCTTCGATGACGTAAATGCCATTGGATGACAGCTTGTGAATCGAGTGCATGAACAGGCACGATCCGGCATCGAACTCATGCAGTCCATCATCAATCATCAGATCAAAACACTCTACCTCGACCTTGCGCCAGAGTGATGCGATGGACTCGGGATCGGTCTGGTCGACCTGGAATGTCAGGATGCGCGGTTCAGTGAACAGAACGCCGGCATCGATATCGGCCCCGACAATGCTGGCCTGCGGAAAGTAATCGCGCCATACCCGTAGTGAGGCGCCGGGTCGACCGTGAATGCCCATGTTCGATCGAAACTCGGTATTGTTGGTGCCCAGGCCGCACTCGAATACGTTGGCTACATGCTCCCGGCAATGATCGTATAGCGTATTGTAGTGCTCGGTATAGGTATGCGCTGGCCAGTCGTATGGTTGTTCATCCGATCGTAACTGGCCCTTGTCGGAGCCATGGCGATCACACAGCTCGGAAAGCAGAGTCCATCGCTGGTCATAATGAGTGACATGGCGGAATTCAAAGTCTCTCTTGAAGTTGTCGATGGCGCGGCTGGATTCGACCGATGCGGCAATGGCATCAGTCGCCAGCCAGGTGAAACGACGCTGAATGAAGCTGTTGAATAACAAGCCGTCGGCTTTTCTTGCTGCTCTCTTGATCATGGCCTTGCTCACGGGAATGAGGAACGGTAACCGGGGTGTCTGGCGGATTGATGCGGTAGGAAAGTTCACCAAGGATCTCGTGAAGTGCAGACTCGCTCTTGGCCAGGGATGAGGATTGCGGCAACAGGGTTGTCCAGCCGGTGACCGCCAGGTAGTGACGATTGAGCGCCAGGGGGCAAACCTCGAATCCGGCCTGTTCAAAGGCAAATGATGCACGTGGCAGATGCAGGGCACTGGATGCCAGCAGAATGCGGCTGGTCGACTCCGGCAGCAACTTGCGCACTGCCTTGGCACTTTCCCAGGTGTTGGCCGAGGCTATTTCGAGTTGCAATGGCGGTTCGTCGGGATCGATCAGGCGCAGGAATGAACCAATCACCTCGGCCTCGGGAATGCGAAACGGACCGCCCCCGGCAATGGTCAGGGGCCGGATGGGCGCATCTGTTGTCAAATCGCGATTCCGCCAGGCAAAGATCCGGGCCAGGGTTTCCGGCGACAGCGCACCAAAGTCGCTGGTCGTTTCGGCCGGACGATTCAGCCCACCGGACAACAGCACCGCGGCCTGGACTTGATCACAGACCGGGGCTGTTTCGGCTGCCTTGGTACGGTGTTCGATGGTCAGAACCAGCAGATTGGCGCCCAGTGGGGTCATCAGCACGTAGCCCGGCAGAGCCAGCAACAGACCAATAATGGCCAGGCGAGGCCGGGACATGAAGGCGGACACGGCCAGTAGCGCCATGCCGACCAGTAGCGGTATGAGTGGTGAATACCAGGTCATGGGCTGCCAATGATTGACGAAACCTCACCCATCCGACTGTGCGATGGCGAACATTGGCCGCATCTGTCGGCTCAAGGGCTTCCGTCTACAAGGCCGCGAGTCAGGACCGAACGCAGGTCATGGTGGCAGAGCAAACTGTCATGAAATCCCCGATCCCGTGTCAGTCGGAGGCAACGTGGGCTTTGTGGTTGAAAGCTTGAAAATTCGAGGAAGATGGCATAGCTTGAATTCCACCATTCCTGAAGGTCGCCGATGAACCTGCCGCAACAAATTGCCGACGATTTTCTCTGGTACTGGCGCGGGTTACCCGGCCACACGTTCTGGGGGGCTTTCTCCAATCGTTATTTCTGGCTGGTGGCGACCTATCGCTTCGGTGCGTGGGCCGTGCGGTTGCGCGTGCCCGTAGTCAGCCACCTCGCGCGCCTGATTTATGTCATCGTGAACCTGTTTGTTTCCACCGTCACTGGTGCCGACATTCGCCCCGGCGCGCGGATCGGTCGTTGCCTCACCGTTCATACCGGCCGCGGGCTGCTGATTACCAACGGGGTCGTCATCGGCAATAATTGCACCGTCAACAACGGCGTCTGCATCGTCAGCCGCGCCAACGATGGCGACGAGGGGGTGCCGAGGATCGGCAACCACGTGCGCATCGGCGTCGGCGCGAAGATACTTGGCGGCGTGCACGTAGGCGACTTCACGTTGGTGGGGGCCAATGCCGTGGTGCTCAAGGACGTGCCGTCGCATCATCTGGCTGCCGGCGTCCCCGCCGTCAACAAGCCGACCAAATTCTGGAGTAACACAGAATACTGGGACAGGCATAGACAGAATACCGGGAGATAAAGGCCTTGTTTGAAAAGGCCGCCTTTCGAGGCAAGCACGATCTGAGAAATTCTCCCAGGCTCCGTCGCGCCCGCGCAGAGTTGTTCAGAGGTTCCATAATCCGTTCTTCCCTCTTTTCGCTTTCAATGCTTTCGATTGACTTCCACCTTGATCCCTCGAACGGGCCTGAGCGGCCCGCCATGAAATGCGAACGCATCGATCCCGCTGCAGGCTCAGAAAAGACGGTCCCCTCCTGACTCAAAGCCGCCCGTCAACCAGGTCGCGGGCCAGAACCGAACGCACGTCATACAGAACCCCGCCCGGGGCAAGGTAGCGCTTCAAGTCATTCTGGCGATCCAGGAACTGCTGATGGGCCACCGCCATGATCACGCCGTCGTAGGCGCCTTCGGGAGCCGGGTCGACCAGCTCCAGCCCATGCACTTCGCGGGCCTCGTCATGACTGACCCAGGGGTCGTGCACGTCCACTTCCAGGTTGAAGGATTCCAGCTCGCGGATCACGTCGATCACGCGGGTGTTGCGCAGGTCCGGACAGTTTTCCTTGAAGCTCAGTCCCAGCACCAGCACGCGGGCTTGCGGGCGGTAGACGCCGGCCCGGGCCATCAGCTTGATCAACTCACCGGCGACAAAAATACCCATGCCGTCATTGACCCGGCGCCCGGCCAGGATCACTTCGGGATGGAAGCCGATCGACTGGGCCTTGTAGGTCAGGTAGTAGGGGTCGACGCCAATGCAGTGGCCACCGACCAGGCCCGGCTTGAATGGCAGGAAGTTCCATTTTGAGCCGGCCGCGGCCAGTACGCTGGCGGTGTCGATGTCCATCCGGTTGAACAGGATGGCCAATTCGTTGACCAGGGCGATGTTGAGGTCACGCTGGATATTCTCGATTACCTTGGCGGCTTCAGCGATGCGGATACTCTGGGCGCGGAAGGTGCCTGCGCGAATGATCTCAAGATAGAGCTGATCGACGAAGTCGGCCACCTGCGGCGTGCTGCCCGAGGTGACTTTCAGGATATCGGTCAGTCCATGCTCGCGATCGCCGGGGTTGATTCTCTCCGGACTGTAGCCGCAATAGAACAGGTGATCCGTTTCCCCCGGCGGGGGATCCGAACCCTGTTGATAGACCAGTCCCGAACCTTGCTCGAGGACGGGCACGCAATCCTCTTCGGTGGCGCCGGGATAGACGGTTGATTCAAAAATCACCACATCGCCGGGCTTGAGATATGCCGCAATCAGCCGGGAGGCGGACAGCAGCGGTTCCAGGTCCGGCCGCTTGGCCTGGTCGATGGGGGTTGGAACGGCAACGATATAGACCTGGCAGTCGCTCAAGTATTCCGGATCACTGGTCAGAACCAGCTTGTCAGCCTTCTCGATCTGATCGCTTTCGATTTCATGGGTGAAGTCCACACCATGGTTGAGCTGGTCGACCCGCTTGGTGTTGCTGTCATAACCGATCGTCTGGAAGTGCTGGCCGAAATGGACCGCCAGTGGAAAGCCGACATAACCCAGCCCGATGACCGCCAGCTTCGTCTGTCCGGCCTGCAGTTCGGAAAGCCGTGTTGTGATATCGCTCAGCATGGATCCTGATTTCCGTGTGTCTGTTTACTGTGTTCATGGGCCTGGTCGTTCGGCCGGGTCTCATGTCGGTTCGTCCGCTCGATACGGTGGGCGGGTTCTGCCTTTGTCTGCAGAAGGGACTGGTAAGTTGCCAGCAATCGCTCGCCGATCACAGTCCAGCCATAGTGTTGCTCGGCCAGATGACGGGCTCGTCGGCCCAGGCGGTCACGAAGCTCGGGATCGTTCAGCAGCCGGTTGATGGCGCCGGCGAACTCCTCTGCGGTATCGGCCAGGCAGGCGCTGTCCCCGTCGACCAGGCCAATGCCTTCGGCACCGATTCGTGTACTGACGATGGCCTTGCCCATGGCCATGGCTTCGAGAATTTTCAGGCGCGTTCCGCTGCCGGCACGCAGCGGCACGATAAAGACCGCGGCGCGCTGAACCCGGGCCTGGAGGTCATCGACGAAGCCGGAGAATTTCACTCGCCCGGACCCAGCCTTCGGTACGGAAGGATTCGGGTTGCGGCCGATGACCTCCAGGTTCAGGTTGTAATGCGCTTTCAGCAACGGCAGGACCTCGGCAATGAAAAAATCCATGCCATCGCGGTTCGGGAACCAGTCCATGTGCCCGACAAACACCATCGACCCGCCCTTCTCGATCCCGGGCCTGCCCGGCCTGAATGCCTCGAGATCCACCCCGTTGGGAACAACGCTGACCCGACAACCCGGCGCCAGCGCCAGCAGGCGTTCGGCATCTTCCTGTGAGCAGGCCAGTACCCCGTCCGCGCGGGTGCAGGCCGAGCGCTCGAAGCTTTCCAGGCCGCGGTTCTTGAGTCGCAGCAGCCAGCGGTGCAGCGGGCGTTTTTCGATCTCGACCCGCTTGTGGGCCAGCAGGCTTTCGACGTTGTGCTCGTTGAGTACGGTCGGTACGCCTTCGGGCACCTGCTTGAGCAGGCCGGCCACGGCCAGAATGTCCAGGTGAACCAGGTCTGCCTGCTGCACGAGTTGATCGAAGCGCTGTTGCAGCGCACTGGGGCGGTAACGCAGGTCCAGCAGGGTTTGCCCTGTCAGCAGCCCATGCAGCTCCAGGCCCACGAACTGGTGTGGCCATCTCAAGGTCGGCAGATCGATCTGATGAACGCCGTCCAGTTTGATGCCGGGAAGAGTTTCCGGCAGCGGCGGCTCGTCAGGACGCCGCAGACTCAGCAGGGTGACCTGATGATCCCTGGCAGCGGCCCGCAGCAGGTGCCAGGCACGCAACTGATGGCCCTCGGTCGGCGGGAACGGCAGGCGGCTGGTGACAAACAGGATGCGCGCCATCAGTCTCTCCCTTTCCATAATGTGGATCGATCCGGCCGTATCAGGAATCGTGGCAGCGACAGCAATGCGGCCAGGTTGAGCAGCAGAAAGCTGCCGGCCGCGGTGGCCAGCGGCACTCGGCGAGCCAGGCGCGGGGCCAGCAGTGCTGCGGTGGCCACCGTATAGGCCAGCAGTTGTGCGATCAGTGCCCAGCGCATCCATGGGGTGGTCGATACCATCGAAGCGATCAGTGCTGCCAGCAGTGCCCAGGGCGCGAGCAGTCGCGCCATCTTGTGCGACAGCCAGGGGAAAAACACCGGATTGCGCCAGGGGTTCAGCAGCCAGGGTGCGGCCGCCATCAGTTGCCAGTTGCCGACCAGGGTTCTGAGCTTGCGCCTGAATTCCGCGGACGGGGCCACGGCCTGTGGCTCAACGGCCAGCGCGTCTGGCGCATCGACGATTCGAAAGCCATGCTTGAGCGCCTGCAGCGGGATCCAGACATCATCGAGCAGCAGCCCTTCCGGCATCGGCTGATACAGGGGTGTGCGAATGGCATAGATCGCGCCGCTGGCCGCATGGGCCCAGCCCAGGGTCGACTCGGCATGGCGCAAGGCGCTTTCAATGCGCCAGTACAGCCCGCTGCTTTCGTTTCCGGGCAGCACCAGGTGGCCGGCAGCCACGCCGACTCTGGCGTCGGAAAACGCACTGACCAGTGCGCTGACGGCATTTCCGGAGAAGGCCTGGCGGGCGTCGGCAAACACCGTCAGCGGCGTTGCCACCCGGTGCATGCCGGCGTTCAGAGCGGCGGCCTTGCCAAGCGATTCGGGCAGGCGCAGCACCTGGACGCGCGGGTCTTCACTGACCAGCGCGGCCGTCGCCGTCGTATCACTGCTGCCGTCGTCGATGACCAGTATCTTGAGCCGTGCTGCCGGATAATCCGACTCGAGCAGGTTGGTCACCCGCGCGCCGATCCGCTCAGCCTCGTTGCGCGCCGCCACGATCACGGTGACGTCGGCCAGCTCGACAGTAGCCGGCAAGGGGGCCTTCTCGCGTCTGCGTGCCAGCCATACCGCCAGCGCCGGATAGCCGGCGAAAGTCCAGCCGGCCAGTAGGAGGGCCGTGATGAAGATCAGCTCAGGCATCAGTGCACCACCAGTTGACGCAGGCGGTTGTAGACACGGTCGCCCAGCAAGCGCCTGGGCAAGCCCAGCACACGGTAACGGGCACACTGACGCCATACCGCCGGTCCCTGCCAGCGAACCAGTTGTTCAAACGCTTGGCTGTTGGTCCGCCGCGTGATCACCACACGATCGATCAGGCCACCGGCCGGCGTGGCCACGTTATTGCCCGGCCTGGAACCGAACACGCTGCGGTAGCCGGCGGTATGCGCCGCCTCGATCTCGCGAGGCCCGCCTCGTCCGCCGGGCAGGGAAAGCAGCTTGACCTCCCGGCCGGTGATCTGTTGCAGAAAATCACGGCTGCTGGAAAGCTCGATCGCGAGCGCCGCCGGAGACAGGGTATTGAGAAATCGATGCGAAAGCCCGTGCGAGCCGATGACCATGCCGGCATCGGCCAGCTTACGGATCCCGGCGCGCGAGATCATGCCGCGCTGACCGACAAAATTCCGGGTGATGAAAAAGACCGCCGTCAGGCCCGCTTCCTGGAGCATCGGCAGCGCCTTTTCGACGTTGCTGGCATCACCATCGTCGAATGTGATCAGCACCATCTGCCGGCCTGCCGGCGCCTCCGGCGCCACCAGTGCCTCGCCGGTCACCGGCAACCAGCCGGCCACACCCAGCTCACTCAAGTAGTGCATTTGCGCGGCAAATTTCCCGGGTTGGAGGCTGTAACGCGGATCGAATCTTCCACGATCGGTGCGCGATTCATGGAGGCCGTGATACATCAACACCAGCAAGCGGCCCGGTGGCGGCGACATCAGCGAGTCGTTCGGCGTGCTCATGGGGTGCTCTCCCTGTCACTCAGCTCGGGATCCGGCGCGGCATCCGGCTGGACATCCAGTTCGGCATGGCGCAATTGCAGGCCACGCAGAGCCAGCCCCACATACAGCCAGAAATGGGCAATCATTGCGTAGTGGGTGAAGCGATCGCCAAAGACGTTGCCGATCAACAGCGCGACCCAGGCCCCGGCCAGGCCCAGCATCAGGCCAACGTACCAGCTGCCAGGCCTGGCGATGGCCAGGCCTCGCCAGAGAAGACGGGTGATACTCCAGATCAGCCCGAGCAGGATTACCGCCCCGAGCACGCCTTTTTCCACGAGTTCGCGCAGGAAGAAATTGTGCACATCCATTTCGTGAGAACTGAATTCGGCGTGGTGGAAATTATGAAATCCGATGCCGAGCAGCGGGCGCTTTTTGAAATGGTGAATCGCTTCTTCCCAGAACACGAAGCGAGAGTCCGTGCTTTCGTCGCGGTGCTCCTCTTCGATCGAAATGGTCTGGAATCGCTCCATGGCAGCCGGCGGCATGATCAGGGGCAGCACCACGAGCAGGGCCAGGGCCGGCAGCAACAGCTGCCACCGGGCTTTCGACAGGAGCAGGGTGACGGCCAGGCCTGCGAGGATGGCAATATAGGCGGTGCGCGAATAGCTCAGCACCACGCCGACGGCCGTCAGCCCGGCGGCCATGGCATAGACGGCCCGCCAGACCCAGCCGACGCGTGAGCCTATGACCAACCCGAATGCCACCAGGCAGGCGGTGACGAAAAAAGCCGCCATTTCATTGGCGCCCAGATCCATGAAGGTGGCACTGATGCGCATGTGGTCGGTGTAATGCCAGGCGCTGACGGCGGAACTCTGGTCGCGCAGCACATAGAACATGTAGGGCAGGGGAAGCAGCGAGGCCAGGAACATGCGCTTGAGGCCAACCCGGTCGGTCACGCTCATCTGGGCAAGAAAGACGAATAACACGGCGATGGACTTGTCCTTGAGGGCATTGCCGTGGCCGGAAGCGTCGGCGACATTGGCCAGGCCGATCATGAGGGCGAGCACGCCGCCGGCCAGGTAAAGCATGACCCAGCCATTGACCCCGGTGCCGCGCACCAGGCCGCCGCCGCAGCGCAGGGCCATCAGGAAGGAGGCGATCAACATCAGGTTGAGAAAGTTCAGGCCGCCGCCAAAGTCGGGCACATACTGCACGTAGATATTCTGCAGTGGTATCAGGATCACGAACAGGTACAGCGCCCAGTTCTGGCGGGCCGGCCGCGCATGGTTCAGGGTTGCGACCGTGTTCGACTCGACCGTGGTCGCGTTCACGTTCATCCCGTCACCGCCGAGCGGTAGATGCCGCTGTAACGGGTGGCCATGTGCGCGCTGGAATAATGTTGGCTGATGCGCTGGTGAGCCGCCATCAGCGGCAACCCGGCGGCAGGCAGTTCAAGCAGGGCCGCGGTCAGGCCGGGGGCGTCACCCGGGCGGACCGTCCGGCAGCCGGCCAGCCCTTCAAGCAGTTCGGGTATGGAGCCGGCGGCCGAGGCAATCACCGGGCAACCGCACGACAGTGACTCGAGTACCGTCAATGGCATGCCTTCGGTCAGTGACGGCAGCACGAAAGCGTCCAGGCGCGGGTACCAGTGCTCCAGTCCGTTGATGTTGCCGGGCAGCCTGACCTGATCGCCGAGGTCGAGCTGCCGGACCAGGTTCTCGAGTTCTTGCCGTTGCGGCCCCTCGCCGACAATCTCCAGGTCGAACTTGCGCCCCTGGTCGCGGCAGGTCGCGATCACTTGAATCAGCATCTTGAGGTTTTTTTCCGGCGACAAGCGTGCCGCGGTGCCCAGCAGCAGACGACCGGAGTGATTCTGGTCGTGTCGGCGCGGCCGGAAGCGGCTGATATCGATGCCGTTGTTGACACGGCAGATCAGCGCCGGCTCCAGGCCCTGGTCGGACAGGCGATCGGCAATCGCGGGTGATACCGCGCAGACCTGTTGAAACCCCTGGAGCATGCGCGCCTCCATCCAGTGATAGAGCCGCAGTCGGCGGTGATCATCCAGCCAGCCGTGCAGTGTTGCAATCCGGGTCACGGGCAGGCCGGCCGAGGCCAGCCCCCCATAGACCACCGATTTGTAGTCGTGGCAGTGCAGTACGGCACGGTGGTTGCCGGTATCGGCACGCAGCCGCCGGCGCAGATCGAGCACACAGCCCGGATCAAATGCGCCGCGGCAGGGCAGGGAGGCGACCGGCAAGTGGCGTGAGTGGGCCTCGAGCAACAGATCGCCCGGCCCTTGCCCGGCCGGGGCAAAGACCAGTAGCCGGGTTTGCGGGTAATGACTGGACTGCTGCCGGCACAGTTCCAGAATCATGTGTTCGGCACCGTACAGCCCGCTGCTGGAGCGCAGGTGCGTGATCGCGAACCTCATCAGCCGATCTCCGGCTGGAGACTTTGGTAGAACGAGGAGTAGCCTGCAATCATCCCCGGCAGGGAGAATTGTTCGACAGCTCGTGTGCGGGCATGGCGACCCATGGTCCGCCCGAGGTCCGGGCGGGTCAGAAACTCCCCCATGGCCAATGCGATCTGATCGGGTGCGCTAGGGGGGACCAGGAAGCCGTTCAGGCCGGCTTCCACCAGTTCGGTGTTGCCGCCGACCGCCGTGGCGATGGTCGGCAGGCCACAGGCCATGGCCTCGATGATGGCGTTGGACAGACCCTCACTGCTCGATGCCATGACAAACGCGTCGAGCAGCGGCAGTAGGCTGGCCATATCCGCCTCTTCGCCGTGAAAGACCACCCGGTCGGTCAAGCCGTATCCGGCGACCCGAGCGCGCAGCTCGGCTTCAAGTGGCCCCCGGCCGATCAGGACCAGGCCGGCTTGTGGATGGACACTGGCGACCTGGGCGAATGCATCGATCAGATCGCGGTGCCGTTTGACCGGCACCATGCGGGCCGCACAGCCGAACAGGTACTGTTGTGGCGGCAGGGCATGCGCCTGTCGCCGTGCACAGTGCTCGTCACCGGACCAGGGTAGAAAGTGCTCGCAGTCCACGCCATTGGGCAGGCAATGGGTCTGCTCTTGATCGATGCCTGCGTGCTCGACCAGTTGCGTCAGAATGGCCCGGGCCGGGGCGATGACCAGGTCGAATCGATGATTGAGCAACACGAACAGCAGGCGCAGCATCAAACCCTTCTGAAAGCCGGTATCACGACGATTGCTGATGCGCAGCGGGCCGGAGGGCAGCAAGGCGCACAACAGGTCGGATTTTTCATGCTGCGACTGGACCAGGTCATAGTCGCCACGACTGACCCGGGCCCGCAGTTCACGCCAGACTTTCCAGGCCGCAAGGCCGTAAATGGCGCGGACCGGTCGATATTCGAGCCGAATGTTACTGCGCGAGATCGGAATCGCCTGCAGGCCGCAAGTACTGTCGCCGCGATCGAGCTGGACGACATCGACCGAGAATCGATCCGGATCCAGTCCCTCGAGCAGATGGGTCAGGAACCGTTCGCTGCCGCCGCGCAGCACCAGGTCGGTATCGGTGACCACCAGCATGCGCAGGCGGCGACCCCCCGTAGCTGAACCGGGATTTACGGAGGGTTTCGCCGTCGGGGTTCTTGCCGGCAGTTCCAGTAACGTACTCATGATCCGGTCAGCGCCCGGTATGGTAGGCCAGGTAAACCGCCACGATGTTTTCGCGGCTGTCCTCGCCCACGATGTTGCTGTCGCGTTGATGACGTACGGCGCCGACACGGCCGGACCAGCGCGGATTGAACTGGCGGACCAGAAACAGCGATAACCGGGCGTCGGTGTCGCGCTGATCGCTCATGCGAAATCGGCGTCGGTCCAGACCGACCCCGCCGTCCAGGGCCATGGTCGGGGCCAGTTGCCAGGTCAGGCCCAGGTCGATCCCGTATTCCTCGATGTCGAGCAGCGGATCGAGCTCGAACTGGTAGTCACGCCAGGCCGCGGTCAGCGATCCGCGCAGGCGACCGTAGTGGTAGCGCCAGCCGAGAGAGACATTGTCGAGCACATAGAACTCGTTGCCGATCGGCAACCGCCTGGTGCCGGCGATGGGCAGGTCGAGCTGCTCGATATCGGCGGCGAGCTGGCGCACGCTGTCGGACAGTTCGTGCCCGGCACTGGCCACCAGGGTGTGAAGGTCGTCCAGGGTCCAGACCAGCCGCAGGCGAACCAGGTTGCCCTCGAAGCGCTCGCCGCGATCCAGATCGATTCGTGTGCGACCGGCGGCAATGTCCATGTCAAGCGCCGCGCGCGTGGCGCGGTATCGCCCGACCAGATCGAGGCGCTGATAATCGGCGGTGGCAAACTCATCTTCACGATAACGAACCTCGGTCGCTTCGACACCGGCCGAAAACTGCCGGCCCCCACCGAGCCGACGCAGTGCACGAGCGGCCAACACCAATCGATCGCTATTGAATGCATCGCTGTCTTCGGCGTAGCTGTGGATGTAGCGCGCGTCGAGCAGGCCGCTCCAGGGCGCCGCCGGACGAATGAGCCAGCGTGGCCCCGTACTGAATACATTGGTCTGCTGGCGGTTGTCCGGCGTATCCTGGGCGGTCAGGTCCAGCGGTGCGCCACTGGTCACGTTCTCGACGATCCAGTCCAGGCTGTCTTCGATCAGGTGCCAGTTCAGCCGGCCGGCCAGGTTGGCCTGAAATTCATTGTCGAAGGGACCGTCAAGGGGGAGTCGCAAGTCGGCGTGGCCGGCTGCGCGCAGTGTCGTGCGTTGGCCGGACCGGAACATATCCAGGACCATTCGGGGCACCAGGGCAGTCTCGTCGCTGCCGGGGGGATCGGTGCGGGCCCGGTTGTCGCTGTGCTCCACGCCCAGCTCCAGGGTCAACTCGTAGAGTTGGGGTGTCGCGGTCGGACCCCGATCCTGTGCAAAAGAGTTCTCGCAGACAACCGCCAGCATCACGACGGGAATCGCGGCAAGGCGAATAGAGAGGGTGTGTTTCATGGGTCGCCTTTCATGGAAGGTGATTGAAAACCACGCCGGCCAGGCGTTCCCGGGGGAAAACCGCCGTGGCCCGACGGATGGTCTCGGCGCGGTGGCGGGCTTCGCCGGCCACGATCACGACCAGGTCGGCATGTTCGGCCAGGATTCGCGCATCGGGCGATCCCAGTGCCGGCGGCGCATCGATGACCAGGCAGCGATCCTCGTATCGGCTGCTTACTTCATGGATCAGGGCGCGCATGCGCACCGAGGCGAAGTATTCAACGCCGTTGAGAACGCCGTTGCCGGCCGGAATCAGCCTCAGGCGCGGCACACCGCTGTGGTGAATGATGTGGGCTGGATCGGGGTCGCCATGGCCGAACAGGTCCATGAGACCCTTGCTCTTGTCGGGCAGGAGAAAATTTGCGGCCACGGCTGGTCGACGCAGGTTGCAGTCCATCAGAATGGCGGTACGGGCCTCATCGAAGGCAATCGAGACCGCCAGGTTGCGCGCCAGAAAGCTGGTGCCACAGCCAGCGTTCACACCGGTGACCAGAATCACGGGATTGCGACTGGCGCAATTGTGCAGCACGTTGGCCCGCAGCTCTCGAAACAGGTCGAGCTGGTGATAGTCGCGCAGACCGGCATGGATCAGACGCCGCTCGTGGAGCTGGTCTGGCGCCAACGCTCGGCTTTCCGGCATTCGCGCAATGGACTGCCGTGACGAGATCAGTGCCTGGTCGGCATCGGTACTGTCACTGTCCGAATCATTGATCGTGTGAATGCTGGTTTTCATATGCTCATCGTCAGGCGCAACCAGCCTGCTCCGGCAAAGGCGAGAATCGTTATTAAAAGGGCCAGTACGGCCAGCCGAACCCTGATCCACCAGTGGCGCCGGTCGGTCTTGGTCCAGTAGCGAGGCATGGCAGCCAGTAGCGGCAAGTCGGCGGCCCGTTCGAGCGCCTGCGGCGAGCGTACCCGGGGATCGAGCCGAACCAGCAAAAGGATCAGCCCCAGGGGCATGGCAACAGCAGCTGTCAGGCCACCGGCGGCGATGTGCAGAAATCGCAGGCCCGATGGACGGGCCGGTTCGAAGGCGGGTTCGTGAATGCTGAAGGTCAGTCCATGGCCTGTTTCATCCATGCGCATCGACAGGCGGGCATTTTCCAGCCGGTCGAGCAGGTCGGCATAAATGGACTGGTTGACCTCGTGATCGCGACTGAGCTCGGCCAGTTCGATATCGCTTTCGGCCACCCGCCGACCACGCTGACGCTCCTCGGCCAGCAGGGCCTCGCCGGCGCGAATGCGCGCTTCCTGACCCGCGATTTCGCGCCGCACCCCAGCCAGCGCACTGCCCAGTTCCTGGTGCATGGGGCTGTGCAGGGTACGGCTGGTGTCCTCTCCCCGGCGAATGCGGTCGGCCGAGGCGGCCAGTTCTTCCCTGAGCGCTTCGATCCGATGGCGCGTACGAACCACGTCCGGGTGGCGCGGGGTCAGATCCAGCATCTGACTGTCAAGCTCGCTTTGCATGCGCGCGATTTGCTGGCGCAACTGGTTCTGGTAGCTGTCAAGCTGCGTGTCCGAGCCCAGTTCTCCCACCTGTTCCTGCAAGGCGAGCATGCGCGAGCGCAGGTCCTGTTGCTGCATGCGCCAGTTTGCCAGGTCACGTCGCAATTCGGACACTCGTGCGCTGACCTCGAGGCCGGAGCCGGGCCGGGCCTCTTCACTGTCATCGCGAAACTGCTTCAGGCGCAGTTCGGCCCCGATCAGCCGGCTGTGGTACTGGGCCACCTGGGCGGCAATGAATTCATAGGCTTCACGGCTTTCCCGGCGCTTGGCCTCGGCACTTTCATCCATGAACAGCTCGGCGAAGCTGGCGGTCACCGCCTTGGCACGGACCGGGTCGGTATCCCAGTATTCAATGAAAATCAGGTTGTCTCGCCGTGAACCGATCGTGGTCCGCGACTCGACGGTCCGGGCCAGGCGGTCACGTTCGGCTTGTTCCGAATCGGTTATCTCCCAGCCACCGGCCTCCAGCACCTGGTCCATGACCTTGCGGCTGAAAACCACTTCTCGAGCGATCGCCGCCCGGTCGTAGACGCTGGTGGCTACCGCCCGGCCGTCCATCAACTGGCGGATGATGTTGTCTTCGGAAACCAGGATGGAGGTCGAAGCGTAGTACTGCTTGGGCCAGGAAAAGGCAATCAGTAAAGTGATCAGTGCGATCGCCACGAACAGCATCGCCATCCAGGCCAGCCTGCGCTGCATCTCGCGCAGACTGGCCGGAAGGAGTTCCATCAATGGCATGGGCTGCGGGGTGTTGGGTAGCTGATTCATGGTCGGGCCCGCTCTAGAAGTTGCGTTGGGGCACGACGACGACATCGCCTGGTGCCAGCAAGTGATTGGCTCTCAGGTCGCCCTCTTCGAGCATGCGTTTCAAGGGCAGCTCGTAGGTGGCGATCGTGCCGTTGTCCAGGTGGCGATGCAGTGTGCTGCGATTGGCTGCGGCAAACTCATTCGGGCCGCCGGCAGCGAGAATGGCATCGAGCACCGTCATGCCCTGGCGATGAGGCAGGGAGACCGGCGTGTTCACTGCCCCGGTCACGCGTATGCGGGACAGGTATTCATGGCTGCGCAATTCGGCGACGATGATGGTGACCTGGGGGTCATGAATGAACTCGGCCAGGGCTTGGCTGGCATCGTCGGCCACATCCACCGGCCGACGCCCGCCGGCCTGCACGTCACCAATCAGGGGAATAGTGATCCTGCCGTCGGCGCGTACCGGTACGGTGACACCGAGGTCCGGGTGGTTCCAGACACTGACCTGGATCTGATCGTCGACTCCGATCAGATAGTCCGCGGCGGGCATGGCGGTCACCGGCGGCGGAGCGGATTTTTTCGCAGCCTGGCCCGCACAACCACCCAGTGCGATCAACACGGCGAGGGTGAACGGAACCAGCAAGCGACCATAAATTGAATACAACATCAGCCAACCCTCCAGTAGTCGGTCGGACAGGGAAAAAACCGGCCCTGGCCGGTCCGGGAAAAGTCACTCTTCCCGTTTCGGTAATCTATCGCTGGAGCTGATTCTGTTCCGTGCGTCAGCGAACATTGAGGGGATGGATGAGAGCGAAGCGAGCTGAAGAAGGAGGAACTCCAAAGCGGTGGTTAAATTAATGTTTGTGGCGCAACGCACAGACCCGGTGAAGGACGTCAATCAATACTGTCGGCTCCCCATTGGCAACCGACCGCTTCGGTTGTGCGATGGGCACCGGCTGACAATTCGGTCTTCCGGTAAATCTGGAAATCTGGAGAAGACTTATGAACACATTGAATTCCCTGAAATGTGCAATTGTCCTGTTGCCGGCCCTGGCAATGGGTATACCGATGGCCAATGCCAGCGATGAAAAACGCAACGACCCTGGCCAAGACGCCACCCACCACTATTACCTGGAGACCATGCCTGTTCATGGCTATTACTCCAACAGTCTGATTGGTCATGAGGTAAAGAGCCGAACCAACGACGAGTCCATCGGCAAGGTCAACAACCTCCTGCTGGACGAGAATGACAAGATAATCGCCGTAGTCATCAGTGTCGGCGGTTTTCTGGGCATCGGTGAGCGCGATGTGGCGATCGCATGGGACCAGGTCGAACGTCGTGTTGATGGTGATGACATCACTCTGTGGGTCAATCTGACCGAACAGGACTTGAAGGACGCAAAAAAGTTCTCTAGCGAAACGACATACTCGCGTGGGGAACAGCAGCGTACCGATCGTGCCGAAAAGCGCACAGACAAGGTCGCCGACCGCGCCGACAAACGCGCCGACATGGTTGCTGACCGCGCCGAAAAGCGCGCTGACCAACAAGGCACCGCCCATCATCATTACGTGGCAACCCTGCCTGCCCGTGGCTTTCACTCCGACCGTCTGGTCGGTCAAGATGTGAAGAGCCGAGCCAACAACGAGACTATCGGCACCGTCAGCAACTTCCTGATGGATGAGAATGGCCAGGTAGTCGCAGTAGTCGTCGGTATCGGCGGTTTTCTGGGCATTGGTGAGCGTGACGTCGCGATCGCATGGGACCAGGTCGAACGCTCGTTTGATGGTGACGAACTCACTCTGTGGGTCAACCTGACCGAAGAGAGCCTGAAGGATGCACCAAAGTACGAAAGTGACATGAAGCCTGCGCGCTCACGCCGGTAATATGAAACGACCTGATCACTTCCAGTGACCAGGATTTGCCGCCGCTGTAACCAGCGGCGGCTTTTTTTTGACTTTACCGGGACTCGGGTCTTGGGACTAGGGACTAGGGACTAGGGTCGGTCACTTCGTTTCGAAGCGGTCGTGGAAAACCAGATTGGTTCTACCTTCAGCTTCCAGGTCGACCGTGGTGACCTGGTCGTTGGAATTGGTAATTTCCAGAGCGGCGGATTCTGTGCCATCCCCACCGGCGTAATTGACCATGATGTCGCGACCGGTCCCTGGTGCCAGGCTGACCGGTCCGGGAAGCGGTTCGGCCAGGCTGAACGCGGCACTGCCGCTGATCTGGATGTCTGTGATGATGACGGCCTGGTTGCCCCCCTCATGGCTGATCGGCACCAGCCCGGTCGCCGAGTCAAACACGATCGAGGCCGGTGCACTGATCGTGCCCGCGGTGATCGGTATGCCGGTCGGGGTGGTTGGGCCGGCCAGGAACAGGGCTTCGGTATCGAGCACCGCACCGCCCGGTCCGCCGCGGTTCGGTGCGCCCGCGGCGACGTAAAAACCATCGTTGGAAACGATCGCCTGGGCGGCGTGGCGGGGGGTCAGCATGTCGGCCAGGTCGCGCCATTGTCCGGTTGCCGGATTGAAGGCCTGGGTTTCAGCGTGAGCCTCGGTCTGTGAGCCGCTCTCGCCGCCGGCAATGACGATCTCGTCGCCGATCCGGTCGGTGGCCGCGGCCGCCCGGGTTGGATTCAAGTTGGCGCTGGCCGGCAGTGTCTGCCAGGTATCTGCGGCAATGTCGTAGACATCGATCTCGGGAATGGTGGGTTCGAACGGACCCTCTGCTGGCACGCTGCGGCGGCCACCGATCACGTAGATGCTGCCCTGGTATAGGGTGGCGAAAAAGTGGTCGCGCGGATTCGGGATTTCGGCCAGTGCCGTGAAGATTCCGGTGGCCGGGTCGTAGACATCCACCAGGTCGGTGACCGGACCCACATGGCCCAGGGTGTTGCCGCTGATCCAGTAGATCAACCCGTCATGTACGACCGTGCCGCTGCTGCCGCGCAGGCGGTCTGAAGGCATGGCCGGGCCGATGATCCAGCGATCGGCCAGGGGATCGTAGATGTAGACGTTCTCGACCGGAGGTTCCTCGGGATACGGACCGGTCATCGCGCCGATGGCATAGATCAGGCCGTCGAGTTCAACGGCCTGGAAATGATGGAGCTGAATCGGTGAAACGGCGCCGCTGGACCAGCTTCCATTCTCGCCATCGAACGGGTCGTAGATTCGAACCGCATCGGACTCACGCCCGCCCATCACGTAGAAGGCCTCACCGGCCTGGGCCGAAGCGCCTTCGTGGCGCGACTCGCCGAATTCCGTGTTGGTGGTCTGCCACTGGCCGGTGCCGGGTTCTTCTGCGGCCAGGTGCGCCAGGCCGAACGTGGCGAAACTTATGGCGACCGTGGCAAGGAGCCCGCGTGATGCCACGGGTCTACTCATCACTCACTTCAAAGCGATCATGGAAGAGGCGATTGTCCAGTCCCTGACCCTGTAACGCTACAGTGAGATCATCCGAATCGGATGGAACGTTGACCTGGGCGCTTCGTTCACCCGTCCCGGTCGGCTGGAAATCGATGGCGAAGCTGCAATCCTGTCCGGGTTCCAGCGTCACTCCCGAGCAAATGTCTGTCGCCGTGTCCACGCTGAAATCACCTGCGTGCTCACCGCCAATCTCCAGGTTTCCAATCGTCGCAGCTCCGTCACCGGTATTGCTCAGGTTGATCAACCGCTGTCCGGATGTAGTTCCGACCACGACCCCGCCAAAATCGACCTGGCCGGGATCGGGCACGAGAACCGGTTCGGACTGAATGCCCTGGCCCGCGATTGAAATCTGCAGCGGGCTATTGCCACCATCGTGTGACAGGGTCAGGATCGCCTCGAAGCCGGTCGCGACATTCGGGCTGAAACTGACCGAGACGGCATGTGCTGCGCCTGGCGCCAGGGTTTGTGGTAACGCCAGATCCGTGCTGAATACCTGGTCTCCGGTGATGGCGGCATCGTTGATGTCCAGCGCCGCATCGCCACTGTTGCTCAGCGTCACGGTCAGGGCAGCGGTGTCGCCGACCCGCGTTTCCGGGAAAACCAGGGCCGGCGGATCGGCGTCAAGTTGTCCCTCGCCGGGAACAGGAAAATCTTCACCAGTTCCTTCATAGACTTCGATAAAGCCCCAACTGGCCGAAAACGAATCAGCGCCATCGGAGGTGGAAATGATACCGATGGCCGGTCCGTTGATCGTATCGCTCAACCAGCTTGACGGCATGGTAATGGGTTGGCCCGCCAGCGTGCGGGGACCACGGACCCCATCCGTGGTGATCACATAGCTGGCCGAGACGGTGGCGTCCGCGGGATCAACGACCATGAAAAGATCCACGGAGTCGGCGCCAAGGATGTCCGCATTGACTTGCTGGCCATTGAAATCGCCCTGGATTTCACCGGCAAACTGGATGCCGCCGTTACCGCCGTTGGCATTCGTGACCAGCTTGATGTAATTGTTCTGATCGCCTCGGCCGATCACCAGGCCCATGGATTGGTTGTCCTGGGGAGTTGCCCCGGCGAATGGAGCCATGATCCGAGTTTGTGCCGTAAATACCGGCGACCCACCATGCACATCGACGCCGAAGTGGAAAGCATTTTCCTGCGTATTCAGTTGCGCGTCACCGGGGGTGATCTCTTCCACGGTAAACATTCCGGCCGCACCACCCGGAATCAGGTTGTCGGGGTTGAACTGATCGAACACGCTGATGGGGCTGGTCGGATGGGCCATGAGCCCGGTAAAGCCGGGTGCATTGTACGCACTCATGCCTCCGAGCGAGCCGATGACGTCACTGCTCCAGGCCAGCCGATGAGGCAGTGGGTTGCCACGACCGTTGTCGGCATCGAAGTCGAACAGGTCGTCCTGGTTGGCAATGCCGTCACCATCGATATCAGGGTCATTGAGGTCGGATACGAAATCCTGGTCGAAATCCGGCGGTACCTGCGCCGGGTTGCAGGGATCGAGGCCGTTGTCGATCAGGTCGCCGTAGGTATAGCCGTTTGGACTGGTATCGTCCGGGTCCAGTGAATCCGGATCGCACTCGAAAAAGTCCTGGGGCTCGAAAACGGTGATGTTGCCGTTGAAAAATTGCCCGATCCAGATGGTGCCGGGAAACGGGTCGGCATCCCCCTGTGCGGTGACTCCCAGCGGCCCGCTCAAGGCTGTGAACAGAGCATTTTGCTCAACGACCTGTTCGCCGCTGCTGTTGAGGCTGAGTCTCAACACGTTGCCATCCCACGCGGTCGCAATGATGTTACCGGTCATTTGCCCGTCAAAGTTCGTGGCCGTGTATTCGGCCAGGCCATTGGTGGATGCGTCATACAGGCCGATAGCGCCGTCCTCGACCCCGGGGATCAGGAATTCGCATTCGACCGGGTTCTCAAGGCCTTCGGGAATCGGTGAGAGCCCATCGAAGGTGTTGGCCCGGTTGGCCCGGGTCGGGTTGGGGTGCCCACCGTAATAGCCCGGCCCGGTAATCAGATGGAAATTGTCATTATGCGTAGCGCTGTCTGATTCATTGGGATCATTGGTGCAGATGCCGCCCGGACCCTCACCGACCACGAGCCCGCCCCAGCCGGCATTGGAATCGTTGTCAAACGTATAAAGCTGACCCGAGGCGGTCAACAGCACGTCGTAGGCATTCCGGTAGCCTGGCGAATGCACCTGGACCGGTCCGTCCGGGACAATCATCGCCTGGTTGTGGCCGAACCGACCGCCGAATACCTCACCCATCAGGGTGGGGATATCGTAGGTCTGCTCGCCAATGGCATCGAGGTCGATCGACAGGATGGCCGCCGACAATGCGTATTCCGGCAGAAAGCCGAAAGCGGAAGACGGTGCGCCCATGTTCGTGTGCCCGCCCTGGGCCAGGTACAGGATGCCGCTTTGTGCATCCAGCGCCAGACCGTTGGGGAGGTGATCGTGCTCCGAGCGCGGCAGGCTGCGGACCAGGTCCAGTTTGGTCCATTCGGTGCCTGTCCAGGTCAGGCGCGACAGGATGCCGGAATTGGTGTCGGCCTCGGGATCGTCGATGCGGGGGTCGCTGCTGGTGACAAACAGCACCGGGTTGTCTGCCGTGCCGGCAGTAATCATCCCGGTTACATTGCGCAGGTCAGACAGGGCACCCACATACGGCGTGCCGTCGTCATTGTGATTGGGGAGGGTCTGGATCAGGTCAATCACTTCGGTCGCGGCAATCGAGTAATCGCCGGTCTCGTCATCGCGTTCAATCGTGAACGCATAGATCAGACCATCCAGCTCGGCGACATACAGCCTTCCATCCGGCCCGAATTCAAGCTGTGTGGGCAATGATCGCGCAGTGATGGTTTGGGATGAAAACGCTATGGGCGGCAGTTCCCCGTTCGCTTCAGCTTCCAGCGCGACCGTGGTGACCTGGTCGTTGGAATCGGTGATTTCCAGAGCGGCGGATTCTGTGCCATCCCCACCGGCGTAATGGACCATGATCTCGCGATTAGTCCCCGGCGCCAGGCTGACCGGCCCGGGCAAAGGGTCGGCCAGGCTGAACGCGGCACTGCCGCTGATCTGGAGATCCTTGATGATGACCGCCTGGTTGCCCCCCTCATGGCTGATCGGGACCAGCCCGGTCGCCGAGTCAAACACGATCGAGGCCGGTGTACTGATCGTGCCCGCGGTGATCGGTATGCCGGTCGGGGTGGTTGGGCCGGCCAGGAACAGGGCTTCGGTGTTCAGCACGGCACCACCCGGTCCGCCGCGGTTCGGTGCGCCCGCGGCGACGTAAAAACCGTTGTTGGAAACGATGGCCTGGGCGGCGTGGCGGGGAGTCAGCATGTTGGCCAGGTCGCGCCATTGTCCGGTTGCCGGGTTGAAGGCCTGGGTTTCTGCGTGAGCCTCGGTCTGTGAGCCGCTCTCGCCCCCGGCAATGATGATTTCGTCGCCGACCCGGTCGGTGGCCGCGGCCGCCCGGGTAGGATTCAAGTTGGCGCTGGCCGGCAGTGTCTGCCAGGTATCTGCGGCAATGTCGTAGACATCGATCTCGGGGATGGTCGGTTCGAAAGCCCCCTCTTCCGGCACGCTCCGACGACCACCGATGACGTAGATGCTGCCCTGGTGCAGGGTGGCGAAAAAGTGGTCGCGTGGATTCGGGATTTCGGCCAGTGCTGTGAAGATTCCGGTGGCCGGATCGTAGACATCCACCATGTCGGTGACCGGACCCACGTGGCCCAGGGTGTTGCCGCTGATCCAGTAGATCAGCCCGTCATGCACGACCGTGCCGCTGCTGCCGCGCAGGCGGCCTGAAGGCATGGTCGGGCCGATGATCCAGCGATCGGCTAGCGGATCGTAGATGTAGATGTTCTCGACCGGGGGTTCCTCGGGATACGGGCCGGTCATCGCGCCGATGGCATAGATCAGGCCGTCGAGTTCAACGGCCTGGAAATGATGGAGCTGAATCGGAGAAACGGCGCCGCTGGACCAGCTTCCATTCTCGCCCTCGAACGGGTCGTAGATTCGAACCGCATCGGACTCACGCCCGCCCATCACGTAGAAGGCCTCACCGGCCTGGGCCGAAGCGCCTTCGTGGCGCGACTCGCCGAATTCCGTGTTGGTGGTCTGCCACTGGCCGGTGCCGGGTTCTTCTGCGGCCACGTGCGCCAGGCCGAACGTGGCGAAAACTACAACGACAAGGACGACGAACCTGCGAGGTGCCGATGCCCGCGCAATAAAGTTGCTTACCATCTGTGCTGCTCCAGGGATATATCCAATCACCACGACAAGTACCAGCCCCGGCAGCGCAAGACATTCATGATGGCTAGCGTGGTGGCAGCGTTGTCCTGCTGTCAGTGAATTCTGGATCTACCGGAACCGGCGTTCTGTGCGCAAGCGAACAGAGAGCGCCCGTTCGGTCGAGGAGGGGCAAGGGGAATGCGGGCGAAGCGAGTCAAAGCCGTGCAAGCGATCGCCCAGGAATCCGAATAGCCTCTGTAGTTTCGTTCCCTATAGATGAGTCCTGTCGTCTTTCGGAAGCTCAGAGAACTCGCTTCGCTCGCATCCCCCTGGCCCCCTTCTGAAGAAGGGGGAACGAGTCTTTACTGCGGCCGAGGATCGTTCGGCATGGTTAGCAGAATCCGCCCGGCATTGCCCAGCTGGCGCCACAGCAGATCCCAGTTCTCCTCGCGCTTGCGGGCTTGCAGGCAGCGCAGCAGACGCACCCGGTTGGCTGCGTCCTGTTGCCTGAGCATGGCGGCATTGAGGGCGTCGTCGACGTTGTAGGTCTTGCCTTCGGCCAGGCACACGGGCACGATTCGGGACACATCGACATCCAGGTCTCGCGCCACGGCAGTCAGCGCCGCGACGATCTGGCCGGCCTTGGTGCCGGCCGGTGGGTCGAGCACATAAGGGGGTTGCCATTCGCGCACCGGGCGCAGCCTGTCGATGTGCGTCATCACGACCAGCAGCGGCGGCGATCGCCGCTTCGGGTCGGCCAGCATGTTGCGCAACTGGTCCAGGCGCCTTCGCTCCTCGTCGCGATCCGGACGATGGGCTGCGGTGACCCAGAGAATCAGGTCGGCGTCGATGGCCGTCTTTTCCAGTACCCGGCTGCCGAACAACTCGCCGTCAAACCCCGGTGTATCGAAAATCAGTCCCTGGATCTCATCATCGCGCTCGAGCCGATAGCCGACAATGTCGGTGGTGGTATCGGGTAGCAGGTCGACAGCGGCCGTTACCTCGCCAAACAATGCGTTGATCAGGCTGGACTTGCCGGCATTGGCGCGGCCCAGGAGAAGAACGCGCAGCGGCTCATGCTCATCGTTGTGGCTTTCACCTTCCGTGGCCAGGCGCCTGTCCGGCGCGTCCAGCCGGGTTTGATCTTCCAGTCGGGCCAGGCCACCGTAAAGATCGATGGCGTGGTAGCCGAGTTTGCGAATGTATTCGCGCAACAGCCACGTCTGCACACGTTCCGAGCCGTGGTCGAGCAACTGGCTGCCGACCGCGCGGCGCAACTCGGCCACCGCGGCCGATTGCGGCGCGAATATGGCCCGCGCGGCGCGAAACCAGCCTTCATGTCGTTTGAGCAACGCACGCAGATTATTGGCCCGCACCACGTTCCCCAGTGTCAGCCGGTGGCTGAATGGAATATTGTTGACGACCTCGTCGCGCAGTTCCCGGGCTGCCCGTTCGATGATCGTCAAGGTGTGCGGGAGCGTCATTTCCAGTAATGGCTGCGAGCGGTGCGGATGAAAATGACCGGCCACCGTGATCAAGACATGGCGCGCCAGGCGTAGCAGGGTGGCGCCGTCGCTGAGCGGCCATTCGGCCACGGTGGCTTCCGAGGCCAACTGCTCGATCCTGACCCAGCACTCATCCGCCTCGGCACTCCAGTGAGCACCGGCCCGGGTGGTTGATCGCGGTAGTGCACGCTGTTCTCGCGCCACCGCAATCCGGCTGATCGCCAGGCCCACGATTGAGGCCAGCACGGCCACCAGCAGCCACCACAGCAACAGTCCCGTTTGCCACATCCACACAGTCGCGAATATTGGCAGCACGACCAGCGGCAGCACCGTGATGCCCAGGGCAATGACCCGCAGCCAGCCGAATTCCTTGACCAGGTTTCTCATTGCGGTCCCGATCGGTTTTGCCGCTGGCGAAGCAGTTGCCGGCCCTTGTCCAGGCCGTCGCGATAGGCTTGCCGCAAGGCCGTGGCGTCGATAGAGCGGCCTTCGTGCTTGCGGCCCAGGTAGGCGCAGGCCGCCTTGCCCAGGGCGAATGTGATCGCACCGCTGGCCGTGGCGCCCAGGACCGCTCCGGCGGTCTGGCCCCAGACCGGGATCAGCTTGACCAGGCTGCGCCCGGCAAGACGTGCGCCGTAGCCGGCGGCAAATCCGGACCCCAGCAAGCCCAGGAATTCGGCACTGCTGCGCGCGGTCCAGCGCTGCTGGTAAAGGCCGGCCAGGCGGTGCAACAGCCCGGCCTGCAAGGCCGGTACCAGTGCCAGGTCAACCACCGGCAAGGCGCCGACGGTGCCGGCCGCCAGGCTGAACCCGACAATGTGAGGATGCGCGGCACGGCTGTAGAGATCACTGATCCCGGAATCGGCGCGCAAGCGTGCTTCCAGGCCCAGGGATGCGGCTTGCTCGATCGCGTCCCACAACGCATCGAGCCCGTATTCAGCCGGCTCGAACCCGTCTTCAGGCTGGGTAAAATCCAGCGGGACCCACAACAACGGCGCCTTGCCCGGCAGGTTGGCGAAAAACTCGCGCTGGGCGAGCAGCAGGCGACTCAGACCTTCCGGCACGGCGGACTGCCAGTCATCGTCGCGGTACGGATAGGGCAGGATATGGCCCGGTTGTTGATTGTCATTGGCAGGCTGGTCATAGGCATGGTGCAGGCAGGTCTGGGCCACGACGACCGGCCAGTCGGGGTGGCGCTTGCGGACGGTTCGCAAGACTTCCAGAACCGGTTGGGGCCGGGTTTCGGCGGCACGAACCACGACGATCAGCAAATGGGATTGATCCTCGCACAGGGCAATGTCCTCGGACGGGTCATAGCCGACTTCACCCAGGCCGCGGGTATCGAGAAAGCGCACCACCGGTACTTCTGGCGGAAAGTCGTAAATACTGGCCGTACGGGTGCAGGCCCGAAAACCGTCGCCGATCGCCGCGCGCGAACTGCCAGTCAGCGCACGGACAATCGATGTCTTCCCCGACTGGGCAAGACCCAGTAACCAGACCACCGGTGCCGGCTCGCGTTCGGCCGCCTTGTTCAGCGCCTTTGCAAGTTGCTCGGCATCGACATCCGGAGTGCTCAGCGCCCGGTGCAGCCGATGTCTAAGCCCGGTCCAGAACCCGCGATCGTCGCTCATGCTCCATCCGCCGAAAAGTTTACTTATCGTAGCGCATGCGCCAGTGAAACCGGCAGTCGGGCGAAACGGGTGGTTGTCTTGCGGCGAGTTTCAAGGGGAGTCGTTTGCCGGCACTCGGGGCTCGCCACTGGTGGCGTCGAGGCATCGCCGAGCTCGAGGGCTCCGACCGGTATGGGGCTGGTCCTTTGTATTGATTCTGTTGGTTTTCCCGAGTCCCGGCACTTGCGATGGCACGAAATGGTCCGAGATAAAGGGCTGCTCAGTTCGTTCTTTCGTCCTCACCGATGCCCAGGGAGTGGCCAACACCGTCGTTGACGGTCTCGATGCTGTCGAGGTCATTGGCCAGTTCGCGGTTACCGGCAGCAGGACCGTAGAGCCTCTGGACGCCGCGCAGATCGCCGGGTTGCAGATCATGGAAGTCCTCGGTATAGCGAAACGCCATCACCTGCCCGGACGGCCCGGGATGATCCAGGCCAATGGCGTGACCGATCTCGTGAACCAGCGTGTAGCGGATGTCGTAGACATCCTCGTTACCGTCGAACCCAACCTTCCATTTGTGGCCGGGATTCAGGCACACCAGCGCTTGTTCGATGGCGCGCACACCGTCTTCCTGATCGGGTGCGTAGGATACGTTGGCGAATGCGCGCCCACGCGGCCGGCCCTGGGCACCGAGGATGATATTCGCATCCCGGGTATCATCGACCTCGTGAAACGAAAGGCTGGCAGCGGCTTCCCAGACCCGAAACGCAGCCGCAGTCTCGCGTGCCAACATTTCCATGGTGAGATTGTCCCCGGACAGCCTCTCAATCGGTGCCATGTCGGCACAATTGATTGCATCGTCGAACCGTAGCGTTTCCCTGGCAAAGGCATAGCTGATACTGGCTCCCACTCCCAACCGTTGGTCTCCCCACTTTACCTTGTGACCGTCCAGTTCCAGCAGCTGGTACCCACCGTCGTCGGCCTGGGATGTCAGCGGTACCCCAAATGGCAGCAGGCTGACCATCAATGACGCAAGTATGGGCAGGAATGCACGATTGATTGATTGCACTGCAGTCTCCTGAACATGGATACCTGAAAGCATTGGAATCGATGCTGTATCGATCAGTGAATCGTTGTCTCGATTTCCCTGTCTGGTCGATCCGCCAATTCCGGGCTGGTCCGCATGTCGCCCATGCGGTGGGCATGGCTTTCTGAAGTGAGTGCAATTATCCCACCGGAGAGCCATGGATTGAGTGCTGGCTGGCGCTTATTTGGGAGTACGTCATCACTAGACCGCTGACCAATTGTGATCGACAACCCAATGTGCGGCAGAAAACAACCCGAAATCGGTCCACCGAGGCTCCCTTGATAAAAAACGGTACGGCACCGGAATTGGTGGGGTATTTCGGGAAAATGATCCTCTATATGTTGGAGATCGCACAGAACCGTCCCCGCGATTCATGGATCTTGTCTACCCTCACTCTGCTACTTCTCCGAGTGCAGGGCCAGAGACAGAACTCAAACCGAACGATTATCTGGAGATCAGCTCATGAACAAGGATCAGGTGAAAGGAAAAACGAACGAGATCAAGGGCAAGATCAAGGAGACCACCGGCAAAGTGACCGGCAACAAGAGCACGGAATACAAGGGTAAAGCCCAGAAGCATGGCGGAAAGGCGCAAATTATATACGGAGATCACTAGTGTCCGGTTAAAAGTGCTCTGAATCCCGAAAATCGCATGTTTTACAGCACATTACAAGCGGAAAAAGGTGTCCCCGATTTGAACGCGGAGTTCGCGGTGTATAACCAAGCCGATACCGTGCCCTCCGGAGTGGCAAATGAACATCGGCAAGACGCTTTTTGCTCAGATTATGGATTTCCTTCCCTGGAAGACTTTCCACCGCACCGTCGACCGATACGACGGCAACCGGCGAGTGCGAACTCTGAGCTGCGCCGAACAGTTCCGCTGTATGGCCTTTGCCCAGCTGACCTACCGCGAGAGCCTGCGGGACATCGAAGCCTGTCTCCAGGTTCAGTCTGCAAAGCTTTACCACATGGGCTTTCGCCAGCCGATTCGTCGAGCAACTCTTGCCGATGCAAACGAGTCGCGAGATTGGAGAATTTACGGCGACTATGCCCAGCATCTGATTGCACAAGCGAGAAGCCTCTATGTCGACGAATCCATAAGCTCGGGTCTTCCCGATACGGTTTACGCACTCGACTCAACCACCATCGACCTATGTCTGTCGATGTTCCCATGGGCACCATTTCGCACGGCAAAAGCGGCAGTCAAACTTCATACCCTGCTGGATCTGCGCGGATCGATTCCCAGCTTCATTCATATCTCCGACGGCAAGCTGCACGACGTCAATGTTCTAGACTTGCTGATTCCGGAGGCAGGTTCGTTTTACGTGATGGATCGGGCCTACCTGGACTATGCTCGACTATTCAATCTGGCCCAGGCCGGCGCCTTCTTTGTAATCCGGGCCAAATCAAACCTGGACTTCCGGCGGGTCTATTCTGCTGCTACAGATCGGCAAGCTGGGCTGATCTGCGACCAAACTATTGCGCTCTGCGGCCAGCGTCCAAGCAAGTACTATCCTCAACACTTGAGACGCATTCGCTTCAAGGACCCGGAAACCGGAAAGACCCTGGTATTTCTCACCAATCAGTTCCAACTCCCGGCTCTTACGATCTGCGCGTTGTACAAAAGCCGGTGGCAGGTCGAGCTGTTCTTCAAGTGGATCAAGCAAAATCTCCGTATCAAGTGCTTCTTCGGCCGATCGGAGAACGCAGTCAAGACACAAATTTGGATTGCTGTGTCGACCTATGTGCTGATCGCCATCATCAAAAAGCGTTTGGACCTCGATATTTCGCTGCACGCAATGCTACAGATTATCTCCATAACTGTATTTGAAAAAACACAGTTGAAACAGGCGGTTACGATCGACCGAAGCGATCTGGATCAGATCAAAGACGGTAACCAATTGAATCTATTCGGCTTTTAAACCGGACACTAGTGTACGGAGATATCAAAAACGATGCCGGCAAGGAGGCGAAATGAATCATTCATCGACAGAACCGAACACCAGGCAATCCGCTGCAAGCAACATGCAGGCTGGAGCTGCACTGCTGAGCGCCAGCACCATTACCGGTGACGAAGTCCGCAACAGCCAGAATGAAAATCTCGGAAAGATACAGGACGTCATGCTCGATACGGCTGACGGCAAGATACGGTACGTGGTTCTCGCATCTGGTGGCTTTCTGGGGATGGGTGATCGCCTGTTCGCAGTTCCGTGGAAGGCCCTGAAGCTGGACAAGGAGAATCATTGTTTCAGGCTCGACGTTGATGTCGAGCGTTTGAAGAACGCGCCTGGTTTCGACAAGGATGAATGGCCGAATATGGCTGATCCCACATGGAATTCGACGGTCGAGTCCTACTACGACGCCCGCTGATCGAATTGGCCTGGAGAAAACCGGAAGATCCGGATAGCACAGCCTGTCCGGATCAACCGTTCCAGCAGGGCCATGTACGGACCAGACCAGGAAGAGCAGTAGCGGAAAATCCCGGCTGCGCTTCCGGAAAACTACTTGGAATGACGGAATAATGATTCCTCATCCACGACAAGGAGATTGAAGTGATGAATAGCAAGATTCTGGGTATTGTGTTGCTTGTTGTCGGCGCGATTCTGCTTTTCTTTGCCTATCAGCAGTCCCAAAGCCTGGGCGATCAGGTGTCCGAGGCCTTTACCGGCCGTTTCACCGATTCCACGATCTGGTTTCTGATCCTTGGCGCGGCTTCTGCAGCAGCCGGTGTCGGGCTGCTACTGTTCGGTAAATCCGCACGCTAGAGGGGTACATTAGTGACCCACTTGTGGCCCACCAGACCGGTAGTACGCCCGCAAAGAGTTGTTCAGAGGCGCCCTGGCGTTGTATTTTGACGCTCTGCGCTTTGTGCGCAATTATCTGTGCAAGCTTGGGACATGGCCCCAACACGTGAAAGGAATCCAATGCGGCCTATACTCATAACCGGCACTGCCGGCTTTATCGGCTCCCACGTCGCCCTGAGACTTCTCGACGATGGCCACCGGGTAATCGGTTACGACAATCTCAACGACTACTACGACGTCAATCTCAAGAAGGCGCGCCTGGCACGCTTTGAAGGACACCCCGGTTATACTCACATTACTGCTGACCTGGCTGACCGTGAGGCGGTTGAGAATTGCTTTGCCACTCATCGTCCCGGCCACGTGATCCACCTGGCCGCGCAGGCCGGTGTGCGATACGCAGCCGAAAACCCGCATGTCTATGTCAGCTCAAACGTCACTGGAACGCTCCATATTCTGGAGGGATGCCGACACTTTCCGGTGGAACATCTGATCTATGCCTCGACCAGCTCGGTCTATGGCGCCAACACGAATATGCCGTTCAAGGAGGCTGACAGCACCGAACATCCGTTGACGCTGTATGCGGCAACCAAAAAAGCCAACGAGATGATGGCGCATTCCTACGCCCATCTCTATGCTGTTCCCTGCACGGGTCTTCGCTTCTTTACCGTTTATGGCCCGTGGGGGCGCCCGGACATGGCGCTTTTCCTGTTCACCAAGGCGATCCTGTCCGGTGAGCCCATACAGGTATTCAATTACGGCAAACACCGTCGCAGCTTTACCTACATCGACGATATCGTCGAAGGCATCGTGCGCATCCTGGAGTGCCCTCCGAAGGTCGATCCCGGCTGGAGGGGCGATACTCCGAACCCGGCTATCAGCGGTGTCGCCCCGTATCGCATCTACAACATAGGCAACGAAAACAGCGTCGAACTGCCGCGCTACATTGAATTGCTCGAAAAGGAACTTGGCAAGAAAGCCGAGATGAATATGCTGTCGATGCAACCCGGTGATGTTCCCGATACCGAGTCCGATGTCACCCGCCTGGAAGAGGCGGTTGATTACACACCCAGGGTCAATGTGGAAGAGGGTGTGGCCAACTTCGTCAAGTGGTACAGGGATTACTATGACTCGAACCGAGTGTCGCGGCGCGAGGATGGTATTGGGGCTGGGGCAAAGCGCTAGAAAAACCACGGCACTCCGCTAAGGGAGTGCCGTGGGTCAAAACGTATAGCAAATGTCGACGTTGCTTACCGGGAGGCGAAAGCCTCATAAGAGAATTTCTGTCCGCCGACTGCGGCTTCGGCCATCAAGCCTTTTTCAGCCATGGTGAATACGGCCACGCCGTCCCTGAATTGGGCATTTGCGCCTGTGCCTGATTGCAAAGCAACTGCTGTAGCCTGTGCGCTGAACTCATAGTTGCCTTTTTGGAACCTGTCCAGTGCATGGGTATCTTCAAATACCAGGATCTGGGTGTAGGTCTGGCCACCGATCTGAGCGCCGACGGTTCCCTGGCTCACATCGGTAAAACCGATCGGTACGCCACGCTGATAGACGATGCCACGCCCATAGGCGCCGCCAATACCCATGCCGCCTTTGCCAACGGTGGGGAAAACCGCGTAGCCGGGTGCATTCCGGATGATTGAATCAAAACCCGGGTTGACCGATCTGGCCTGGCCCAGTGCTGTGTCTGCATCCCGCATCAGCTCTTTTCTGTCATCTACAGTACGGGGTGCCGTAGCGCAGGCGGCCAGGAAGGTAATACCCACGACCGAAATCAACAGGCCATAGGCGAACGTGGTTAAGGGTGTTCGTTTGCTTGAAGTAAACATGCTTGGTACCTCTGATTGTGCTCGATAAACGTGCTCCATATGAGCACACAACCATCAGAGTAGACAGGTTGCCATTACAAGTCTGTGCGCTGGCGCACCGGTGACCAGGGGCCAGGAAAGCAAAAGCCCGCACCAGGAGGTGCGGGCTGACATTTTCGTGTGCCCTGATTGACGGGTTCAGAATGCTACGAGCACGATCTCTGAGCAGACACTGCTGCCGGCTTCGCAGATTCTGTATTCCAGTGTGCCGCCGCCTCTGATGTCAGTGTGGTCGGTAGTCGACCCGGAGTTCGCGATTGTGGCGACCCGCCTGCCATTGCGGAAAAGGTCGACGTTTGACGTGGTAGCGCCGGCCCAGGTGATGTCGGCTGTCCAGCGGCCTTTTGTGCGGTAGCCTGTGGCATCGATCGAGATCCCGGCATCATCACTGCTGCTGTCCTGGACGTTGACGGTCTGACTTGCCGAGCTGCTCTGGCCGTTATCGTCGGTAACGGTCAGGGTCACGGTATAGCTGCCGTCAGCGCCATAAGTATGATCGATCACCGCACCGGTAGCCGCTTTGCCGTCGCCCAGGTTCCAGGCATAGCTGAGGGTCGAATCGTTGCTGTCGCTGGTGAAGCTGCATTGCAGGTCATTGCACTCGTAACTGAACCCGGCTGTTGGCGGATCGCTGGGTGGACCATCGGAATCATCGACCGGAGTGTCATCCTTGACAGTTCCCCATTCAATAGCACCGATATCCGGGCCGGCACCAACATCTCGCGCCAGGTTGTGGAAATCTACCGGTGGGGCAAAGGTGTAGTCGGCGCTGTCGATCAGAGCGCTGTCTGACAGCGGGTGAGCATCGAAGCTTGACAGACTGTCGTCTGTAATGCCCGGCGGGCCATAGCACAGGCTGCTGCCGGGGCAGGCGTTATGGCGAACACCATCGATATAGTTACTCTCCCATACGATCTCTTCGTTGCTGCCGGAATAGTAAAGGCAGCTCTGCTTGCCTGGATCCTGAAAGTAGGGCTTGCCGAGAAACAGGTTGTTGAGCATGCGCAATCGTGACGTGCTGGTGCCACTGCCGCCGCTGACCAGGCAATTGCCTTCACCGACAATCGTGTTGTTGATTAGGTCGGTTTGGGAAGAATTGCTCAGGCCGACATAGATGGCATCGCCCATTGCGCGGCAGTGGTCCCCGTCGAGCATATTGGGATGATTGACAAAGTACGAGCAGTTGCCAACAACTAGTGAATTTTCGATGATCGCGCTGCGGGACACCTTGATCTGGTTGCCGGCATTGCCTTCGACCAGCGTCCGGCGAATGGATACCCGACCGTTGTCATTGAGGTAAAGCAGGTCGATGCCATCGGACGTGTTGTGATGCACGGTGCTGTCTTCGAATACCCAATGACCACCTGTTGCCCCGGTGCCGATGCCGTCGCCCCAGCCGCCGCCTTGCTGGGCCCAGCAACCAAAGATCTCCCCGGTGTCCCATCGCTCTATACAGCCGTTCCACCCGACGACCGATTCCCTGAACGTGATGGTGCCGCTGTTGGCAGTGCTGGAGCCGATGTTGCCGTCCCAGCCTGCCCACCCGTTGGCGCGGATCTCGACGCGCTCGAGCAACCAGTCGCTGATGCGACCCGCATGAACACCGCGATTGGACAGGCCATGGATATCCAGGTCACGCAACACGACGTTGTTTGAATCACGGCCGGAGATTCCGGTGGAGGCCCAGTCGCCATACGGCGCTGAATCCCGGTTGCAGGCAGCGATCTCTCCTTCGCACTTGCCGCTGTGGCAGTGGTGCTCGACACAACTGGCGCGGTCGGTGATTTCGAGACAAGCCAGTTCCAAGTTTGAACTGCCCTCGAGGTTCACGACCATCCATGCCCGTTCCGTACCCCACAGTTCCGGGGCCTGATCACAGCCGTCCGCATGCCCTTCACCAAGGATTCGGGTGGGCTGGTCCGGCGAGGGACCGCTGGGGATGGGCGGCATGACGCATTCCCAGGGCCAGCTCTGACTGCAATTGTCGGCACCGGGGGCGCCGTAGCCCATGCGGTAGTCGCCTGAGCCGATATGAAGCGTATCGCCACCCTCGATTCTTGCCGTGCCAGCCGGCGGCAAGGCCATGAAGGGATGGTTCCAGGCACAGGCCTGGCCGGTGCCGCTGCCCGGGTAAGGGCTGTCGGCAAGGCCGGTACACTGACTGGTATCGCCACCATCGGGACGAACGTAGTAGGTGGCAGCCGAAGCTGCTGGTACCCCAAGGATGAAAAGCAGGCATGCGAGTGCCAATCGGTCCGTAATGGACCTTGCGCTGAGTAATATCATTGTCTTGATTTTCCTGGACTGGTCCGCATGTCGGGCATGCGGTGGGCATAGTCTTCTAAAGCAAGTGAAAAGTATCCCACCTGCTTTGTTGGAAAATCATTCGACGAGGGTTGGCTGGATGTTGAATTGGGAGTGCGCTATCACAAGGCCGCCAGGCAATGGTGAGCAGCTGCTCAATGTGTGGTAGCGGACAGCGCGAAATCAGCTGTGTTGGTCAGGATTTGATCTGCTCGGTCGATATGATTCGACTCGCCGTGCTGGCAGGTTGCTCCCGGGATTCCCGTATCGTTGATGCTTGCTCGGTGCCGGTCGAGGTTTCAATTCGGTCGGCATCATAATCGGATGTCATGCTACGAGTCAGCCCGACTTTTGCCTGGCTCCATACCGCGACAAGAAATGCCGTGAGGGCTACGGCCAGAATCATGCCGGTGATGCCGCCGAATGCAATTCCCCAGAAGAACACCGAGATCACGACTAATGCAGGGTGCAGTCCCGAACGATTTGCCATGATTTTTGGCGTCAGTATCCAGCTCTCCACGAGCTGTACGATAGTGAATACGAGCAGGCTGAGACCGACTAGCTGAATACCTCCGAACGGCTGCATATATGCCCAGGGTAGTACAATCAGCAGTCCGATCAGCGTGCCCAGGAAGGGCACGATGTTCAGAAGTCCCAGGATCAGTCCAATCATGATTCCACCTTTCAGGTCGATCAACGTGAAACCGAGGGCAAACATGGCGCCCATGATCATGGCAATGACGAGTTGGCCTTGAAAGAAACCGGTCACCTGCGCCAGGAAAACCTCAACGAAGTAGGTGATCTTTTTTTGTGCCCGGTCGCTGAACACCGTCAGTGTCTCGGCAAGGTGGTTGTTCAGGTGTCTGCCGGACAGCAAGCCAAAGAACAGTAACAGGGGCACGAAACTCAAACCGGCCAACACGCCACCAATCGACTGCACCGAACGTCTGGTACTCTCAAGGCCCGGCATTACCACCTTGAATTCACTGTCCTGCGCGCTCTCCATGATGATCCGTGTAAAGGCCGGGAAGTTGGTGAACATGAAGTCCCGCCATCCCGCAAGCATTGCTGGCACTAACTCGGAGAATAGAACAATCTCACGAAGCAGGGTGGGCACGACCATGACGATGAATCCGGCAATGGCTCCCATGAAAAGCAACACAACGATGCTGGTAGCAGCCGTTCGATTCAGCCACTTCCATCGTTCAAGGTGGTTAAGCACGGGGTGCAGCACGAGCACGAGGATTCCAGTCACGCATAGCGGCATGATCAGGTTGTAGAAAAATGCCACTGCTACACCGAGGATCCAGATCATCCCTGCAACGATGCCGATCATCGCGAGGATGGCAAACATTATCGCTGTCGCTCTTAACAGGCGGCGCTCCACCGCACCAAAGAATTGGGTTTCAGCTTTCGCGTTCATGAGTTCTTTCGCATAGCCACGATCATCTTGATTTCCACTGGCGGTATCGGCCTCACCACTGTGCGGCATCGGGGGTTTACCTGCTGTTCGTTGACACACACAGTTGCTGGTTTTCCGGATGTGCTCCGTTCGCCATCGTACAGAGAGCCCGGGACAATGCATGCGACCCTGCCGTATGATCCGGCGTCTTGATGTCAGACGAACAGTTACGTTTTCCGCGATCGTGCTGGTCGCGCACCTGATCGGGTTTGCAACGTCATTGCACGCACTGATGGGTACCCGCACCGCGCCCGGCACCGTTGCATGGGTTGTATCGCTGAACGCCATCCCTTATCTGGCTGTACCCGCCTACCTGGTGTTCGGACGGGATCAGATTGAGGATTATGTTCAGCTACGGCGTGAACGTGTGAGTTTGCTGAACCGATCACTGGAGTCTCACCTGGTGGAACTGGCGCCATTCCGGAGCGAATGGAGCGAGAGCGATCCGAAGCTGCGCGCACTCGAGCAGTTGGCGCACATCCCGTTTGTCGACGGCAACCAGGCCGAATTGCTTGTGGATGGCAAAGCGATATTCGCAAGCATCTTCGACGGAATTGATGCCGCGCAGGACTACCTGCTGGTGCAGTTCTACATCCTGCGTGACGACAAACGGGGCCGCGAACTGCAACAGCAGCTGATCCGGAAGGCACGGGAGGGGGTGCGGGTCTACGTATTGTTCGACAGCATCGGCAGCCTCGATTTGAGCAGATCGTATATCAGCGAACTTATCGAAGCGGGTGTCGAAGTTCGTTCGTTTCTCCGACACAAAAGCTGGATCGATCGCTTCCAGTTGAATTTTCGTAACCATCGAAAACTCGTAATTGCCGACGGCAAGGTCGGTTGGATCGGTGGTCTGAACATTGGGGATGAGTACGAGTCGGAGGGTTGGCGAGACGCACATGCACGAATAGAGGGTCCGGCAGTGTTGAATTTGCAACTGTCGTTTCTCGAGGACTGGCGCTGGGTCACTGAGGATTTGCCGGCTGTCTCATGGCAGCCGCACCCGGTAAGCGATGCTGGAGTGCCGATTCTTATAGTTCCGTCCGGACCCGCCGACGAATTTGAAACCGCCAGCCTGATGGTGCAGCAATTCATCCATCTGGCCGAGGAGCGGATCTGGATCTCCAGTCCGTATTTTGTGCCCGACGAGGGCGTCGTAGGAGCCCTTAAGCTTGCCGCCCTGGGTGGGCTGGACGTGCGTGTGTTGATCCCCGAACGTAGCGACAGCCGTCTGGCCAGCCTGGCGGCATACAGGTACATGGACGCGCTGAGCGCGGCCGGCGTCCGCATCTTCCGTTATCAGCCGGGGCTGATGCATGCGAAGGTCTTTCTGATCGACGACCGCGGTGGGGCCGTCAGCACGGTCAACATGGACAACCGCTCGTTTCGCCTGAATTTCGAACTGACCGCACTGGTGGCCGACCCCACGTTCGCCGGCCAGGTCGAGCGGATGTTCGAGAACGATTTCGCCAGTTCACGCGAAATGGTCGAAAACGAAGTTGCCGACATGCCGCTCTGGATTCGCCTCGCGTCACGAGCAGCGAATCTTTTTGCGCCGGCGCTCTGAGCTTGCCGTGGCAGCATCTGCGTGGCGCAACGTACAGCTGACGATCAGTCGGATCTCGGCACAGGCACTGCTTCCGAAGCGTCCGGGCAGGAGTCCGGACTGTTGAAAGGGGCGGGTCTGCTGGGGCGAGAGTCGGCGGCCAACCGGGAATTAATTGCCGCCATGCCAGTCCAACCACTGAACCCCTGTCGCCGGATGCCATGAAGCCTGCCCGAACTCACTTGCTGGCAGTTGTCTTGATTGCCTTGGTGTTTCCAGCCATGGCGAGCAACAATTTCAGTGAGCAGTTGCGCCATCGCCTGGAGATCACGGCCGAACTTCAGCCGGCTGCCGGTGACGTGCTATTCGCACTCGATTCCCTGCGCGTGGTCTACGAGCATCGCGCGTGGCAGCCGCTGTGGCTGGATGATGGCCTGCAACCGAGCGCGATGCTGGAATTGGCGGTCGAGGCGCTGGACATGGCCGACGAACACGGCCTGGATTCGTCCAGGTACCACCGCCCGATGATCGAGGGACTGATTGATGAACTGGATGGGGCGGCTGTCAGTCCCGATCGGTTCAGTGCCCTGATCAGCCTGGAACTGCTGACCACCGATGCCATTCTGACCCTTGGCCATCACCTGTCCGAGGGCCGGGTCGACCCGGAATCGATCGATCCACAGTGGTTCATCCCGCAACAGTCGCCGAGCATGCTGGAGTGGCTCCGAGGACTGGAAGCCGATGCCGATGCAACACCGCGGTCCTTTCTGCAAGCGCAATTGCCCCGGCACGAGGCCTATCACACCCTGGTCCGGAGTCTGGCCCTGCAACGCGAATTCGCTTTCAGTGACCAGTGGACACCGATTCCGGGCGGCGGCCTGATCAGGCCCGGTGACCTGGATGAGCGCATCGCGGTGATTCGTCAGCGCCTCGTGCTGTTTGGAGGCCTGGATGAGGGTGGAGACAACGATGTGGAAACCGGCAGGTATGACGAGATGCTGGCCGAAGCGGTGCGCCGCTTCCAGCATCGCCATGGCCTGAATGCCGACGCCATCATCGGTCCGCGCACGCTGCAGGCGCTCAATATCACGCCGGATGAGCGCATCGGCCAGTTGCGGGCCAACCTTGAGCGCTGGCGCTGGATGCCCGATGATCTCGGTGATGAATATGTGCTGGTCAACATTGCCGGCTTCGACATGCAGGTGGCAAGCCACGGCCAGACAGTGATTTCGCAACGCGTGATCGTCGGCCAGCCCTATCGCCGCACCCCGGTGTTCACCGGCCGCATGACCTACCTGGTGCTCAATCCGTCCTGGGAAGTGCCGCAACGGTTGGCGGCCCAGGACCAGTTGCCGAAGATTCGCGCTGACATCGGCTACCTGGAGGAAATGGGTTTTGCCGTCTTGCAGGGTTGGGGCGCCGACGAGCTCAGGGTCGATCCGCACGAGGTCGACTGGCAGGCGCTGTCGGCGCGCAGTTTTCCGTACCGGCTGCGCCAGGCGCCGGGCCCGAAGAACGCGCTGGGCCACGTCAAGTTCATGTTCCCCAACCGTCACAACGTGTACCTGCACGACACGCCCGCGCGCGGGCTGTTCGCACTTGACGACCGGGCGGCAAGTTCCGGTTGCATCCGTCTGGAAGATCCGGGCCGGCTGACCGAATGGTTGCTGATCGAGCGTGACGGAAAGCACACGGCCGAATCGATTCGGCGTATCATCGAAAGCGGCGTGGAGACCACGGTCCGGCTGGACCGGGCCATGCCCGTGCACCTGTTGTACTGGACGGCCTGGGTTGACGATGACGGCATCGTGCACTACCGGCACGATGTCTACCAACGCGATGTTGCGCTGGTGCAGGCGCTCGATGCACCACCGCTGGAACATGATTCCGAACCATAGACTTCTACCAGACAGGAATCACTGCCTTGATCAGACACTTGCTCCTGCTGGCTTGCACGCTGGTCGTCCCGGTATCGGCCAGCACTGCCGCGTCCGATGCACAGGCGTTCGACTTCGGCACCCTCGATTACCGCATCACCTTCGGTGGCGACGACATTGCCTGGCGGGAGTTCGCCTTTTACGTGATGCCGGGAGACACGCTGCCGCTCGAGGTCCATGTCAATGGCGACAGCGAGGTAGAAATCAGCCATGACGGTGGCCGGCTGGACATGCAGTCCACGCATCAGGGAGTCTGGACCGCGCCCGGACAATCCGGGCTGTACACGCTCACTATCCAGCCGCAAGGCCGCGAATCGATGCGGCTCAATGTGCTGGTCAAGGTGCCGTTGGTCGCCGATGAAATCGAGGAACTCGACGGCTATCGCATTGGCCGGTATCCGGATCAGGCCCTGCGCGGCAATCCCATCTACCTGCCGCCGCACGGCCTGGTCGAGGTCACCCCGGAACTCATCGACCTGAAAATCTCGCCGCACTTCACCCTGGGCCAGTTCCTGTGCAAGCAGCAGCCCGACCACTGGCCCAAGTACCTGGTGTTGCGCGAGGCCCTTGTGGCCAAGCTCGAGATCATCCTCGCCGAGGTCAATAGACGAGGGATTCGTGCCGACTCGTTCGTGGTCATGAGTGGCTACCGCACGCCCTGGTACAACCAGGCCATCGGCAATGGCCAGTATTCACGCCACCAGTGGGGCGGCGCGGCCGATATCTACATCGACACCAACGGTGACGGGCGCATGGATGACCTCAATGGCGACGGCAGGAGCGGGTTGCGCGATGCCCGGCTGCTGCTCGGAATCATCGAGGATCTGTATCAGGTCAGTGAGTACGCGCATCTGCACGGCGGTCTCGGGTTGTATGGTCCGAGATCGCACCGCGGGGCGTTCGTGCACGTCGATGCCCGCGGCCACGAGGCGCGCTGGGAATTGCCCTGAAGCGCATCTACTGGCCGCCGATCCAGCGCCCGCCACTACAATCACAGCCGGCGAATTGACTCCCGGCGTGAAATTCTCAAAGAACCACTCAACCTCTAAAGCCCCATCGAGCTGTTTGTCGTCGAACTCTCCGGCTGGTCCGGTGCCTGCAACTGTGACCTGCTTCTCATTTCAGTCCTTCAACTCGATAAAAGACTTGACGCTGCTAGCGGGAACGTCGGACGATGCAGCCTGGCGATTGGCTCGGGATGGTTTTTCTTGCCAACGAGGTCGTCGATGATCTCGGGAGAAGCGATATCAGGAGCTTTTGCGCGCGATTTGGTGGTCTGGTGCTTGTCCTGGCCTGGACGCTTCCTGGTGTCCATGCCGACTATGATTTCCCGGCCCGCCCTTACCTGGAGCAGAGCCTGTTCCGTGCCGCCGAGCAATTCCCCGACGACCTGCCCAACCAGCGCTGTTGGGCGGCCGCCAATGCAATCTGGGAATACACGCTTGATCGATTCGGCCCGGATCACGCCCAGGCCTGGCTGGCGCCGTGGTGGCAAGGCGGTCGATGGCGCAAGCTGTGCAATGGGCAAGGCTTGCGCGCCAGGCAATCACGCCACTGGGGCGTTACCTGCCCGTATCGCTCCTGCCCGGAAGGGGAGGGGCCCTATATCAGCATCAATCATGACCGCATCTACTCGGGTCATTGGCCCGAGCCCTGGCTGCACGGGCGCTTCTACTACGTCGTGGCGCATGAGATGGCGCATGCCATCGGCCACTACTACGGCGACCCGAACTGGGCTGATGACCACTGGGCCGATGGGGTGGCACGCGCCTTTGGCGCCTCGGTCTGTGCACATTCTCCTTACTGCCGTCGTGGCCCACCCTACCCGAAGTTCCGACCGCAAGAGCTTGCCGAAGCAGTGATTGTTCCGCCGTTGGCTCCGGTTGAAGACCGACAGTGAACCCCAACGTTGCATAAAATTCCGGAGTCAGAAGCCTGGAGAGTAGCGCAGGCGGAAACGATAGGGCGGTTTTGCGAAGCAAAGAAGCCCTGGAGTGGAGCCGTCGCGCGTGTAGCGATTCTGGCCCGGAATTTTATGCAACGTTGGGGTGAATGCCCGTTGTTCTGGATTCTGGTCGTTGTCCAGATCTATTGAGTGACTTGAATCGTGCCCGACTCAATCATCTGGCCACCGGCTACCGGAGAATCCATACGGGCGTTGTATGTGATCGTGCCGACTCTTCCGAAGCAGAGACTGGCGCTGCCATTGGGTTTGATCGTGGCCGACTCCTGCTGCCGCCGGAACAGATTGGAAAAGCCGGACTGACAAACCACATCGTCGAGCGCACCGTCGAGGAATTCCAGCTTCACATCGGTGCTGCGCCGATTGACCCAGCGAACTTCATCGCCTTGCCGCACCCGCAGAATCACCGGCGTCATGCGCTCCTCGAACTTTACGTCGTGGATCGTGCCGGTTCTAGAGCTGTCCGCGATCCCGGCGGTACCCTTGATTGCAGCACAGCCGGCGATAGCCAGAAATGCCACTGCGATGGTCAGGCATTTCAAGATCACTAGACTCTTCATTGTGTCTTTCGTCCACTGATTTGTCTCAGATGGCCAGTCTTGCATTCATGTCGCATCAGGGTCTGTTCGCTATCGAACCTATCCAGGCCATGTTCGTATCAGTGTGGCGCAACGTACAGACGGGAAGGCCGGTCAAGTTCACAATGCTGAACACTTCCTGACGGCGAGACATTCAACCCTCGGTGATAGTGCCCGCTGACATTCAGGTCACGCGGTAGGCCCTTTGGAGCGAAAGTCATGAAAACGAACACTAATGAACGTGCAGTGCATCAGACCGTCGACGCCGCAGCGGCCGGCGCTCACAGGGCTGTCGACTGGGCAGCCGACACAGCTAACAGCGCAACGGACAGCCTGGCCGATACGGGCCATGAAATGAAGGCAACGCAAGAAAAGTGGCTGGCGACAGCGCGCGAGTTTGTACAGGAGAACCCGGCAACCTCGCTCGGCATAGCGCTTGCGAGTGGCTATCTCCTCAGTCGCCTCCTGCGGGCAAGATAGGAGCGCTGGTCTGCATGTCCCGTCATGTTGATGATCAGTCGGATCTCGGCACAGGCACTGCTTCCGTAGCGTCCGGGCAGGAGCCCGGGCTGCTGGAAGCAGCGGGTCTGCTGGGGCGAGAGTTGGGTGCAATCGTGCATGATCACTTGTTCCTTGCTGCTCTGGAAACCAGACAGGCGGGGGAAAGTCTGGTCAGTATCATCGCCATGGGCGTGATCGTGGCCTACCTGTTGCTGACTGCCTGGCTGGCGCTGGCTGGCGCGGTGGTCATCATGCTGGTGCAGCACTCGCTGGTCACGGTCGGTACGGCCCTGGTGCTGGTGTTCGCTGTTCATTGCCTGCTTGCCATGCTGCTGGTTGCCGCCATTCGCAGGCGTAGCAGATCCCTGATGTTTCCAGCCACGATGAGTCGGCTTGAACCGGCATTGCACTCGGATCCACCTGCGGATCGTTGTCCGTGAAAGCGACATACAAAAGTCTGTTCGGAAATGACAGCCAATCACTGGGTCTCCAGATCAGTCGGACGACCGACCGCCTGGATGAGCACAGGAGAACCGCGGGGGTGCTGAGTGCATCACTCCGATCCCGCCTGCGCTCCGCGCTCGTCTCGCCCGGCGGGCTGTGGATCGCCGGATGCGCAGGGTTTGTGGCTGCCGAGTGGATATACCGGCCGGCGCGGGGACTTCGTCCGGCCAGCCAGCAAGTATCGAGCTCACCGCGCCGCCCGCCAGCCACCGCCCTGGCGAATGTCGTGTTGCTGCTGAAATTCGCGGAGGGTCTGAGAATTATCTGGATGAAAACAGGCCTCGGAACGACCGAAGATGTGCGACAGCGAACAGAAGAGCGCGGGCGCAGGCGCATGCTGTGAATGAGGTCGAATTGCCGGGCAATCCCTGACCCGGTTACTGAACTGAAGGAGTAAAGATCATGCTATTTACAATTGCTGCCATTCTTGCGGTGCTATGGCTCCTGGGGTTCGTGTCCGGAACCACGTTGGGTGGATTAATTCACCTCCTGATCGTAATCGCAGTCATCATGGTGCTTTTCCAGCTGCTCAGCGGACGCCGGGTCGGATAGACCGCACCGTGTTCGGCTGAATTGATCGAATAGGTGTCATCCAGTGCCTGGCTGAGCAAAAGCACGGTTTCCAGAAGTTTTCTGTTCCTTTGCAGCAGGTCCTCGATTTGCGTGAGTGCTGCCTGAAGTTGCATCTTGGGATCTGCGCTTTCGAGACAGCGGAACCTCTCCGGTAGCGTTCGCAACTGCCACCGCGCTCGCGTGGATTGCGCGACCTGATTCCTCGCGATCCCCAGAATAATCTCGGGCTCGATCTCCCTTGTCGAATGCCTGTGGCCATTCGTGGTGTATGTAGTCATCCTTGGAATCCTCTTGGCAATGGAGCGAACCGGTCTGACCAAGTCGGTCCCATTCCCGCATAAGAAGGCCGGGTGACCAACTTTCGGTCGCTTGGGAAAGCAATATGACACTTCCCGGATTGAGTGTCTGTTCGGCAGCAAACAACGCATACCGCAGCCGCACCAATTTCACATGGAGAACGCAAATCACGTCTATGCCCTCCACCCTGAATCGGTCCTGATCAAGCAAACCAGCCTGAAGCGCACCAATGCAGATGTATGTTCGGTAGCGCACAGAGTATTGGCGGGCCTGGCAGTTAGCCTGAATGTTCGTCTGTTTGGCGATTTGAGAAACTTAGCGAGGATTTTCCGTGATGAACAGTCTCCGGCCCGTTTTTACCAGGTGCGGCGTGCCCATTGCTCGAGACGCAGGGGCATTGCGCCGGCGGACATTCTTCAAGATCGTGGGAATTGCAGGTGTAGCGCTGCTATTGCTGGCTGCCCCGGCGTTGTCCCAGACTGCCCCGGACCTTGGAACCACCAGCCCATTCGCGATCGTATCCGAAACCTTCACCAATACCACGCCCGGGACGGTTGTCGATGGCGATGTCTGTTTCACGACCGGGCCTGTCGTTGCTCCCGTAGTTAACGGGTCTGTACAGACGCCATGCGCGGCACAGACCGGAATCGATCAGGATGCCGCCCGGGCCGATCTGGTCGCACAACCATGTACTTCGATCGGTGCTGCCGTAGCGCTGGACACGATCAGTATCGGCGCCAACCCGCCCGGGGAATTCCCGCCCGGCTGCTACTCGAGTACCGGAGCCATGAGCTAAACCACAGGCGCGACGCTCACGCTAAGCGGCGAGGGTGTGTACATCTTCAGACCCGGCGGCGCGCTGGATCCGGGCGCCAATTCCAGTGTCATTACCGCTGATGGCGCCTGTTCGGACAATGTCTTCTGGGCGCCTGAAGGCGGCACGACCATTGGCGCCAATGCCGCTTTTGTCGGCACCGTGTTTCGTGGCACAGCCGCCGGTCTCAACATTACATTGGGGGACTCGGCCTCACTGGAAGGCAGGGCGCTGGCATTTGGTTCGACCGTCACCACTGACAACAATTTGATTGCCGTTCCTGATCAATGCCCCGGCACCATCATCGTCGAAAAGCGAACCAACCCGCCGGGCAGCCTGCAAAGCTTCACCTTTACCGGTGATGCCGCCGGCGATTTGACCGACGGCGAACAAATCGTTGTCGACAACCTGGCACCGGGCAATTACAGTTCGACTGAATCGGTTCCGGCCGGTTGGGAGCTGACCGACATCATCTGCAACGATGCCGACAGCACCGGCGATATCGGAACGGCAACGGCAAACTTTGTGCTCGAGGCCGGCGAAACCGTGACCTGTGTGTTTATCAACACGGAGATTGGTGCTACTGATGGCACGATCACCATCCTCAAGCAGGCCGACCCACCCGGCACGGGTCAGTCGTTCGACTTCACCGGCGATCTCGGCAACTTCAGCCTGATGCACGGCGAGTTCATCGTCGAAACGCTGCCGCCCGGCACCTACGCGGTCAGCGAAACGGTACCGAATGGCTGGCGGCTCGACAGCGCCACCTGCGACGACGGCTCGCCGGTCAGCGCCATCGAACTTGAAGCCGGTGAAAGCGTGACCTGCACATTCAACAATTCGCAGCGGGCAGCAGCGCTGCCTGTGCCGATCTTTTCACAGGGCGGGGTTGTGCTGATTATCCTGATGATGATGCTGATGGCGGCAGTCTTTCTGCGGCGTACCGATCTGACTCGAAGGTAGCAGTTGCAATACCCGGGAGAGTCTCTGCTCGAGAGTCTCTCCAAACAAAACCCTGGTTGCTCACGCGACCAGGATTTTTTTAATGGAGTACGAGCCGTCTTGCTGCGGGCGACCGGCTATCCGATGCGAATTCCCGATATCGGGCCGATCACGCCGAACGCGGATAGCAGCCAGATGATGACGACAATAATGACGACCACATTCAGGATCTTCTTGATCGTGGACTGCATCGGAATAAAGCTGTTGATCAGCCACAACAGGACGCCAACGACGACCAGGGTAATGATGAGATTAATAAGGGACATTCAGAGATTCCTCAAGAGAGTTGGAGACAACGCCAATATAGAATTCGGGGACATGCGCGTCGGTGCTCTGGCACACACACGTCCAGGAATTCCGACGCGACTGTTGAGAGGCTCCTTGATCGGAAACTCCCCCCACAGGCCAGGGAAAACATGCAGTCAAGTGCCGGCGCCGGCAAGACAGGCCAGTTCGAGTCGTAGTGCCAGATTGGCGTGGAGTTCAAACAACGGGTGATCGAACGCCATCGGCTCGTTCTCGACGATTCTCAAGCCCTGGCAGGGGCGATCGAGTTCCAGCAAGACCTGGGCCAGGTTCAGGCGCGCCGGCAAGTTGTCGGGCCTGCTCTCAAGTGCCCGTTCAAAATCGGTGGCGGCGTCTTCGAGGGCGCCGAGTTCGTAGCGGGCGTTACCCATGCCCATCCAGGCCAGCGACTCGTTGGGCCACTGTTCGGCCACGGCCCGCCATGCCCGCAGGCGTGGCTCGGCCGGTGCGTGATCGTCGAAGTCGGCCAGCGCGCGCAGCACGGCCGGAAGATGCGGGTTGGCCGGGAGTTCGCCGGGCTCGAGTACCACGATGGCCCAGCGCGAGGCCCAGTCCCACTCGCGCATCCAGCGTCGGGTCGGCGTGGCCTGCAGCGGATCGGTGCCAGAGCGCATCAGGATTTCGGCGCGTTCGCGGTGGTAGCCAATGACGACAGCGTAGTGCCATGTCGGCACCTTGCGCAGTCCCAGGTTCTGGAGGATCAGCACCGGCCGCCCGGCCTCGACCTCGGCAAGCACGGGTTCGAGTTCGCCCGGTAGCCGGAAGGGAATGCGTTCGAAGCTTCTGGCCGCAGCCATCATCTCGACCTGCAGGCTGCCCTCCAGGCCCGGTACATAAACCCGGTCGGCGACTTCGTCATAGGCCGGTGTGGCGCCTGACGCCTCGAGTACCGTGATCAGCGCCGCCGGGCCACAGTGATGCGCCAGTTGCGGGTAAAACGGTGTCTCGCTCAATTCGATGTGCGGCGCCCATGAGTCCGGAATCTTCGTGTCGAAGGTGGCACAACCGGTGGCCAGGAGAAAAAAAAGCGCGGCCAGGAAGGCCGCGCCATTGTTGCGTACTTCCGGCATCAGCGCCTCATGACGTGAAGAACGATGAGAACCAGAAAGATGACGCCGAGCACGTAAATTACGCCTGCGCCGGCCGGCATGTCGTCGATCTCTCCGGCGACAAGAGCAAGCTCTTCGGCGCTCATGTTGCCCACCCGCGCCATCGCCATTTCATGGGTTACGCCGAGGCTGGCTAGTTCGGCAGCCACGTCATCGCGCAAGAGATACGCCTCGACTCGGGTTTCCATGTTGCCGGCATCCAGCGCCAGCGCATCTCCGGTGGATACAAGCTGAGCCTGTGCCGGCATGATCAAGGAGACCATGGCCAGGGCGACTAATGCATTCATTGCTATTGATAGTGATTTGATCATTTCGGTGCTCCTTGGTTGATATCTCTAATGTGGGAAAGCCCTGTTGGGCCTTCCCGTTGGTCAGGGGCGATTCAATCTGAACCGGCTGAAGCCTGCGAGCCGGACGGGTTCTCGATGATGATCTCCACCCGACGGTTCATCTGGCGACCGGTCGCCGATGTATTGGATGCCACCGGTCGATCCATACCCATTCCGGCCGTGGTGATCCGTCCCGATGCGATGCCCTGTTGAGTCAGGAAATGTCTTACTGAGTCCGCACGGCGTTGCGAAAGGTCGCGGTTGTACTCAATCGCGCCGATATTGTCGGTGTGGCCTTCAATATGGACGCGCCGTTCCGGGTATTGATTGAGAAAGTTGACCAGCTTGTCGAGATTGACGTGGGCGCCGGCCTGCAGCTCCGTGCTGGCCGTGGCAAACAGCACATCACCCAGGGTCAGCACCAGTCCGCGACTGGTGATCTCGGCCTCCAGGATTTCGATCTGGCGCTGCATCTCGGCGGCCCGCCGCGCAGCGGCTGCTTCGGATTCGGATTCAGCCCTGCGTGCAGCTTCAGCGGCGCGTCTTGCCATTTCCGCTTCCTCACGGGCGAGCTGTGCATCGGCCTGAGCGCGGCCCGCTTCGGAACGGGCACGTTGCGCATCGGTCTGGGCTCTGTCGGCCTCACCGCGAGCATGCCTGGCGTCGGCGTGTGCCCGGTCCGCTTCTCTCGTTCGAGCCGCAAGGCGCGCCCGCTCGCGTTCTTCGCCAAGCGCCTTGCGCTGGCTTTCCGCGTATCGGGTTGTTGCCCTGGCCCTGGCGATTTCCACCTTGTGGTCGGCCAGGTACACCCGGTGAGCAGCCAGGGCGGAATCCGATGAGCCGGTCAGCGACTGCTCCGCGATTCGCACGGCCTCTTCGGCTTCCCGGATCTCGACACGCGCATGCGGTGCCAGATTCGGATCGCTCTGAAGCGCGCTCAGTTTTTCTCGCGCTTCCATGGCGCCCGGCGGGGCTGACGGCGTGGTGGCGCATGCCGCCACCAGTAGCGTTGCCATTGCCAATGCGGCCATCCGCATGCCCCGGTTCCAGTTTCTGTGTTTCACGGTTGTCATAATGAGTGTCATTGCCTGTCTCCAGTTCGGCGCATTTCTTCAAGCAGCGCTTCGGTGCTGCGCTGTATTTCGTGGTTGATCTCGGCTGCCTTGGCAGAACCGGTTCTCGCAATGGCCAGCTCGGCCGCGATCCGCGATTGCCTGGCAAAACGATCCGCCTCGGTCATGCGTTCCTGGCCGACTGAGCGCTCGGCCAGGGACAACTGACTGCGTGCTTCGTCAAGTTCGGCGCTTGCGTACTGGCGCGCATCTGACTGTTCGGCGTTGGCAATCGCCTGGCGCGCATCGGAAAGGGATTCTGTGGGCGGCTGGGGCGTGGAAGCGCAGGCGCCGAGCAACAGCAGGGAAACAGCCGGGACCGCGGCTGACTTCAAGATTCGTTTCAGGCTTGCTCCGTTTGAACGTGGCATTTTCATGCTCCAGTGGAAATGTGTGTCGCGTGGCACTGATGCTCAGCGCCGCGGGCTCCTGGTCAGATCGTTCCCGACGAATCGGGAAAGCTCTGCTACGGCAGGACTTTGAGCCTGCGCCTTGAGGTGTAGCGCCGTCGGTACGCCAGCGCACTGAGCCCGGGTCATGGATGACTTCAATCGATGCCGAACTGGCGCGCATAGGCGGCAAGGCCGGCCGGATAGCATTGGCAGGCGACCGCTTCCAGGCCGGGTCGCGACAGCACCTGGATATGACCGCGGGTGTAGCGGATCAACTGCTGTGCCTGCAGGCGGCCGGCCGCGATGGTCACCGCACTTCGGCGCACGCCCAGCATGTCCGACAGGAACAGGTGGGTCAGCACCAGGGGTTGGCCGCGGGCGCGGTCCTCCATCATCAACAGCCAGCGGGCCAGGCGCGCGGCGACTTCATGGAAGGCGTTGCAGGCAGCGGTCTGGGACAGTTGTTCGACGAGCACGAACAGATAGCCATGGACGAGGCGCTCGAGGGCCGGCGTGGCGGTGAGCTGGCGCCGGAACGCGGCTGCGGGGATCTCCAGGGCAAGTCCGCTGCCCTGGACGATGGCCGGCATGGGATGACGCTTCATGCCCAGGGCCAGGGTTGCGCCCAGCATACCTTCAAAACCGATCATGCCCATCTCCAGGGGGTTGTGGTCGTCGACCCGGGCGGTGACCGAGATGATGGCCGTGGTCGGAAACAGCACCCTTTCGATCGGCGCGCCGGCTTCGGCGATCACCTGATCGAATTCGAGATCGGTCAGCTCACAGGTGGCCAGCAGCGATTGGGCGGCGGCAGCGGGCAGTTGATCGATCAGTCTATTGGTGGCAGAGGTTTGAATGGCCATGGGCTTGGGGTTCCCGGGGCAAGAAGCCGTCATCAGCCAGCATTGGCCGGTGTTGCAGCGATCCTGCAGTGGGCATGCTCACTGAAGAGGCCGGGGCCTGTCTGTTCGCCGGGGCACGTTTAGACCATCTGGTGCCGATCGGACTGGCAGGTGGCTTTGGCAGGGCCAGGTCGGTGTCGTGTATCGCTACAGACTGCCTTGGCCTCCGAGTCGACCTCCAGCGGGAGGATTCGCTTCAGCTCGACGCGGTGGCGAAGCCTTCAGCGAATCCTCCCACTGGATTCCGGTACCCACCGTGGTTGTCGGAGTTTCTCGCTTTCGTCTGAGGTACGAGGTCGATCAGGCGTCGCTAAAGATGCTTCGCGTAAGCGGCCAGGCGTTCGGTTTCTACCTTGACCACGGCGTAGCATTCGCACGCAAGTTCTTCCAGCTTCGGGCGGTTGAGTACGGTGATACGACCGCGCTGGTATTCGATGACGCCCAGCTTCTGCAGCTTGCCGGCCGCTTCGGTGACGCCTTCCCGGCGCACGCCCAGCATGTTGGCGATCAGTTCCTGGGTCATGGTCAGTTCGTTGGTCGGGAGTCGATCCAGGGACAACAGCAGCCAGCGGCAAAGTTGCTGGTCGATGGTGTGGTGCCGGTTGCAAACGGCAGTCTGGGCCATCTGGGTGATCAGAGCCTGGGTGTAGCGCAGCAGCAGCATGCGCATGGCCTGATCGTTGTTGAACTCGTGCTTGAGCCTGGCGGCAGGCAGCCGGTATGCGGTGCCGGCACTCTGGACGATCGCTCGGCTGGGCGTGCTGTCGCCGCCCATGAAAACCGCGATGCCGACGATACCCTCTCGGCCCACCACCGAGATCTCGGCGGAGTGACCGTCGAGCATGACGTAGAGCAAGGAAATGATGCAGTCGACCGGGAAGTAAACGTACTCCACCTCCTGGCCGGCGGCATAGATCCCCTTGCCAAGTGGCAGCTCGATCTCGCGCAACATCGGAAATACACGCTCTTTTGCCCCTGTCGGTAACAGCGCGAGCAGGTCGTTTCGCTCCGGTCCGGTCTTCATGGCCACCTCTCTGCGGCATGCTGGCCAAGCAGAATCGTGAAGTCAGCACGACGGTAGCATACAGCCTGGCATGGCTGCACGCACGTCGTTTGTCATTGTCATGAGTGTGGTCAGCATGACCGACAAGTTCGGGACAGGCATGGAATTCGTTGCGGGACAGGCATGGAATTCGTTGACTGTCAGCGCCTGGACAGAAAAGCCGCCGGTGTAATGATCGGCCTGCCTTCGTAAGGACTCAGTACGAGCAGATCCTTGTCTCCTGTGATCAACAGATCACCGCCGCCGTCAATCAACACTTCGAGGAAACGATTGTCATCGGGGTCGGGGCAATCGGCAATCCGAATCGAAGGCTTGACCCATTCGGCCAGATCGGCCAGCCAATCCAGGTAGCGGTTCATCTGCTCGGCGGTTCGGTATCGATCAAACTTGGGGCGAGCCAGCCGGGTTGCCAGCTCCAGGAATGTCACTCGGGAAAGCAGTAGTGTTGCCCCTGAAGTGGACAGACCTCTCATCACTTCACCGGGCTTGCTGTCAGGCAGCAATAGTGCGCTGATCAACACATTGGTGTCGACCACCACCCGATCAGCTTTCATCGGCCAGCAACTGGTCGAGCGCCTCCTCCGTCAATCCCTGCTCGGCGGCATAGCGGCCGGTCTGTTCCATCACGGCCAGAAGATTGCGCCATGCGCGACTCTGGCGCCGCTCGTACTCCTCGGCCGAAACGATGACCACGCTTGGGCGTCCCTGACGGGTCACCGTCACCGGCTCGCGCTGCGCGGCATCAATCACCTTCCCGAATCGATTCTTGGCTTCCAGTGCAGTAAAGACCTTCATCACGTCGCTCCATCAGCTAGATTAGCTATTTTAGCTATGAATAATTATTTGGGCAAGCTGATTCAATGGTGGATGACCTTTGATCGAACAACTTCCCCCTGACCTCGGGATACAAATGCGCGTCCACTCAGGATGCAATTGGACGGACAGCGGGTCTACTCAGTCGCGAGAGATCCCCAGACAGCGTTGAGCCTACCGCACCGGGTCATTCCAATCCCCTGCACCCGAACCCCGGCGCGGACACACACCAAGGCAGATTGTCATGCTCGGGTGGATCTTCCTGATCGTTTCATCGTCACCAGCGCGATGCCGCCGAGAATGGACAGGCCGAACTAAGGCTAGGCGCAGGGTGACGGGCGCGACGAGAAGCAGGATTCCGAGCATGGCGGTGATGTGACCGGTCGATCGCCGTTTCGGTCAGCGCCAGGCGTGCCAGGATGGAATTGGCGGCGAATGCGGTCAGCGCCAGTGCAGTCAGACCAAGGATATGGTGTGTTTTCACCACGGTATCACTTGGCGCAGCATGCCTTCCAACCCGTTAAGCTTGACTTCGTAGACCAAGGCCAGTTGCCGGCCGAGCTTGCCGTCGGGAAAATCCTCGCCGCGTTTTCTGTCCCGGCACTGAAAAAGATGCGTTGATGCCAGATTCTATGATGCTACGATGTTTTTATGCGAACGACTCTGACCATCGACGACGAACTGGCCCGGCTACTCAAGCAACGCGCCGCTGAGACCGGCCGCCCGTTCAAGGAGGTGGTCAGCGAGGCACTGCGCACCGGTCTGGAGCAAACCGCCACACCCCCCGCCTGTCGGCCATACCAGCTTAAGCCCGTTGCCCTGGGCCGCCCGGCCCGCGGCATCGATCTCGACAAGGCGCTGCAACTGGCCGGCAACCTCGAAGACCAGGAGCTGGCGCGCAAGCTAGGGAGCGTCTAAACAACTCTGCGCGGAGCGCGGTTCAGGGAAGTGTGGCTGTCGAGCGCGAGTGTCGACGCGCGGCCTCCCCCACAAACAACTCACAAGCCGGGTCATCGACCGGTTGATACGGATAGCTCGTGGCCTGCAGGAATTGCTCGAACTCGGGCTGGTCGGTTTCGGGGACGAGGAAGCCGGCGAGGACGCGGCCGTAGGCCGCACCATGGTTTCGGTAGTGGAAGAGGCTGATGGACCAGCGGCCCTTGAGGTGGGTGAGGAATTCTTCAAGCGCGCCGGGGCGTTCGGGGAAGCGAAAACGATAGAGGACTTCGCGGCCGGTGGCGGGGCGGTGGCCGCCGACCATGTGGCGCAGGTGGTCGCGGGCCAGTTCGTTGTCGGTCAGATCGAGGATATCGAAGCCGGCGGTTTGCAGGCGCTGGAACAGGCGGCTGCGTTGTTCGGGCCCGGCGTTCATTCTCAGGCCCACGAACACGTGGGCTTCCTTCAATGAAGAAAAGCGGTAGTTGAATTCGGTCAGTTCGGGCTCGCCCAGCGCGCGGCAGAACTTGAGAAAGCTGCCCGGTCGTTCGGGGATGGTGGCGGCAAACAGCACTTCGCGGCCCAGGCCGATCTGGGCGCGTTCGATGACATGGGCCATGCGTTCCAGCCCGATATTGGCGCCGGAGTTGATGGCGACCAGATGCTCACCCGCGCCGCCTTCGGCCAGGTAGCGACGGATGCCGGCCACGGCCAGGGCGCCGGCCGGCTCGATGACCGCACGGGTGTCGAGAAAGATGTCGTGTACGGCCGCGCAGATCTCGTCGACGCTGACCGCGATCATCTCATCGACCAGGTCGGCGGCGATATCGAAGCAATGGCGCCCGACCTTGCGCACGGCCACGCCGTCGGCGAACAGGTTGACCGGGCCGATATCGACCGGCTCTCCGGCCTGGAGCGCGGCAGCGAAACTGGCCGCGCCTTTGGGCTCCACGCCGATAACGCGGGTGGCCGGCGACAGCGTCTTGATGGCCGCGGCCACGCCGGCAAGCAGGCCGCCGCCACCGACCGGCACGAACACGGCATCGGGGGCAACCGGCATCTGGCGCAAAAGCTCGGTGGCCACACTGCCCTGCCCGGCAATAACATCAAGGTCGTCGAAGGGGTGGATGAAAACCGCGCCGGACTCGTTGCACAGCACATGGGCTTTGGCCTGGGCGGCATCGAAACCGTCGCCGTGCAGGATGACTTCCGCGCCCAGCCGGCGCACGGCATCGACCTTGATGGCCGGGGTGGTCTGGGGCATGACCACGCAGGCTCGAACGCCCAGCTTTTTCGCGGCCACGGCCACGCCCTGGGCATGGTTGCCGGCGCTGGCGGCGACCACGCCGCGCTCGCGCTCGGTTTGGCTCATGCGCGCCATGCGTGCATAGGCACCGCGCAGCTTGAAGGAGAATACCGGCTGCAGGTCCTCGCGCTTGAGCCAGATCGCTCTTCCGGTGTCCTGCGACAGCAGGGCGGCCTGTTCCACCGGGGTTTCCCGGGCCACAGCCTGGACCGGGGCGGCGACGATGCGTTGCAATAGTTCCAGTGCCTGCATGGTCTTGTCTACCCGGCCTACGAGGCGCGCGCGGTCGCGAGCGCGGAGGTGTGTGGTGCCGGATCGGGCTGACGAACTGCCGCCTCGGTGCTTGCCGATTGGTGAGACTCGGCAAGCCGTTGGCGAACGGCCGCGCCGGCGGCGCGCGTGCCCAGGCTACCGCCCAGGTCGGGCGTGGTCTGACCGGCATCGATGCAGGCGTGCACGGCTGCCTCGACCTGGCGCGCCTCGTCGATGAGCCCCAGCGACTGCTCGAGCATCATGGCCACCGACAGGAACATGGCGAAGGGGTTGGCGCGATCGCAGCCAGCCAGGTCCGGGGCCGAGCCGTGGATGGGCTCGTAGAGTCCCGGTGCCTTGTCACCCAGCGAAGCCGACGGCAGCAGGCCCATGGAGCCGGCCAGCATGGCGGCCTCGTCGGTGAGGATGTCGCCGAACAGGTTCTCGGTGACGATGACATCGAAATCGGCCGGGCGCGAGAGCAGGTGCATGGCGGCGGCATCGACCAGGATGATCTCCAGCTCGATATCGGGAAACTCGCGCCGGACCAGCTCACGGGTAACACTGCGCCACAGCCGGGAAGTGGCCAGCACATTGGCCTTGTCGACCAGGGTCAGGCGACCACGACGCGTGCGGGCAAGCGCCGCTGCCCGGCGCACCACCCGCTCGATCTCGCCACGCTCGTAGCGGCACACGTCCTCGGCCATGTCCCTGAACTCCACCTTGCGGCCGAAATACAGGCCACCGGTGAGTTCACGTACCACCACCAGGTCGACGTTTTCCAGCCGCTCGGAACGCAAGGGGCTGGCATCGAACAGCGCCGGGTGCGGCTTGACCGGGCGCAGGTTGGCATACAGGCCCAGTTCCTGGCGCAGTTGCAGGAGACCCTGCTCGGGACGGATGCGGGCTTCCGGATCATCCCATTTCGGGCCGCCGACCGCGCCGAGCAGCACGGCATCGGACTGGTGGCAGGCGGCCAGGGTATTGGATGGCAGCGGTACACCGAGCGCATCGATGGCCGCACCGCCGATCGGGCGGCGATGCAGTTCGAAGTCGTGGCCGTGCTGTTCAGCCAGTTCATTCAGCAGCGTCTCGGCCTCGGTCGTGATCTCCGGGCCGATGCCGTCGCCGGGCAGCAGGGTGATGGTTGCGCGCATCAGGCTGCCTCCCTCGACTTTTCCTCGAACCAGGCTATGGCCCGCTCCTGCGCCAGCAGATAACCGAGCGCATCCACTCCTTCCATCAGGCAGGTTCGGGCGAAGGGATCGAGACCGAATTCAATCTCGTGCCCATCGGGCAGGTGCAAGCGGGTCCGGTCGACATCCACGGTGACTTCAGCCCCGGGATGGGCCAGCAGCCAGGCGTGGGTGTCGGCATCCACCTCGATGGCCAGCAGGCCATTTCTGAGCGCATTGGCGCGGAAGATATCGGCAATGCGCGAGCTGATCACCACCCGAAAACCGAACTGCGACAAGGCCCAGACGGCATGCTCGCGCGAGGAACCGCAGCCGAAGTTCTCGCCGGCAACCAGGATCTCGCTGTGCGCGACATCGGGGGCATTGAGCGGGCAGTCGCTGCGCATGCTGCCATCCTTGTCATAGCGCCAGTCGGCAAAGGCGGCCTGGCCCAGCCCGAGGCGGTTGGTGGTGGTCAGAAAGCGCGCGGGCACAATCTGGTCGGTGTCGATGTTGCGCTCGGTGAGTACGACGGTGGTCGATTGCAGGTGCTTGAGCGGCGTCATTGGCGGGCCTCCATGTGGCGGGGCGAGGGAAAGTGGATGCGGACTTCCGGCGCAGCGTCGATATGGCGCGGGTCGGTGATGCAGCCTTTGACCGCGCAGGCCGCGGCGGTGGCCGGGCTGGCCAGGAAGGTACGGCTGCCCGGGCCCTGCCGGCCCTCGAAGTTGCGGTTGGACGTGCTGACCGCGGTCTGGCCCGGCGCGACCTGGTCGCCGTTCATGGCAATACACATCGAACAACCCGGCTCGCGCCATTCGGCGCCGGCGGCGAGAAAGACATCATCCAGACCTTCGGCCTCGGCGGCCTTGCGCACCTGTTCGGATCCGGGCACGACCAGCATGCGCACACCCTCGGCCACGCGCCGGCCGCGCATGATCTCGGCGGCGGCGCGCAGGTCGCCCAGCCGGGCGTTGGTGCACGAACCGACGAATACGACATCGACCTTGCGACCGATCAGCGGCTTGCCGGGGGTGACCTGCATGTACTCCATCGCCCGCTGGTTGGCTGGATTGGTGGTGGCCGGCACCGGCTGGGCAATGCCCACGACCATGCCCGGATGGGTGCCGTAGGTGATGGTCGGTTGGATCTCGTCGGCGTCGAAGTGGAATTCCTTGTCGAAGCGGGCGTCGCTGTCGCTTTGCAGTTGCAGCCATGCGTCAGCAGCGCGTTCGAAATCCTCGCCCTGCGGGCAATGTGCTCGGCCGCGCAGCCAGTCGACGGTGGTCTGGTCGGGTGCGATCAGACCGGCGCGGGCACCGGCCTCGATGGCCATGTTGCACACGGTCATGCGGCCTTCCATGTCGAGTGCGCGGATGGCGCTGCCGGCGAACTCGATGACATGCCCGGTGCCGGCATCGACGCCGACCTGGCCGATGACGTGCAGTACCAGGTCCTTGGCGCTCACGCCGGTGCCGAGACGGCCGTCGACGGTGATGCGCATGGTTTTGGGCTTGCGCTGCAGCAGGCACTGGGTGGCGAGCACGTGGCCGACCTCGCTGGTGCCGATGCCGAAGGCCAGTGCGCCGAAGGCGCCGTGGGTGGAAGTGTGCGAATCACCGCAGACGATGGTCATGCCCGGGCGGCTCAGCCCCAGTTCCGGGCCCATGACGTGGACGATGCCGCGGTTGGGGCTGTCCCAGTCGTGCACGGTGATGCCGTGACGGTCGCAGTTTTCCAGCAGGGTCTGGACCTGCTCCCAGGCCTGTTCGCTGCCGTAGCGACGCTGGCCCTGCAGGTCGGCCGGCCAGGTCGGGGTGGAATGATCCATCGTGGCGACGGTGCGATCGGGACGGCGCACCTTGAGGCCACGCGCGGCAAGTTCGGCGAACGCCTGCGGGCTGGTGACCTCGTGGATGAGGTGAAGATCGATATAGATCAGCGCCGGGGCATCTTCGGTTTCGGGGCGGACAACGTGGGCATCCCACAGCTTGTCAAACAGCGTTCGCGACATGGGGTATCTCCTGATCTTCATTCATCGGGCGGGAAAAATGGGTCAGCCAGCCGTGGCGGTCCGCGGTGGAACCGTCGAACAGGCCGAAAAAGCGGTCCTGGAACTGCCGGGTGATGGGGCCGCGGCCACCGGCGCGCACGGTGATGCCGTCGATGGAGCGGATCGGCGTGATCTCGGCGGCGGTGCCGGTGAAAAACGCCTCGTCGGCCAGGTAAAGCATCTCGCGCGGCATGGCCAGCTCGCGCACTTCGATATCGAGCTCGGCGGCCATATGCATGACCGTGTCGCGGGTGATGCCGCCCAGAATGGACGCGGCCACCGGCGGGGTGTAGAGCACGCCGTTGCGCACCAGAAACAGGTTCTCGCCGGCTCCTTCGCTGACCAGGCCGTCGTGGGACAGCGCGATGCCCTCGCCGTAGCCGTGCCGTTTGGCCTCGGAGCTGATCAGCGACCCGGAAATATAGTTGCCCCCGGCCTTGGCCAGGGTCGGCACGGTGTTGGGCGCCGGGCGCTGCCAGGAGGTCACGGCCACATCGACGCCGTGTTCCATGGCTTCCTCGCCCAGGTAGCGCCCCCAGGACACGGCCGCGACCACCACCTCGGTTTCGACATCTTCACCCGGCACCACGCCCAGGCCGCCGTAGCCGCGAAACACGATGGGGCGCAGGTAGGCCGAGTCCAGGCCGTTCTCCACCACCACCTGCTCGCAGGCTTTGAGCAGCGCATCGCGGTCGAACGGCATGGGCACGCGATGGATGCGGGCCGAGTCGAACAGGCGGTCGATGTGTTCCTGCAGTCGGAACGCGGCCGGCCCCTCGGGCGTGGCATAGACGCGGATGCCCTCGAAGACGCTCGAGCCGTAGTGGATGGCGTGGCTGAGCACGTGCACCGTGGCTTCCTGCCAGGGCAGCAGCTCGCCGTTTTTCCAGATATATTTCGATGCTTGAATGGCCATGTAATGTCGGTTCCTTGAAGTGCCGGGATCGGGTCAGGGAGCGGCGGCCGCGCGGGCCGGCTGGGTGTCGGGTCGGGCGACGGTCACGTGTTCGGCCGAAGCCGGACTGCGACTGGCGCGGTTGAGAATTTCGATGAAGGCCTGGGCGCAGGCGGCGACGATGTCGGTATCCACGCCGCGCCCGGCCCACTGCTCGTCGGCAATACGGGCCTGCAGCGAGGCCTCGCCCTGGGCGTCCTCGCCCTCGCTGACCGAACGCACGCGCATCGAGGTCAGCTCGAAATCGATGCCGGTGGCCCGGGCCATGGCCTTGAGCGCGGCATCGACCGGGCCGTCGCCGGTGGCCGCCTCGCGCACGAGCTGGCCGTCGGCGCCCTGCAGGGCCACGGCGGCACTGGGCAGTTGCCCCTCGCCCAGGCTGCTGGTGGTCTGCAGGCTGACGAGCCGCCACGGGCCGCCATGCGCGCCGGGCTGCCCGGCCACCAGGGCTTCAATATCGGCATCGAAAACCTGGCGCTTGCGATCGGCCAGATCCTTGAAACGGGTAAACAGCTTTTCCAGCTCGGTGTCGTTGAGCTCGAAGCCGAGCTCGCGCACGCGCTCGGCCAGGGCATGGCGGCCGGAATGCTTGCCCAACACCAGGGTGGAGCGACTGATGCCGACATCTTCCGGGCGCATGATTTCGTAGGTTTCGCGGTTGGCCAGCATGCCGTGCTGGTGGATGCCGGCCTCGTGGGCGAAGGCGTTGTCGCCGACAATCGCCTTGTTGGCCGGCACGAAGCCGCCAATGATGGCCGCGAGCTGGCGCGAGGCCGGGTACAGGCGACGGGTATCGACACCGGTGTCGACGCCGAACCGGTCGGCCCGGGTCTTGAGTGCCATGACGACTTCTTCCAGCGCGCAGTTGCCGGCGCGCTCGCCGATACCGTTGACGGTGCATTCGACCTGGCGCGCGCCGGCGGCGACGGCGGCCAGCGAGTTGGCCACGGCCATGCCCAGATCGTCGTGACAATGCGCCGAGATGACCACGTTCTCGATGCCGGTTACATGCTGCCTGAGGTGAGTGATGATTCGGCCCATTTCATCGGGCGTGGTGTAGCCGACCGTGTCGGGTACGTTGACGGTGGTCGCGCCGGCCTCGATCACCGCGCTCATGACCTCGACCAGGAAATCGGGCTCGGTGCGGATGGCGTCCTCGGCCGAGAATTCCACGTCGCGGCAGAACTCGCGTGCCAGGCGCACCCCGGCCACGGCGCGTTCAAGCACTTCGGCTCGACTCATGCCGAGTTTGTGTTCGCGGTGAATCGGACTGGTGGCGATGAACACGTGCAGCCGGCGGCGCGCGGCCGGCGCCAGCGCGCGCGCGGCCTGCGGAATGTCGTGGCTGTTGCAGCGCGCCAGCGAGCAGATGGTCGGGCCCTCGACGGAGCCGGCGATCTCGCGCACGGCATCGTAGTCGTGCGGCGAGGCGGCGGCAAAGCCGGCCTCAATCACATCCACGCCCATGGCCGCCAAGCTGCGGGCCATGCGCAGCTTCTGCGCCACGGTCATGCTGCAGCCGGGCGACTGTTCGCCGTCGCGCAAGGTGGTGTCAAAGATCACTACCCGTTCGTTGTCGTCAATCATGATTCAGTGCCTTGTTGAAAGTTCTCAATGCACCACAGAGGCACACCCCTCTGCGTCTCTGTGGTGAATCTTTTCATCCCTAACCACGCGCTTCGGAAGTCGCCAGGCGCTGGAGGTCGCCGGAGGGCACCAGGCTGGCCAGGGCGCGGGCGCAATCGGCCACGGTGGCCTGCCAGGGTTCGTGCTCGACCCGCTCGATCGAGGCGACGTCGCGCAGGCGTTGGACCTGCCGGGCCAGCACGGCTGGGCAGCGACCCGGACCATTGACCGCCAGACGCAGGAGCTGCCCCTCGCCGGCCTCGCGCAGCGCGAGCTCGGTGATCGCGAAACCGCGGCGCTGGATCAGGCCGAGGGTGCGCAGCAGTGCGCCTTCGGCGGGTTTCAGGCGGATTTCGAAATGAACACTCATCGTTGCTCTCCTTCCATCATGGTGGCGTTGCTTTTGCCGGGGGGAACCAGGGGCCAGACGTTGGCCTTGGGGTCGATACGAACGTGCAGCAGCGAGGGGCCGGGCTCTTCGAGCAGCCAGGTCAGCGCCTCGTCCACTTGATCACGGGTTTCGATGCTGCGCGCCTTGAGCCCGAAGACACGGGCCAGGGCGGCGAAGTCGGGGTTGTCGCTCAAGTCGATCTCGGAGTAGTTGCCGTCGAAGAACAGCTCCTGCCACTGGCGCACCATGCCCAGCGAGCTGTTGTCGAGCAGCACGATGCGCACATCGATGGCGTAGCGTTTCAGCGTGGCCAGCTCCTGGATGTTCATCATGATCGAGCCGTCGCCCGAGACCACCACGACCAGATCGTCGGGCCGGGCCAGCTTCGCGCCCATGCCGGCGGGCAGACCGTAGCCCATGGTGCCCAGCCCGCCGGAGGTCAGGTGACTGCGCGGGCGGGTGAAGCGGCAATGCTGGGCCACCCACATCTGGTGCTGGCCGACATCGCAAGCGATGGTGGCACGATCGCCGGCGCGTTCGCTCAGGGTCTTGAGCAGCGCCGGGGCGTAGATGAACTCGCCGGGCGCATCGTAGGGCCAGGCATGTCGTTGTCGCAGCTCCTGGCAACTTTCCATCCAGCCCTTCAGCCAGGGCCCGGCTTTGGATTCGATGCGCTGGGTGAGAGCGGCCAGGTTGGCGGCCAGGTCACCGGGCAGTGCGATGTCGGCATGGCGCAGCTTGCCGATTTCGGCCGCGTCGGCATCGATATGGATCACACGGGCGTTGGGGGCGAACTCGTCGAGTTTGCCGGTGGCGCGGTCGTCAAAGCGCGCGCCGACCACGATCAGCAGATCGGCTTCCTGCACGGCCAGGTTGGCCGCGGCCGAGCCGTGCATGCCCAGCATGCCCAGGAATTGCGGATCGTCGGTGGGAATGGCGCCCAGGCCCTTGAGCGTGCTGACCGCCGGAAAGCCGCTGCGGGTGACCAGTGACCGGACCTGTTCCTCGGCAGCGGCGATCTCGATGCCGCCGCCGAGATAGAACAACGGTTGCTGGGCCTCGGCCATGGCCCGGGCGGCGTCGGCCACGGCCGCCGGCACCGCTTTAGAGGTGCTGCGGAACCTGGGCATCGACACGCCAGCGTTGATCGGGTTGACGGTGATGTCCTTGGGCACGTCGATCAGCACCGGGCCGGGCCGGCCTTCGGTGGCCAGGAAGAAGGCCTCGGCCAGCACTTCGGGGAGATCGGCGGTGTCGCGGATGATGTAGCTGTGCTTGACCACGGGCAGGGTGATGCCGAACACGTCGACTTCCTGGAAGGCATCGGTGCCCATCATCGGCGTGGCCACCTGGCCGGTAATCGCCACCACCGGGACTGAATCGAGCATGCTGTTGGCCAGCCCGGTGACCAGGTTGGTGGCACCCGGACCGGAGGTGGCCATGCACACGCCGGCACGGCGCGTGACGCGGGCATAGCCGTCGGCGGCCAGCGCCGCGCCCTGCTCGTGGCGGGTGAGAATGTGACGGATGCCGGAGTCCGGCAGCGCATCGTAGATGGGCATGATGGCGCCGCCGGGGTAACCGAACACGGTATCGACGCCCAGCTCGCGCAGGCAGCGCACCAAAAGCTTCGCGCCGCTGATGGTGCTTGTTTCCGGTTGTTCCTGGGCCATGGGCTGGTTCACTGGACGGTTCCTCCTCGAGAGCTCAGGCGGCCTGTTCGCGGGACTTGTCGGCCCCGGCCTGCAGCCAGCTCATGCGCGCGCGCAGGGCCTTGCCGACCTGCTCGATCTCGTGGCCGGTACGGGCCTTGATCAGTGCGCGGTGGCGCGGCAGGCCGGCCTGGTTTTCCAGGATCCAGTCGCGGGCGAACTCGCCGGTGCGGATTTCGCCGAGCACTTCGCGCATGCGCTCGCGCGTGGACTCGTCGATGATGCGCGGGCCGCGGGTGAGATCACCAAATGCAGCCGTGTCGGAGACAAACTCGTACATCTTGGCCATGCCGCCTTCGTGCAGCAGGTCGACGATGAGCTTGAGCTCGTGCAGGCACTCGAAGTAGGCCACCTCGGGCTGGTAGCCGGCCTCGACCAGGGTTTCGAAGCCCTGGATGACCAGCTCGGCGGTGCCGCCGCACAACACCACCTGCTCGCCGAACAGGTCGGTTTCGGTTTCTTCCTGGAAGCTGGTGTCGATGACGCCGCCGCGCGTACCGCCGATGCCGTGGGCATAGGACAGCGCCCGGGCATGGGCCTGGCCGGAGGCATCCTGCTCGACGGCGCGCAGGCAGGGCACGCCGCGGCCTTCCTGGTACTGGCGCCGAACCAGATCGCCCGGCCCCTTGGGTGCGACCATGATGACGTCGATGTCGGCGCGCGGGCGGATGCAGCCGAAGTGGATGTTGAAACCGTGGGCGAACAGCAGGGCCGAACCGGGCCGGATACGCGCTTGGACCTGCTGGTAGATTTCGGGCTGGGCCATGTCGGGTGCGAGCATGGCGATCAACCCGGCCCGGGCGGCAGCCTCGGCCGGTTCGGCGACCTCGAATCCGTCGTCGCCGGCGCGTTTCCAACTTACACCGTCGCGGCGGGCGCCGATGATGACCTTGAAGCCGGACTCGGCGAGGTTGTTGGCATGGGCGCGACCCTGGCTGCCGTAGCCGATGACGGCAATGGTGGTCTCGGCCAGGGCGTTGTTGTGGTGGTCGGCTTCGGTCCAGATCTTCATGCGGTTGTGCTCCTTTCAGGTTGGGGATTGCGATGGGAATGGCGTTCGGGTTGCCGATAAGGGGTCGGCGTGGAAAACGGGAAAGCGGTCACCGCACCGGTCGAGGCGCTGGAGACCTGGGCGATGTAGCGGGCATAGGCGCCCTGGGTCACGGCCGGTGCGGGCGGCTGCCATTGAGCGCGGCGCGATTCGATACCGGCATCGGTGTCCAGGCGCTGGCCGTCGACGTCGATGCGCACTTCATCGCCATCGGCCAGCAGCGCCAGCGGACCGCCATCGGCGGCTTCCGGGCAGACATGGCCGATCATGAATCCGTAGGTGGCACCGCTGAAGCGCCCGTCGGTGACCAGGGCCACCGAGTCGCTTAAACCCTGCCCAACCAGCGCGGCGGTCACGGCCAGCATCTCGCGCATGCCGGGGCCGCCTTTCGGGCCCTCGTAGCGGATCACGACGACGTTGCCGGGCTGGATCTCGCCGGCCTGTACGGCGGCAAATGCGGCATCCTCGCCGTCGAACACCCGCGCCGGGCCCACGTGTTCCAGGCGGCCATGACCGGCCAGCTTGATCACGCAGCCTTCGGGGGCGAGATTGCCGTAGAGCACGCCGAAGCCGCCGCGCGGCTTGAACGGATCGTCGGCCGGACGCACCACCTGCTGACCGTCGGCCGGGCGGGCATCGGCAGTTTCGGCGAACAGGGTCTGGCCGGTGCAGGTGGGCGCATCGTTCACCATCCCGGCCCGGCTCAGTTCGCGAATCACCAGGGCCGTGCCGCCGGCGGTGAACAGGTCCGGGGCCATGAATCGTCCGCCGGGTTTCAGGTCGGTGATCACCGGCGTGTTGCGCGCAATCTGGTCGAACTCGTCGAGCTCGAAGACCTGGCCGGCCTCGCGGGCGATGGCCAGCAGGTGCAGGATGGCGTTGGTCGACCCGGCCGTGGCGGTGACCACGGTGGCGGCATTGCGGATGGACTCGGTGGTGATCAAATCGCGCGCGCTGTGCTCGCGATGGAACATGGCCATGACCTGTTCGCCACAGCGCCGGGCCTGTTCGGCCTTGTCGGGATGCACCGCCGGCACGTCGTTGGCACCCATGGGCGAGAGCCCCAGCACGGTCAGCGCCTGGGCCATGGTGTTGGCGGTGAACTGGCCGCCGCAGGCACCGGCGCCCGGGCAGGCCGAGTTCTCGACCTCTTCCAGTTCGTTCTCGTCGATGCGCCCGGCCGCGCAGGCGCCGACGGCTTCGAACACATCCTGGATGGTGATGGCCAGTTCGTGATGGCGCCCGGGCATGATGGAGCCGCCGTAGAGCACCAGGCCGGGACGATCCAGGCGCGCCAGCGCCATGGCCGCGGCCGGCAGGGTCTTGTCGCAGCCGGCCAGCACGACCACGGCATCCAGGCAATGGCCGCGCACGGCCAGTTCGATGGAATCGGCAATGGTCTCGCGCGACATCAGCGAGGCTTGCATGCCCTCGCTGCCCATGGCGATGCCGTCGGTCACCAGGATGGTGTTGAACTCGATGGGCGTGCCGCCGGCGGCGCGAATCCCGGCCTTGAGCGGCTCGGCCAGCTCGCGCAGATGCAGGTTGCAGGGCGTGACCTCGCTCCAGGTATTGACCACGGCCACCATGGGACGCGCGATGTCTTCGTCGTTGAGGCCGGTGGCCTTGAGCATGGCCCGGGCCGGTGCCCGGTGTTGCCCTTTCTTGATCTTGTCGCTTTGCATTGTTTCTTCGTTGATCCGTTTGTCGAGCCCAAAAACGAAGAAACCCCGCTCCTTTCGGTAGCGGGGTTTCTGAAGGTCTGTTGGCTGTTGGTGCTTGCGCTAGACGTACCCGCTACCTGTCCCGGTAAGTACGAGAATGGAAATAATAAGTACGAGTACGAGCGCGACGGCCTGCTGGCGGGAAGCAGCCAGAATCACGCCTTCAGCGCCGTTGCGGGCGCGGAAAGTCGAAGGCGAATTGAAGGTCTGGCCGTTCATTGGTTTTTAGCATGCGCGCATTTTCAAACCAATGTCAACCCCCAAATTCAAAAAAGAATCCTTGGACAGGCTGCCGCTTGCTTCTCAGGTTTTGAGAATCGGCTTGGGCATAATGGGCACATGATTGATGAGGGCTCCCTGATTCTGACGCCGACGGCCCGACTGGCCCGGTCGGTGTTGCGGCAAGTCGCCGCCACGAACATCGAGCACAACCGGGTCAGTTGGCGGCAACCCGAGGTGTTGTCGTTTCCGGCCTGGCTGTCGCGCTTGCGCGAGCAGTGGTTTCTTGACGGCGACGATGACTGCATACCGGTCAGTGCTTCGCAGGCACTGGTGCTCTGGCGTTCGGTGATCGACAAGGACATCTTTATCGGCGAGCCCCGGGTGGCCGAACTGGCCCAGGCGGCCTGGCGACTGATTCATGAACACCGGCTGCCGCACCCCGGCGACTGGGAATCCATTTGGCTATCGGAGGACCAACGCCGCTTTCGCGACTGGGTCGGGCGCTTCGAGTCTCTTTGCCGGGAACGCGGGCTGGTCGATGACTGGAGCCTGGCCGCACGCCTGCCGGAGTTGATCCGCGAGGGCCGGCTGGACGTTCCGAAACAACTGCTGCTGCGCGGTTTCGATTTGCCCATGAATGCCCTGCAGGCCGCCATCATCAAGGCCGCAGAAGCGGCCGGCAGTGAGGTTGGCAAGGACGAGGCAGACGACCGGCCAGCCGCACGGCCGGAGCTTCTGGAGTTTGACTTGCCGGATGCTGAACTATGCGCCGCCGCGCGCTGGGCGCGCAAGCAACTGGAGCACGATCCCGACGCCCGCATCGGCATCGTCGTGCCGGACCTGCGGCAGCGGCTGCTGCAGGTGGAGCGTCAGTTCCAGCGGGTTTTCGATCCTCCGGGTTTTGCGCTGCATGCCGCCAGCTCGCGGGCCTGGCATGTATCACTAGGCCACGCGCTGTCGGACTGGCCGCTGGTTGATGATGCATTGAGCCTGCTGGCACTCAAGCCCTGGCGCATCAGCCAGCCTGAAGCCGGGCGGCTGTTGCGCTCGCCATTTCTCGATGGCTGGAACAGAGAGGCGCGCGCTCGCGATGCGGTGCGCGCGCTGCTGGCCCAGCGCTCGCCCTACGCGATCACGGCCGGCGAGCTGATGCATCAGGCCAGCAAGGGCCAGGCGGTCGTACTGGGACGCAAGCTGGTGGACTGGCAGAACCAGCGACGCGCACAGCCCGATCGCGCCTGGCCATCGAACTGGGCCCGACACTTTCAACTGGAACTCAGCGCGCTGGGGTTTGGCCATGGCCGAGCGCTGAACAGCCGCGAATACCAGACCCTGCAACGCTGGCACGATTTGCTCGAGGAGTTCAGCGCCCTGGATCTCGTGCATGAACAACCTCTGACCCGGGCACAGGCCCGGCAGGCACTGGCCGACCGTGCCGGCTCGGTGGTGTTTCGCGAGCGCAACCCCGGTGCCGCGATTGAAGTGCTGGGCGTGGAAGAAGCACTGGGCGAGCGCTTCGATGCGGTCTGGATCAGCACACTGGACAGCGAGCACTGGCCCGGCCGCGTGCGCCGCGACCCGTTGATTCCGGCCCGGCTGCAGGCCGGGCTGCCGGGAGGCAGCAGCGAGGCCAGCCTGATTCGTGCCCGCCAGGAACTCGATGGACTATGCCGTACGGCACCCGAGGTGATGGGCAGCCATGCCCGCGGGGAAGCGGATGAACCCTTGCAGCGCACGGCCCTGATCGATGGGACGGCGGGTGAAATGATCGACGTCTCCGATCCCGTCGAGCCGGTGGCACTGGAACAGATCGAAGACGACAGCCAGGCCCCGCCGCTGGAACAGGACCAAAGCGGCGGCGGCACGGCCCTGCTTCAGCACCAGTCCGACTGTCCGTTCAAGGGTTTTGCCGTGTGGCGGCTGGGCGCCGAGGATACCCGGCCACCACGGCCGGGGCTGGATGCCCGCGCCCGCGGCAGCCTGTTGCACAACGCGCTGGAACGCTTCTGGAAAGACATTCCCGACCAGGCCACCCTGCTGGCCCTGAACCCGAAAAGTCTGGAGACCCGCATCGATCAAGCGGCCGAAGCGGCCATGGACGACTGGCAGCAGCGCGATCGGCTGACCCTGGGACAACGGGGCCGCAAACTGGAGCTGGATTGCCTGAAACGCGCCCTGACGCGCTGGCTGGAGCTGGAGAAGACGCGCGGGCCGTTTTCGATCAAGCGCCTGGAAGCGCCCATCGACATGCAGTTCGGCCGACTTCACTTGAGCGGAAAAATCGACCGCATCGACGAGATCGAAGGCGGCGGGGAACTGCTGATCGACTACAAGACCGGCAACGCGGCTCGCAATGGCTGGGCGCCGGACGCGCGGCTGGCCGACGTGCAGATGCCCGCCTATGCCATCAGTCTGCGCCCCAGGCCGGTGGCCCTGGCCTTTGCCCGGCTCAAGCCCGAATCTATGGCATTCGAAGGGCTGGCCGAGGTGAACCCGGAAGTCCACGGGATCGATGTCATCGGGCAGATCACGCGCAAGCCATTCAAGGAAACCGAGTCCTGGCAGGACCTGTTGAGGGACTGGGAAGCGGAACTCGAGGCACTGGCCGCGGAGTTTGTCGAGGGCCGGGCCGCGGTCGACCCGCGCCACCATGATGTCTGCAAATACTGCCATCTGCAGCCAATGTGTCGCATACATGAGCGAAAAGACCGCCTGACCGGAGAAGACGATGAGTGACCTGGAGCAGCGCCAACGCGCCGTCGACCCGAGCCGCTCGGTGATCGTGCAGGCACCGGCCGGGTCGGGCAAGACCACCCTGCTGGTCGAACGCTACCTGGGTCTGCTGGCCGTGGTCGACGCACCGGAAGAGATTCTGGCCATCACCTTTACCCGCAAGGCGGCCGCCGAGATGCGCGCGCGTATCCTCAAGTATCTGGACCCGGATTTCCACAGCGACAAACCGCACGAGCAGGCGGCGCTGGCCAAGGCGCGGGCGGTGCAGGATCGGGTCACGGACTGGGGCCTGCGCGAAAACCCGCAGCGCATGCTGATCCGCACCATCGACAGTTTCAACCATTACCTGGCCCGAACCATGCCGGTGGCCAGCCAGCTCGGTCCGGTGCCCGCGCCGGTGGAATACAACCAGAAGCTCTACCGCGAGGCCGCCCGGCGCGTGCTGGGCGCCGTGGACGCCAATGACCCGATTGCCGATGACCTGGAACAGTTGCTGCGCTGGCGCGACCACCGCACCCAGGATATCGAGAACCTGCTGGTCGGCCTGCTGGGCAGCCGCGACCAGTGGCTGCGCGCACTGGGCATTCACGGAACACCCGACCGCCAGGCGCTGGAAGACATTCTTCACCAGCGCGTGGTCAGCGGCCTGGACCAGGCGGCCGCGGCGCTGAACGATGCCCTGACCAAGGCTTGCATTTCAGCCGAGAACATATTGCGGTTGCTGCGCTTCGCGGCCGATACGCTTCACGGTGAAGGGCGGTCGTCGCCCATCGTGGCCTGCTCGGACATCACCGCCCTGCCCGGCGCCGACCCGGCCGACCTGCCGTACTGGCGCGGTCTGGCCAGGATGCTGCTCACCAAGGAAGGGAAGTTTCTCAAGCAGATCACCATCAAACAGGGCTTTCCACCCAAGACCCCGGAGAAAGAACAGCTCAGCGATGTTCTTGCAGCCATTGGCGATGACGAGAACCTGGCGGACCTGATTCACCAGGCCGCCCACATGCCCGAGCCGCGCTACCGCGATGATGAATGGAACACCCTGGCGGCACTGATCCGCGTGCTCGAACGCAGCGCGGCGGAACTGGAACTGGTGTTCGCCGCCGCCGGCCAGTCGGACTTTACCGGGCTCAGCCGGGCCGCGCTGCGCGGACTGGGCGACGAGGACAGCGGCTATACCGATCTGGCCCTGTACCTGGACCGCCGCATTCAACACATCCTGGTCGATGAATACCAGGACACCAACTGGTCGCAGTTCGAACTGCTGACCCGACTGGTCGGTGGCTGGCAGGCCGATGAAGCGCGCAGCCTGTTTCTGGTGGGCGATCCCATGCAGTCGATCTATCGTTTTCGCGAAGCCGAGGTGGGCCTGTTCATTCGCACCCGCGAAGCGGGCATCGGTGACCAGTCAGTCGAGGACTGTCGCCTGGCCAGCAACTTTCGTTCGCGCGCCGAGATTGTCGACTGGGTCAATCGCAAGCTGGGGCCGGTGTTTCCGGCCACCGAAGATATCTCGGCCGGGGCCGTGGCCTATGCGCCCTCCGAACCGGGGCTGGGCAGTGGCGGGCAGGTCGAACTGCTGGCCCGGCCCGACCGGGCCAGCGAAGCCGAAGCGGTGGCCGAAACCATCGCCACCGCCCTGGCGGAGAACCAGCATCGGCCCGACTACAAGGCCGCGATTATTGTGCGGGCCCGCAGCCACCTGGCCGATATCCTGCCGGCACTGGCCCGGCACAACATTCCCTACCGGGCCGTCAAGCTCGATCCGCTGCAGACCCGGCCGGTGGTCCAGGATCTGCTGGCGCTGACCCGCGCCATTGTCCATCCCACCGATCGCGCCGCGGTTTATTCGGTACTGCGCTCACCATTGTGTGGCGCCACCCTGGCCGACCTGACCACGCTGGCGACCAATGGACAGCACCCGCTGGATGCCGATGCCCTGGATGGGCTGACCGGCGAGTCGCGGGCTCGCGTGTTGCGGGTGGCCGAGGCGCTGGAAAATGCCCAGGACCACTGGCGGCGAAGACCGTTGCGCGAACTGGTCGAGGGCTGCTGGCACCGGCTGGGCGGCCCGCAGTGCAGTAGCGACCCGGAAGCCGCGCTGCGTGATGCCGGCGCTTACCTCGATGCCCTGGCCACGGCCGAACAGGAAGGTTTGCTGGACGACTGGAACGACTTCGAGGAGTTGCTGGACGGACTGTCGACCGAAGGCGATCCGCCAAGCGAATCGGTGCAGCTCGAAATCCTGACCATGCATGGCGCCAAGGGGCTGGAGTGGGACCTGGTGGTGCTGCCCGGGCTGGGCCACGGTACGCGCGGACAGGATCGCAGCCTGCTGAACTGGTTGCCGTTCACGCCTGATGATGGCAGCGAGCAGGTACTGCTGGCACCGCTGCGCTCGGCCAATGAAGCAACCGACCCGCCTCTCAATGAACTGATTCGCCGCGAACAGAAGCTGCGCGACCGGTTCGAGCATCAGCGTCTTCTGTACGTGGCCGCGACCCGCGCCCGAGAACACCTGGTGCTGTCCACCGTACTCGACCCGGAACCGAAGAAGCAAAAACCGGCATCCGACAGCCTGCTGGCTGACCTCTGGCCCACCCTGGGCCAGGAATTCATCAACGCGCTGAACGAGGCACCCGAGCCGGACACGACAGGTTCCAACAACGGGCGTCCCGATCAATCGTTGAAACACCCACCGGCCGGCTGGGCACCCGCAACCACTCCGGCGCTGGCCTTCACGCCACGACTGCCGCCGCGCGAGACCGATATCGAAATCGAGTTCAACTGGGCCGGCGTCCAGGCCCGGCGCACCGGCACCGTTCTGCACCGGCTGCTCGAACAGGTCGGGCGCATCGGCATCGAATCATTCACCGACCAGCAGCGACAGCGACTGCTCGATCGCATCCCCGCCCTGCTGCAAACCATGGGAACCAGCCATGACGAAGTCGAAGACCTTGCAGCCGTGGTGCGGAAGGCTTTTGAACAGACGCTGGACAGCGACAGCGGGCGCTGGATACTGAGCGAGACACACGATGATGCCGGCTGCGAACTCGCAGTCAGCGGCATGATCGATGGTCAACTGGTCAACGCCATCGTCGACCGCACCTTCGTCGACGACAAGGGCGTACGCTGGATCATCGACTACAAGTCCGGCTTCCACGAAGGCGGCAATCTCGAACACTTTCTGACCGAAGAGGCAAAGCGCTACCGCGACCAGCTTGATCTCTACCGCCGACTGTTCGAGGCCATGGAAGACCGCCCGGTACGTACCGCACTGTACCTGCCCAGACACCAGGCACTGCAGGAAGTCTGATCGTTTCGACGGGCACCTCGAAAGATCAAACCGGGCATGATGCCAATGCAGGGGTGAGCCCGGCTCTTCACATCGGGGCGACTCCTGGGTTAATGTGGTCTTCGGGCTTCCGTCGGGTAATACCATGGCCACCTTCGACTTTCATTTCGACGAAGATCATCCGCTCTATCCCCTGGTCAAGTGGGTCATCATCGTGCTGGCCATCGCGCTGGTGCTGGGTGTCGTGCACCAGGTGGGCACCGGCTTCTGGCGCTTCTCGCAGAGCTATGAGGGCGAAGTGGTAGCCAAGGAGACCACCGCCAACTGGCTGGCTTTCTTCAGGGATCCCCCGGACCATGAGAACCCCGGAGAGCGGGAACGTCGGCGCACCAACTACTGGCTGAAGATCGAGACCCCGGATGGGGACTTACAGCGTGTCAAGGTGCATTCCAGCATGTACCGCAGGGTTTCCGAAGGAGATCGGATCAGCAAGGACAGCTGGCAGCTACATCCCAGGCAGGTAGGCGAGGCACAAAATTCCGACGACTGACTGATCTGAGAAAGCTGATTCGTGGATAGTGCCGGCGGCGACTTCACGCCCCAACAGGGAACCAGCGCGCTGGTGGGCGCCATCACGACCGACCCGCGCGCCACTGACGACTTTCATGGTCGCACACGACGGGCACCCCCTGATGACACCGAGGTCGGGGCAGTTGTCCTTCCCGCATTGTTCGCCGATAGATTCCAGGCGGAGTAAGTCTTAATCAGCCGACGAAATACTTCACATAAAACCATAGCCCGGTGATGCCTAGCACAAGCAGCATTGGTGCCACCACCATGGGATCCCTGCGTTCGAGCTGGGTCAGAAACAGCTGACTCTGTGTCAACCACTTCGCATGACGTTGCAGCAGGGGCATCAGTCTCCGATCAAACTGTTTATCGTTAATCAGGATCTTGCCATTACCAAGCCGGAATGGTACGAAATGCCGATCCCATAGCATTGCGTTGGTGCCGTACTGTACTTCGCGCGGCTCGATTCGGCACACCGTTTCATCGTCTATCGCCAGCAGAAGCTGCTGTTCTTCCATACCCAGTCTATACCGGGTCCATCGGCCGATCTGTCGGGCGGCAACCGTCATGAATGCACTCAACATCAGAAACATGCCCCACGTCATGATCAGCAAGTGATTCATGGTACTGGCTTGATCCTCGGGTGCCGCACCCGTCAACGAGGTGAAGGTATACCAAATCACTGCAATTAACATCAAAGGTATGCCCGCCAGCCCGAAATTAGTGGTCAAACGAAGGCTTCTGATGGTTTTCAGATCATACTCGAACCAGTAGGGCCCATCCTCGGCAACCACAGCATGCGCGGAAGCTTCTGCTGGTTCGGCTGAGTCTTCAGTCGCTCTGGCTTGACGCAGGCCGAAGAGCAGAAAACCACCGGCCAGAGACAGCAACAGGGCCATCTGCAACCACAGGGTTCGGGTTCGGGCCGCCACCTCATCGCCAAGCTCTTCCAGGTACGGGCCAAGACCGGGTGGCTCGACCGGGGTAAGAGACTCGTCGGCAGGATCGAAGTACAACAGCTCGTCTGCCCCGAGAACGGCCAGCATCAGGCCTTCGCGGTAAGCTGTCAGTCCGACCACATCGGTGAGCATGGGATCGGCGATTCGATGAACACGCTGCCAGTCGGGGTCGATTCGAAACAGCTCTCCGTCTTTCATGGCCATATTGGTTGATACCAACCACCAGAAGCCATCGGCAAAACCCAGTCGAATCGGCATGCGCCGTCTATCCGTCGCGTCATGCTCCAGCAGGCGAAACACCGTCTCGGATTCGCCGAAACGGTTGCCGGCCACCGACATCCGGGTCACCCTGTGGCCATTGGTATCGACCAGGTACAGGGCATCGTCCCTCCAGTGCAGATCATTGGGGAAGCGGGCTTGCCGGTACCGATCCAGGATGCGGCCATTGCCGTCAAGCAGGTAGACCTTGTGTCGACCGGTGTCGGCCAGGGCGAAGCGTTCGTCGGGCAAGGACACCATGGCGAAATCGTCATTGAGCTCGAGTTCGCTTGCCCCCCAGCGATCACATTGTCGCAGTCCATTCCGGCAATGCTCGATGGTGCTTGTGCCGCCGGCACTGGGCGAGTGCCTCAGGAAACGCCGGATTCTGTCACGGTGAGAAACGGACTTCCCGCCGGTGTTGATCAGCCAGCTGCCGTCCCCGAGCTCCAGCAGGGCGCCCTGATAGCGCTCGATGCCGCGGGGACGGAAATCGAGACTGCGTTCTTCGTCCACCGCCATCCATTGACCCGCGACCCGAACCAGCAACTGTCCGTCATCATCGGTCACGAATCGATCGGGAAACGGACGGACCAGCAATGGACTGGTCAGAAAATAGACCACCACCGCCAGAACGGCCAGAATGATGAAAGGATATGCATAGCGATTATCTATGCTTAGATTCAGTACACTCTTCGACACCCTCTACTCCCTACGCCATCTACGGCAACAATCTCCCAGCCACGATTTTACCCGATTTATCCAGCAGAACAATCACCTCGGCAGCAATACCGATAGAATGAAGCGACTGATATCAGGAGAGCGTCTAGTATGGAATGGCTGAGCTGGGAACTACTCTACTGGCCGGCATGGGTACTGGCCATCGTATTGATCCTGGTCGGCCTGGCAGGAACCATTCTCCCGGTACTGCCGGGCGTGCCCATCGTGTTGCTGGGGCTGATCCTGATCGCCTGGCTGGATGGTTTCGCGCAGGTGGGATTCTGGACGCTGGCCTGGCTGACCGTGCTGGCGATGCTGTCGGTCATTATCGATTTCCTGGCTACAGCCGAAGGGGCACGACGTTTCGGTGCCGGACGGCTGGCCATACTGGGTGCGGCCGTGGGGCTGCTGGTCGGCATCTTCTTCGGCCTGCCGGGCATTTTGTTCGGGCCGTTCGTGGGGGCGGTGGTCGGCCACCTGATCGGGAAGGCGAACCTGGATGATTCGATGCGTGCCGGTGTGGGGGCCACCATCGGCGTCATGGTCGGCACGATCTCGAAGATCGTGATTGCGTTTGTCATGCTGGTTTGGTTTGGGGTGGCTTGGTGGTTGTGAGGGGTTAAGTGTTAAGTGTGAGGTGTGAGGTGTGAGGTGTGAAGTGTGAAGTGTGAAGTGTGAAGTGTGAAGTGTGAAGTGTGAAGTGTGAAGTGTGAAGTGGGGCTTGCGGGTGGGTTTTCTGTTGCGGGAGGTTTGGGTGGCTTTGGGGGGGTTGGGTGTTAGGTGTTAGGTGTTAGGTGTTGCGGGCTGGGAGGTTTTGATTGTCGTCCCGGAATCGCCTTGGGCGATATCCGGGGCCTCGCACTGTGAGGTTGGCATGGTGTTGAACGAGGATTGCCGTGCAGATGGCCAGCGTGCGAGGTCCCGGCGCTACGGCCGGAACGACGGGGTGGGAAGATGTTGGGTGTGATGCGAGGCGAGCGGAGAAGTTTAGTTGTCGTCCCGGAATCGCCTCAGGCGATATCCGGGACCTCGCACGGTGGGGTTGGCATGGTGTTGAACGAAGATTACCGTGCAGATGGCCAGCGTGCGAGGTCCCGGCGCTACGGCCGGAACGACGGGGTGGGAAGATGTTGGGTGTGATGCGAGGCGAGCGGAGAAGTTTAGTTGTCGTCCCGGAATCGCCTCAGGCGATATCCGGGACCTCGCACGGTGGGGTTGGCATGGTGTTGAACGAAGATTACCGTGCAGATGGCCAGCGTGCGAGGTCCCGGCGCTACGGCCGGAACGACGGGGTGGGAAGATGTTGGGTGTGATGCGAGGCGAGCGGAGAAGTTTAGTTGTCGTCCCGGAATCGCCTCAGGCGATATCCGGGACCTCGCACGGTGGGGTTGGCATGGTGTTGAACGAAGATTACCGTGCAGATGGCCAGCGTGCGAGGTCCCGGCGCTACGGCCGGAACGACGGGGTGGGAAGATGTTGGGTGTGATGCGAGGCGAGCGGAGAAGTTTAGTTGTCGTCCCGGAATCGCCTCAGGCGATATCCGGGACCTCGCACGGTGGGGTTGGCATGGTGTTGAACGAAGATTACCGTGCAGATGGCCAGCGTGCGAGGTCCCGGCGCTAGGGCCGGGATGACGGGGTGGGAAGATGTTGGGTGTGATGTGAGGCGAGCGGAGAGATTTAATGGTCGTCCCGGAATCGCCTCAGGCGATATCCGGGACCTCGCACGGTGGGGTTGGCATGGTGTTGAACGAGGATTGCCGTGCAGATGGCCAGCGTGCGAGGTCCCGGCGCTACGGCCGGAACGACGGGGTGGGAAGATGTTGGGTGTGATGCGAGGCGAGCGGAGAAGTTTAGTTGTCGTCCCGGAATCGCCTCAGGCGATATCCGGGACCTCGCACGGTGGGGTTGGCATGGTGTTGAACGAAGATTACCGTGCAGATGGCCAGCGTGCGAGGTCCCGGCGCTACGGCCGGAACGACGGGGTGGGAAGATGTTGGGTGTGATGCGAGGCGAGCGGAGAAGTTTAGTTGTCGTCCCGGAATCGCCTCAGGCGATATCCGGGACCTCGCACCGTGGGGTTGGCATGGTGTTGAACGAAGATTACCGTGCAGATGGCCAGCGTGCGAGGTCCCGGCGCTACGACCGGAACGACGGGGTGGGAAGATGTTGGGTGTGATGTGAGGCGAGCGGAGAAGTTTAGTTGTCGTCCCGGAATCGCCTCAGGCGATATCCGGGACCTCGCACGGTGGGGTTGGCATGGTGTTGAACGAAGATTACCGTGCAGATGGCCAGCGTGCGAGGTCCCGGCGCTACGGCCGGAACGACGGGGTGGGAAGATGTTGGGTGTGATGCGAGGCGAGCGGAGAAGTTTAGTTGTCGTCCCGGAATCGCCTCAGGCGATATCCGGGACCTCGCACGGTGGGGTTGGCATGGTGTTGAACGAAGATTACCGTGCAGATGGCCAGCGTGCGAGGTCCCGGCGCTAGGGCCGGGATGACGGGGTGGGAAGATGTTGGGTGTGATGTGAGGCGAGCGGAGAGATTTAATGGTCGTCCCGGAATCGCCTCAGGCGATATCCGGGACCTCGCACCGTGGGGTTGGCATGGTGTTGAACGAAGATTACCGTGCAGATGGCCAGCGTGCGAGGTCCCGGCGCTACGGCCGGAACGACGGGGTGGGAATGTCTAGACGAAGGCGCTGATGCATAGGCTGATGAGGCCGCCGGAGAAGATTCCAAGGCCGAGGACGGCGGTGCCGTTGATGGTTAGGACGGCGCGGAAGTCCACGGGGGCGGGGACGCGGTCGGGGGTTTCGGGTTCGTCGAAGTACATTAGTTTGACGACGCGCAGGTAGTAGAAGGCGCCGATGACCGCGGTGATTACGGCCAGGACGGCCAGGGCGGTGAAGCCGGCGGACAGGGCGGCGGCGATGACTTGCCACTTGGCGAAGAAGCCGGCGAAAACCGGGATGCCGGCCAGCGAAAACAGGATCATCATCATCAGGAAGGCATGCCAAGGGTTACGCCGGGCCAGGCCCTTGAAGTCATCGAGCTGGTCAGCCTCGATGCCGTTGTTCGACAGCAGGATGATGACGGCGAAGGCGCCGGCGGACATGATGGCGTAGACGATGGCATAGAACATGGCCGCCGCATAGCCCTCGGGCGTGCCCGCCAGGATGCCCAACAACATGAAGCCCATGTGCGCGATGGTCGAATAGGCCAGCATGCGCTTGATGTTGGTCTGGGCGATGGCCGCGACATTGCCGATGATCAGTGACAGCGCGGCCAGCACCACCAGCATGGCCTGCCAGTCGTCATGCAGGCCGCTCAGGCCATTGTCGAGCAGGCGGATGGCCAGGGCCAGGCCGGCCAGCTTGGGTACCGAGGCGATGAACAGGGTGATGGCCAGCGGTGCGCCGTGGTAGACATCGGGCACCCACATGTGAAACGGCACGGCGCCGAGCTTGAAGGCGATGCCGATGACCACGAACACCAGGCCGAAAGTCAGCAGCATGTCATCGCCCACTCCCGCACCAAGCGCCGAACTGATCTCGCCAAGCTGCAAAGAGCCGGTGGCACCGAAGATCAGACTCATGCCATAGAGCAGCATGCCCGAGGCCAGCGAGCCGAGGATGAAGTACTTCATTGCCGCCTCGGAGCCGGGCAGTGAATCGCGATTGAGGGCAATCAGGGCATAGGTCGACAGCGCCAGCAACTCCAGGCCCAGGTAAAGCGTGAGCATGCTCGAGGCCGAGATCATCACCATCACGCCAATCAGGGCAAACAGGGTGAGCGTGTAGAACTCGCCCTTGAACAGACTGAACATCCTGAGATAGTGCTTGGCGTAAACATAGACGCCCGCGAGTATAATGTAGCTGAAAACCTTGAGCACGTCGCCGAATCGATCGCGTACGAAGGTATCGGCAAAGGCATGCGCGACCTCGCCAGGCTCCATCATCAAACGCCCGGTCAGAATGGCGGCAAAGATCAGCGTGCCCACCGCCAGCGTATGCGTCAGCCCGCGCCGCTCTTCGGCAATAAACAGATCGGCCAGCAGAATGACACAGGCCATCGTCAGCACAAAGATCTCGGGCAACGCCAGTTGTAATTCGGCAATCGTCATGTCGGCTTCACTTCAAACATTTGATTGGAACCGCAGATGAACGCGGATAAACGCAGATCAACAGGAACAACAAGTTCGACATCGGCAAAAGAATGCCTCACTTGCTTCATCCGCAAGGCTGCCCGCCCTTCCAATCTGTGTTCATCTGCGTTCATCTGCGGTTCAATAATTCATCAATTAAGCTTCGACTGCATGATGTGCTCGACCAGGTTCTGGACGGACGCTTCCATCATTTCGATGAGCGGATACGGCCATACGCCCACGCCGATGACCAGCACGGCGAGTACGGTCAGGACCAGCCATTCGCGCCGGCCCAGGTCTTTGAGCTTGGCCACGCCCTGGTTGGCCACCTCGCCGTAGAACACCCGCTTGACCAGCCACAGGCTGTAGGCCGCGCCCAGGATCAGGGTGGTGCCGGCGACGAAGGCGAACCAGAAGTTGGCATGGAAGGCGGCCAGGATGACCATGAATTCGCCGACGAAGCCCGAGGTGCCCGGCAGGCCGGAGTTGGCCATAAAGAACAGCACGGCGAACATGGCGAACCAGGGCATGGTGTTGGCCACGCCGCCGTAGGCATTGATATCGCGGCTGTGCATGCGATCGTAGAGCACGCCCACGGCCAGGAACATGGCGCCGGAAATAAAGCCGTGCGAGATCATCTGCACCATCGCCCCGGTGATGCCCAGCCCGGCGCCGGTGGTCTCGCCGGTATTGCGGGCAATGGCAAAGGCCAGAAACAGCCCCAGCGTGACAAAACCCATGTGCGAAATCGAGCTGTAGGCGATCAGCTTTTTCATATCGCTTTGCGCCAGGGCGACAAAACCGATATAGGCAATGGCCACCAGCGACAGACCGATGACCAGCCAGTCCAGCGCGGCGGCGGCATCGGGGGTAATCGGCAACGAAAACCGCACCAGCCCGTAACCGCCGATCTTGAGCATGACCGCGGCCAGCACCACGGAACCGCCGGTGGGCGCCTCGACATGGGCGTCGGGCAACCACGTATGCACCGGCCACATCGGCACCTTGACAGCAAACGCGATCAGGAAGGCCAGGAAGATCCAGATCTGGGCGGCCAGGGCAATCGGGAAGTCATGAAGATCGAGAATGGCGAAGCTGCCCGACTGCAGGTACAGCCAGATCAGCGCGATCAGCATGAACACCGAACCGAAGAAGGTGAACAGGAAGAACTTGATGGTGGCGTAGATGCGGTTGGGCCCGCCCCAGATACCGATGATCAGGAACATCGGCACCAGCATGGCTTCGAAGAAGACGTAGAACAGCAACGCGTCGAGCGCGGAGAATACGCCCACCATCAGCCCCTGCAGCAGCAGGAAAGCGGCCATGTAGAGGTGCGGCTGATTCTTTATTTGCCACCCGGCAACGATGATCAGCACCCCGATCAGCGTGGTCAGCAGAATCAGCGGCAGTGAAAGACCATCGACACCCAGATGATAATTGACGTCGAAAGCCCCGATCCAGACGGTCTTTTCCTGGAACTGCATGGCCGATGTGGTGACATCGAAGCCGGCGTAGAGCACCAGTGACAGCAC